>JAAELL010000581.1 GCA_024226735.1 bacterium | reverse complement strand
CGCGCCGGGCTGCACGTCGTCGTCGGCACCTCGGAGACCGCCGCGCTCTTCCAGCGCGGACTCTACGAGTGCATCTGCCGCAGTGGATTCATGACGGTGATCTACCTCGACCACGGACCCGGTTTCATCGCCGGTGATACACAGGCCGTGATCAAGAGCCTCGGCATCCTCTTGATCCACGGCGAGAAGGCCTACCCCGAAGGCCACGGCAAGATCGAGCGCTTTCACCTCACCGCCATCGGCGACGTGCTGCGCAATCTCGACGGCCGCCCCGACGTGGACTCCGACTGCCGCGCGCTCGAGCTGCGCCTGCAGCACTACCTGCGCGAGCAGTACGGACATCGTGCTCACGAGAGCTTGGGCGGTCAGGCGCCTTGGCAGCGATTCCACTCAGACGCCAAACCGCTGCGCTTCCCCAAGAGCGAGGCTGAGCTGCGCCGCAAGTTCGAGGTCTGGCTCGAGCGCCGTGTCTCGGCCGACGGCATCGTCTCGATCGACTCGGTGCTCTACGAGCTGCCGCGCGGCTACGCCGGCCAGCGCGTCACTTGTCGGCGCCGCTTGCTCGACGGCAGCATCGGCTTTCTGCACGAGGACCGGCTCATCGATCTCCTTCCGGCCGACCTCGAGGCCAATGCCCACGCGCCTCGCGCGCGAGCGGCGCGCAAAGAGCCCGACGTTCAAGCCACGCCGCCGCCCTCGGCCGCGGACCTGGCCTTCCAGCGCGATTTCGGACCCGTCGTCGACCAGGGCGGCGGCTTTCAAGCAAACCACCAATCCAAGGACTGAGCATGAAGGATCTACGCAGCCGATTCGGCTTCCACTGCACGCCGTTCACCCGTGAGATCGAAAACGGCGAGCGCTTCCCGCTCGCGGAATACGAAGACGCGCTCAGCGCGCTGCTCCAGACCATCGAGCAGCGCATGTCCTGCGCGCTCATCGCACCAGCCGGCACCGGGAAGACGTCGCTCTTGCGCGCGATCGTCAAGCGGTTACCCGATGCGCGTTACCGCACGCACTACGTCAAGGTCACCGGCCTGTCGAAACGCGACATGTGCCGCGAGATCGCAGCCGCGCTCGGTTTGCCGCCGGTCGGCAGCTATCCATCGCTAGTACGCAAGCTCCAGGAGCGTTTCCTCGAGACCGCCGATACCGACGGCCTGCGCCCGGTGCTCATCCTCGACGAGGCCCACGACCTGCGCGTCGACGTGCTCGCCATGCTGCGCGTCCTGACCAACTTCGACATGGACAGCCGCCTGGTGCTCAGCATCGTGCTCGCCGGGCAACCGAAGTTGCGCGATCTGTTGCGCCGTGAGGAGCTCGACGACGTCGCCAAGCGCCTCGCGCACTACGCGACTTTGCGCACGCTTTCGCGCGACGAGACGCGCTCCTATCTCGAGCACCGCTGCACGATCGCCGGCGCACAGGCACTGCCCTTCGACGACGGCGCGACCGACGCCATCTTCGAGATCGGCCGCGGCAATCTGCGCGCGACCGACCAGCTCGCGCGCAAAAGCCTCGAGATCGCGCACGAGCAGGACGCCGACATGTGTGGCAGCGCGCAGGTGGCTCGTGCCCGAAAGCACTTGTGGCCTTGATGGGTGCACAAGATGGCCGCACGCTGCCGGTCCTGCGGGCTTGCAAGCTCGAGGTGCAGGAGTCCGAGGAACGCTGGCTGATCGATGGGCTGTGGGCACGCAACGCCATCGGCCTAGTCGGCGGGGCGCCCAAGTGCTGCAAGAGCTGGTTCGGACTGGAGATGGCGGTCAGCGTCGCATCGGGCACGCCAGCGCTCGGGCACTTCCCCTGCGCCACCTCCGGCGCCGTGCTCGTCTACCTCGCCGAGGACTCGCTGCCGCAGGTCCGTGATCGCGTCGAAGCGCTGTGCAAGTCGCGCGGACTCGACATCGCGGTCCTCGATCTGCACGTGATCACGGCGTCTTCGTTACGCATCGATCTCGCCGGCGATCAGGCGCGCTTGGCCGCCACGATCGAGGCGCTACGGCCGCGGCTCCTGGTGCTCGATCCCTTGGTCCGCATCCACCGCCTCGACGAAAACAGCTCGTCGGAGATCTCCGGCCTCTTGGGCTACATACGCGATCTGCAGCGGCGTTTCGACGTGGCCGTCGTCTTGGTACATCACGCCAGCAAGAAGGCGCGCGCTCAGCCCGGTCAGGCGCTGCGCGGCTCGAGCGACCTGCATGCGATCGGCGACTCGAATGCCTACCTCGCACGACGCGGCGATCGACTGCTGCTCACGCTCGAGCACCGCGCGGCGCGATCGCCCGAGCCGATGGAGATCGAGCTCGTCGTCGACCCCGAGCAGGACACTGCGCAGCTACGCGTCTGCGAAGCACGTGTCGATCCGGCCAGCTTGCGCGAGCGCAAGCTGGCCGACGACGTCCTCGAGCTGCTCGCGCGCGAGGGCCGGGCTCTTCCTCGCACTGAGATCCGCTCGCTCTTGCGAGTCAACAATCAGCGCCTCGGCGACGTCCTCGATCAGCTCGCTTGCAGCGGCGCCATCCATCGCTCGTCCGACGGCTGGGCACGCTCCTGACCGCTCCGCGCCCCAGCGTTCCCCGTTCCGTTCCGCGATACCCTAGGGGCGCGCCGGAACGGAACACTCCAAAGCCGCTCGAGCGGGGCTTCTATGCCAGGCCTCCTGCAACGAACTGCGACCCTGGGCATGCAACGCAACAGCTGACCTTCCCTGGGCTCATCGGACACCCCAGATTGCGCGGAATGCGCGAGGATGTCCGACATGGCGAAGAGGAAACGACGGAAGTTCACCGCCGAGCAGAAGGGCGATGCTGTCCGAATGGTGCGAGAGATCGGCAACAT
>JAAELL010000580.1 GCA_024226735.1 bacterium | reverse complement strand
GGCGATCGGCATCGAGAAGACCTACATGTCGCACGTGGCGGATGGGAGGCTGCTGGTCATGTCCAGCGGCGGTGGTCGTTACACGATGGCGACGAGCAGCCGGCATCCGGGCAAGTCGACGACGCGTCTCTACACCCGGGGTAGTGGGATCCCCGCTTTCTCACCCGGAGTGAGCGGGTTTCTCGCCATCGTGAAGGAGCTCGATGCGTATTCCGGCGATTCTGGACAGCGATTCCGGGGGGAAGCTGGACACCGATTCCGGACCAAGCTGGACACCTCGTCGAGGGTCACGTCGCCGGGCTCGGTTGTCGGTGGTCAGTGTCCAGATTCAGAGCGTAACGGGTGTTCGCTGCTCTTGGAAGTCGTGGGATTTGCTTCGCTTCTCAGCACCTCCTCTCATCGTCCCGTCGCCGCGGCCCCACGCGCGCCTCTGGCGACCGTGTCGGACTCGTGACCGGGAGCGTCCGAGCGTCGTCGAGACGGTTGGCGACGAACTCGTCGCCGAGGTACCTGACTGCGTCGAGGAACGACCACGCGCGCTCGGCGATCACGAGGTCTATCGGGTTGAAGTTCCGCTTGCAGCGGAAGCATCGCGCCAGGTTCGCGGATCGGTGGACGCCGGTATGGAAGCCCTCGCACTGCGGACAGCGAAACGTGCGCCGTGCACCTCGCCTCGTGGTCGGTACGCCGAGCTGGTCGATCACGTCCGCGACCGGGACGTCGTTGCGTAGTCGCCGCAGTAGCTCTGGGGAAACCGTTCGCATCGGTGTGTTCTCCTTACCAGTTGGGGGACCCCGCCCTTCTTCGTTGGCGTGAGGCCCCTCGAGCTGAGTGCCCGCGTCGGCCCCGCCTGTGTCCTGTCGCCGCTTCGACGCGACGCGCTCTCGGGCGACATCGCTCAGGACTCGTTGTTGTCGCTGTCGCTGTCGTCGAGCCCGCGGAGCTTGCGCATCGACTCGCCGGCGAGCTCGAGCCGGTGAGCGTTGTGGACCAAGCGGTCGCAGATCGCGTCGGCCACCGTGTCGTCGCCGATGAACGAGTGCCAGTGCTTCGGCTCGAGCTGACTGGTGACGATCGTCGAACTCGCCGCGTAGCGGCCCTCGAGGATCTCGCGCAGATCCCGACGCTCGCGCGGCTCCAGCGCGGTCGAGCCAAAGTCATCGATGATCAAGAGGTGCGTCTTCGCGATCCTCTTGAGCACGTTCGCGTAGGTCCCGTCGGCGTGCGCGCGCCGCAGCTCCTCGAAGATTGTCGGGCAGCGCGTGTAGAGCACCGAGTAGCCGTCACGGCACGCCTTCTCGCCGAGCGCACAGGGTAGCCACGATTTTCCCAGACCCGTCGCGCCGCTGATGATCAGGTTCTGACGCGCCGCGATCCAGCGACACGAGACGAGGTCGAGCATCACCTGCTTGCGCAGTCCGCGCGGGTGGCGGTAGTTGACCTCCTCCACACGAGCGCGCATCGGGAAGCGAGCACGCCTGAGACGGGAGGTGAGCTTGCGGTTCTCGCGAGCCGTCCACTCCGCATCCGTCAGGAGGCCGACGAGCTCTTCGGGATCGAGCGCGTTGGCAGGGCTTTTCGAGCGTTCGTTCCACCAACGTTCCAGTGCCGCGTACATGCCGCTGAACTTCATCGCGGCGAGCTTCTCGAAGGTCTGTTCGATGGTCATGAAGTTGTCCTCAGTTGTAGTAGCTGGAGCCGCGAATGTTCTCGTGCGCCCCGAGCGGCGGCGCCGACGGTGCCTCCAGGGGCTCGCTATCGAGCCCCTTCTTGAGAATCGACTGCAGCGAGCCGTAGGCTCGGCAACCCGAGACAAGCGCTCGGAAGCAGGCTCTCTCGAGTCGTTCGTCGCCGTAGCGTTTGGCGAGACTCAGGATCCCCAGGCAAGCGCGGTAGCCCTGTTCGGGATGAGGGCGCTCGGTGAGAATGGTCTCGAGGAGCTCGGCGGTCGAGGCACCGATGCGCCGTGCGCGTTCGATGAGAGTCGACGGAGACGCGTTGCGGTGCTTGCGATGTGCCACCGGCATGTGCGCTTCGTCAGTCGTAACGCCACCGCGCTCGTCGCTGCGAGGGTGACTGGCGACGCGGCGGTGCTTGTGGAAGAACTCCACGACGCTGCGGCTCGCGCAGACGTCGATGTGCTTGTGGGCGAGCTGGTACGGCACGCTGTAGTCGTGCGAGTCGACGGCGACGTGGTAGTCAAGATTGACGCGCACGCCGTAGGTCCACTCGGTGAACTCGTAGCGTTCCGTCGGTAACGGCGACAACGCAGGACGGTCGAGCTTCTCGAAGAGCTCGAGGCGCGAGAGCCCGAGCTTGCGCATCTTGCGCTGGTCGACAAGGACGAGCAGCTCGCGGATCGCCGCGTTGATTTCAGCGACGCTGTAGAACGTGCGGTGGCGCAGCGCGGCGATGATCCAGCGCTGAGCCAGGAGCACGCAGTTTTCGGCCTTCGCCTTGTCCTTGGGACGACGCGGTCGCGCCGGCACGACGGTGGTGCCGAAGTGACGCGCCATGTCGGCGTAGGTCGCATTGATGTCGGGATCCCAGTAGCACGGACGCTTGACCGCGGTGCGACATTGATCCGGCACGATCAGCGTGGTGACGCCGCCGAAGTACTCGAAGGCGTTGACGTGTGAGGCGATCCAGTCCGGAAGCGTCTCGGTCTCCGTCGCCTCGGCGTAGAAGCGGCTACTGGCACCGAGGGCGGCGACGAAGAGTGCCGCTTCGCGCCACTGGCGGGAGTGCGGATCGAACCAGGGGATGCCGTCGCCGGAGTAGTCGACGAAGAGTTTTTCGCCGCCGTGGTGCGTCTGGCGCATCGCGACGTCGATCTTCTTGGCGAAGCGGTGGTAGTACTCGCAGAACTGGCTGTACTGGTAGCCGTCGGGGTACTGGTCCTTGTACTCCTGCCAGAGGATCGTCAGCGTGACGTGCTTTCGCCTCAGCTCCGCGGCGATGTAGCCCCACTCCGGCAGGGGACGAGGCGACTCGGGGCGACTCTCGTTCGGCGGCGGCGGGAAGAGCCGACGTTCGAGCTCATCGTCGTCGAGATCCTCGGGCTGCGGCCAGCGGAGATTCGCCGACTCGGCTCGTTTGAGGTAATCGCCGACGGTCGTGGGGCTGATCTTGAGGCAACGGGCGATCTGCCGGTCACACAGACCGGCGGAGAGGCGTAAGCGTAGAACTTCTCTTACTTTGTGCATGGGCACTCTCTGTGCTGACATGAGCACCTCCTTTCGAGGTGCCAGGCAGCATCGAGCGCCCGGGGAGCGCAACCCTTCAGGTGTCCAGATTCACGCCGGAATCGCTGTCCAGCTTGCTCCGGAATCGGCGTCCAGCTTCACCCCGGAATCGCTGTCCAGCTTGCTCCGGAATCGGTGTCCAGGATGGTCCGGAGCACGCACTCCTCAAGTCGCCTTTCTCACGACCTCGGCCAGGTGCTCAGCTCCCTTCGCCTGGAGCTCTCCGGCGAGTACGACCTTCCACCCGAGCTCTTGCCAACGATTCGCGAGGCTCGCCTGTTCACTGCCCGCGAGGACGGCGATCGGC
>JAAELL010000579.1 GCA_024226735.1 bacterium | reverse complement strand
GTCGATGCGTACCCGCCCGCTGCTGCGTTGCGCCTCCTCCGAGACTTGCAGCGAAGTCGCGTCGTCGCTGCGCCTTGCAGCGAACGCGTACGCACCGACCAGAATGCCGCACAAGAGTGAATCACACCACTAGCTACGTCAGCCGGTGCCCGTTTCTTCTGTCTCCGTTGGAAAATCCGCATCCGACGCCCGGTAGGAGCGCGCCACGTCGAGCCCGAAGCGGATCGACGAGACGCAGAGCAGAACGCCGAGCAGCACCTGACCGACCTCGGGCACACCCGGGAGGTGGACGATCCACACGCCGCAAACGGCACCGACGAGCGCTCCCGCCGCGAACCAGCGCGCCGTCGGCCATGCAACATCCTTCTCCTTCGCATACATCGCCAACGACCGCGCCGACGTCACCGTCGCGACGGCAAGGCTCGTCGCGCGCGCTCCGAGGTAGCCGATGTCGGGCATCCCAAAGAGCAGCGACGGAACCATGATCAACCCGCCACCGACGCCGAGCAGCGGGACGACGACTCCCGCGAACAGCCCGATGGCGCCGACGAGCAGGTAGTCGTGCTGACTCGGAAGGAAGTCCTCGAGGGGCGGTAGGCCCGGGTCCTTCAGAATCACGCGCAGTCCGGAGCCGGCGATCACGAGGCAGAACACCATCTTCAGGCGCACCGTCGAGATGCGCTTGGCGATGAAGAAGCCGAGCTGCGCGCCGACCAGAGCCGTCGCCGCCAACGTCACGATCAGTCCCGGGTACAGCGCGGCGTCGGGATGCAGCGCCTCGGTCACCGTGGAGGCCGTCGCCGAGGCGAACACCAGCGCGAGCGTCGTCGCGACCGCGCGCCTCAGCGGCAGCCCAAACAGGTAGTGCAGGACCGGGACGCCGATCAGCCCGCCGCCGATTCCACAGGCGACCGAGAAGGCCGCGATCAGCGCGCCACTGACCGCGAGCAATGGACCGTGTGCGGAGCGCGCGTCGTCGGGTTGTGCCGACTGGGGAACGGCTACGCTCCCTCGACGCCCGCGCCGCCGCGGGCCTTGCGCAGGGCCTCGGTCGTCGAGCGACCCTGGACCAGTGGCGCGAGGACGACCTGGCCGCCGTGGGACTCGACCCACTCCCGGCCGACGACGACCTTGTCCGCGTAGTCCTCGCCCTTGACGAGCACGTCGGGGGTGACGCACTCGACGAGCTCCTTGGGCGTGTCCTCTCCGAACGCGACGACCCCATCGACCATCTCGAGCGCCGCCAGGACGCCCATGCGGTCGGCGAGCACGTTGACCGGACGCTCGTCACCCTTGAGGCGACGGACGCTCGCGTCGTCGTTGACGCCGACGAGCAAGAGGTCACCCTTCGAGCGCGCGAAGCGCAGGTACTGCACGTGGCCGAGGTGCAGGACGTCGAAGCAACCGTTCGTGAAGACGATGCGCTTGCCGGCGCGCCGCCACTCCTCGAGTGCGTCGCGCAGGCTGTCGTCGTCGAGGATCTTGGGGATCTTCGGCAGCTCGTCCTTCAGCCGCGCGGCCAGCTCGGTGCGCGTGACCGAATGGGTGCCGAGGCGCTCGACGACGATGCCCGCCGCGTGGTTGGCGAGCGAGACCGCGACCTCGAGCTCGAGGCCCGAGGCGAGATAGAGCGCGAGCTGCGCGACGACCGTGTCGCCCGCGCCCGTCACGTCGTAGACCGCGCGCGCGAGGGCCGGTACGCGCCCCTCGAGCCGGCTTTCGCCGTCGTTCGCGCGAGTGCGAAAGTAGATGCCTTCGGCGCCGAGCGTGATGATGACGAGATCGAGCTGGGCCTCCGCGATGAGCCGATCCGCCGCGTCGGGCAGCGCGTCGAGGCTCTTGATCTTCTCGCCCAGCGCCGTCTCCGCCTCCTTCTTGTTGGGCGTGATCAGTGTGGCTCCCGCGTACCGCGCGTAGTCCGTCCCCTTGGGGTCGACGAGCACGGGGACGCCGCTCGCGCGACCTGCACGCACGACCGCGGCGATGACCTCGGGCGTCAACGTGCCCTTCCCGTAGTCGGACAGGATCACCGCGCTGGCGGCGGCGACCGCGGACGGCACGCGCTCGAGGATGCCCGCGAGGACGTCGCCATCGACGCCGCGGGCGTCCTCCCAGTCGACGCGCAGCATCTGCTGCACGCCGCTCATCATGCGCGTCTTCTCGATCGTCGGGCGCGTGGCGTCGACCACGACATGATCGGTGTCGATGCCGCCGTCGTTCAGCATCTCCTGCATCGCGCGGCCGTGTCCGTCGTCGCCCACGACGCCGATGACGCCGACGTCGGCATCCATCGCCCGCAGGTTCGCGGCGACGTTGCCCGCACCACCGAGCCGCAGTTCGCTGCTCTTGGCGGCCAAGACCGGGATGGGTGCCTCGGGCGAGATCCGTCCGACCTCCCCCATGATGTAGCGATCCATGATCAGGTCGCCAACGATCAGAACGCGCGGGCGCCCGAGCTGGCCGAGATGCCGTTCGAGCTCATTCGAGTCGATCACTCCGATCCCTCCTTCCAACCGGCAGCCATTAGCTTCGAGAGGACTGCCTGCCGCAGGAGCGGCAGGAGTAGCTCGTGCTGACCGATGATCGTGATCCCTCGGCCGGGCGGCCGGCGCACGACGTTCGTCTCCGCCCGGTACTGGCGGATCATGTCGAGGTTGGCGGTGGTCATGTTCTCGAGATCGCGTCCCAGGTTGATCGCGACGCTGACGGCCTTGAGAAAGATCTCCGGCAGCAGCACGGCGCAGCCGACGTTGATCCAGACGCCCCCGTCGAGCTCGCTGACCAGGCCGCATACGTTCTGGAAGTCCGCGAGCGCGGCGGCGCCGAGATCGGCACCGTCCGCCGCCGGGTGCATGTGCACGATGTCGGCACCGATCGCGGGGTGCACGGTAACGCCGCGGCCGAGCTGCACGGCGTTGGCGGGCACCGACAGGTGGACGTGCGGCGCGTCGCGCTCGATCAGCATGCGGCCGAGGCCACGCCCGAAGCCGGGTGTCTCGCCCTCCGGGGGATGCGCTCCGCGCCGCGCCCCTTCGGCCAGAGCGGCGCCGGTCTCATCGGCGAAACCGAACTTGCCGGCAGGGAGCTGGGTGTCGACATTCTCCGACGTTCGCCCCACCGTCGCGATCTCGAAGTCGTGGATCGCACCGGCCGAGTTGAGGGCAACGTCGGTCACCACGCCGCGGCGCATCAAGTCGATCACCAACGGGGCGAGCCCGACCTTGAGTACGTGCGCCCCCATCGCCATCACGACGGGGCGGCCCGCCTGGCGGGCCGCGACGATGCGCTGGACGAGGTCCTTGAAGTCCGTGCCGGCATAGATGTCCGGCAGGGAGTCGACGAAGGCGTCGAAGCCAGCGAGCGGGGGCGGCACCTCGCAGAAGTCCTCGAGGGACACGAGCGAGGGACGCGATTCGAGCGGGTAGAGCTCGACCCCGAGCATCGGCTCGAAGGGATGCGGCGTCTTGGAGGTCATGATCGGGTCCCAGTCTGCGGAATCGGGCGGCCCCATTCACGTACTGGCCATCGTTCGTATTCGACGAGCTGCAGCGCGGCGTGCTGCGGTCCCGACCCAGCCGCCGATCACGCGCCGCGGGCCGGCATCCCCTTGAAGCGGTCGTGGAGCCAAAAGTACTGATCGGGCTGCTTCAGGATCACGCGCTCGAACTCGGCGTTGATGCGGGCCGCGACGCCCTCGCTGCTGAGCCCGGCGAGCTCGTCGGGTCGGATCACCGTCCCGATGTCGAGGCGGAAGCGCCAGCGTTCCTCGGCCCGGTAGCAGGCGAAGAAGACGAGCGGCGCCTTGACGCGCCGGACGAGCACGCCAGCGCTGCGGTCGCACTTCGCCTCGCGCCCGAAGAACGGGGCGAGGACCGGCTTCACCCGCGCGCGGTGGTCAAGCAGGAGGATGACCGAGCCCCCCTCGCGCACGACGTGCGGCACGGTGCGCATCGCCCCCTTGCGGCCGATCAGCAGCCCACCCAACGACTCGCGCATGCGCTGAATGCGCTGGGCCAAGAGGTCGTTGCGCGGCACCTTGCCGACCCCGAAGATCGGCGCGAAGCCGATCGTCTTCAGGGCCAGCGCAGCGATCTCCCAGTCGCCCACGTGGGCCGTGACCAACATGCAGCCGCCGTCCGACTCGAGCACAGCGCGCGCCGCGTCCGAGAGCTCGACGTCGAAGTGGTCGCCGAGCCGCCGGCCCGTCAGCCGCGCGGCGAGCCCCTCGCTCGACACCCCCAGCCGCATCAGGTGCTTCCACGCATCGAGAACGAGCCCGTCAACCTCGCGCGCCGACAGATGCGGCATGGCGGTGGCAATGTAGTCGCGCGCCCCGCGCGTATGCCGGCGATCGACGATGCGGCACAGACGGGCGAGCGCGGCGATCGCGCCCTTCTGCACGAAGTGCGGCGAGTACCACAGCGCGCGCTGGGCGACGCGCATCGCGATGTACTGGGACCAGGCGCCTAGACCGCGATTCTCGTGCCGGAACTCCTCGCGCTCGGGCAAGAGCGTCGAGTCGAGCTGCGCATCGAGGACGAGGTCCGCGAAGTCGCGCGCGGGCGTTTCGACCTGAGGATCAACCATCGGGGCTAGCAGCCCGTTGAAAAAGTCATTCGGCGCCATGACGACATCCTCCACGCCCGGTCGGCACCTGAAAGCCTCCCCGAATCCACGAATTCGCCTACGTTTCCAGGCGCCAACCGGACG
>JAAELL010000578.1 GCA_024226735.1 bacterium | reverse complement strand
CGGCATCTCGGTCGAAGAGGCCAAGCGGGTGATGAAGATCAGCAAGCACCCGATCTCCCTCGATCGGCCGATTGGCGAGTCGGACGACAGCTACTTCGGTGACTTCATCGAGGACGAGTCGGCCGAGAGCCCGCTCCAGGCCGCCGGCCAGGAGATGCTCAAGGAGCGCATCGACGAGGTGCTCTCGACGCTCACCTTCCGTGAGCGCGAGATCATCAAGCTGCGCTACGGCATCGGCGACGGCTACACCTACACCCTCGAAGAGGTCGGCCGCATCTTCCGCGTGACGCGCGAGCGCGTGCGGCAGATCGAAGCCAAGGCCGTCCGCAAGCTGCGCCACCCGGTGCGCGCACGCCAGCTGGCGAGCTTCCTCGACGGGATCCAGGTGCCGGACGACGCGGAGTTCCTCGAGGGCGCTTCCAAAGAGTATTAGGAATCCGGGCGGGGCGGAGCCCCGCCCGAATTCCTAACGAGGCCTGACGGCCTCGGTCCTGTTTGCTGGGGCCGCGCCTGACGGCGCTGTTTGGGTTGATTGGGGCGACGCTGGATCCGAACTGTCCGGCCTCGGGAACCGTCAGGGTGGCCGCGGCGATAGACGTAGACGGCGCCGTGGTAGTCGGTCGGCCCGCTGGGGTCATCCTCCGACAGCCTCCTAGGTGGGGACGGAGGTCCCTTGGAACGGCTGCAACGGTTTCTGGCGAAAAGACCCAGTCCGTCGCGAGCGCGCCGGGTGCCCCTACTTCTCCCTCTCCGCCTCCAACTCCAACGACCTCTCGTAACTCTCCGCCGCCTCCGCTGTCATCCCGAGCCCGTCATACGCGATGCTGATGTTGTTCCACGCCTCCGCCATCTCCGGCATCCGGCTCAGAACTCCCCGATAGAGCTCCGCCGCCTGATCGAAGTCCTCGAGCTGCAGCGCCTCGACCCCCTGGTTGAACAACTGGTACGCGTAAGCATCCGAGCGATTGACCACCCCGCGCACCGCCGGCAGCAAGCCGATACCGATCAGCGCAACCAAGCCTGCAAGCCCGCCCGCGCGTGCGAGCCGGCGCCCCTCCTGCGCCGCGAGGCTCCACCCCGCGAGCGCCCCGAGCAGAAACCCGGCCCCGTGCGCCGTGTTCGCGACCGGCATGATCTCGTACCAGGTCGCGATGATGCACAACAGGAACCACGCGCCGAACATCTCCGCCACGCGGCGGTCGAGCACGCCGCGGCAGTCGGGGTGCCAGCGGTCGAGCGCCCACATTAAACCGAACAGGCCGTAGCCGATCCCCGACAGCCCGATCCCGGGCCCGCTCAGTGCCCACTGCGCCGCGCTCGATCCCGCGCCGAGCAGGAGCAGGAGCAGGACGAACGGGCCCATGCCGAACATCGCTTCGACCAGCGTGCCGAACTTGAAGGTCCAGTACAGGTTGAAGATCAGGTGCATCCAGCTGCCGTGCAGGAGCGCTGACGTGAACAGGGTCCACGAAGCCGCCGGCATGGTGCGCCAGTCGGTGATCAAGTGGTCGTAGTCGACGCCCTGGAAGCGCTGCACCGACAAGGCGGTCGACACCACGATCAATGTGATCGTGACCCACGCGTCGCGCGGGTCCGCATTCCAAGCGGTGTCGTAGTTCAGTCGGTTGTTGGGCAACGCTCGGCGTCGGCGCGGACGGGCAGGAGGTCCTCGAGGAGGCCGCGCAGCTCGTGGTGCGCGCGCATTACTTGGGACCGGAGTGTATTGGGATTGAGCTCCTGGCGCTCGGCGATTCGCTTGTTGCCGAGCCCGTCGACGTAGCGCCACTCGATCAGCCGGCGGTAGTTCTCGGGGAGGCCGGCGACGCGGCGCCAGAGCTCGGTCACGGTCTCGTCCCGCACGAGCGCGCTCATCGCGCCGACCCTGCCCAGGCTGAAGGCGTACACCTCGACGTTGTGCGCGATCTTTTCGAACAGGCGATCCTGGGCGTTCGCATCTCCCGAACGCGAACGCGAGTAGAGCGTCAGCGTCCCGGTCCCGGTCTTGGTCGTCATGATTTGCCCCCCGCCGCCCCCCCCCGTGAGGCCCCGTGAGGCCCCGTGAGGCCCCGTGAGGCCCCGTGAGGCCCCGTGAGGCCCCGTGAGGCCCGTGCCTCCATCTAATCGCACATGGCGCCGTTGCGTTGCGAAAATGGACGGGAATCAGGACGCGGCCGGGGGGAGGCCGCCGAGGGAGCGAAGGAAGTAGGCCAGGGCGCGCATCGACATCGACCCGATCACGTCCGCCATCGTCGCGCCGCGGCCGACCGCGTCCGTGCTGATCCACTTCAAGCGCGCGCTGCCAGGACGAATCCTGCCGGCTCCCAGTGCATCGTGAGTTTCACCACGGGCCGCTAGTGGTGTGAGTCGAAAGTTCGGCGCATTTGTCCGAGCCGCTTTCGTGTGGGGGCAAGGCGCCGGGTTCTGTGCGTAGCCTCTGTGCTACTCACACCAGGGAT
>JAAELL010000577.1 GCA_024226735.1 bacterium | reverse complement strand
GATCCCGAACTCTAGTGATCCTAGCCTCATTCGGCGACGGCTACGGCTGACCAGCCGGCAATCGGAGATGTAGGTTGTCCGATTCAGACGCCGGACAAAAGCAGTGGGAAAGAACGAGACTAGGCGACATCCTAGATGTTTGTTTCTAGCTAGCTAGGTCGACCACACAGAGTAGAAGCAGGTCCAAGGTTGGTCCTGCGTCCACCAGCTACAAAGCCAGTCAAGCGGCGTAGCAGGTCATTTGCGGCCGGCGACTGCCAGGCGTAGGGGCGTAGGCCGTTCCGGAGAGTTGGGCCGCCGCCCATGCCGGCTGCATGGTATGGTCCGTATTGCGCTCGGCCCACATCCCACCGAAGGAACAGATCATGAATTCCCGATCGTTTGTTCTCCACCTTGGGTTCGTCTTCGTTAGTAGTCTTGCTTCCGCACAGATTTACGTGGATGGCGACAACATGAATCCAGGCAACGGAGGCTCGTGGCCGACGGCGTTCGCGTCCCTCGATGCTGCTCTTGCCTTTGCGTTGCCGAACGACACGATTTGGGTCAAAGAGGCGAGCAATCCGTACTATCCGGGGCCCAATGCCAGTCCACCGGGCGGTTGTCGGGACTATTCGTTTCGGGTTCCCCCCGGTGTCGCATTGTACGGCGGTTTCGCTGGTACCGAAGCCTCTGAAGATGCGCGCCCGGAGCATCAACCGTACGCGCAATGAACTTGGTCATGCACGACAACTGGGCTTTTGTTGGAGGTGGCGTCTATCTTCAGCAGGCGCATGACTCTATTTGAACCAACTGCACGATCGCGTTCAATACTGCCGGATTGCAGTACGATGACGTACTTGGGACTGTGATTCCATCGTCCGGGAAGGGCGGCGGGGTTTTTGACGAGGCCGGTTTGCCGGTTCCGGTCGAGATCGTGAACTCGATCTTGTGGGGGAACACAGCGTCCAATCCCGGGCCGTACCTTTGCCCGGTAATCTTTCCGTGTGTGACTCAGACTGGATTTCTGAATCTGGCGAACCCCAACTTCGAGGCCGCGCCGGGCCCCAATCAATGCACGCCAGTCATCGAGTTTTCGACAATTGGTCGACCATTCGCTCAGGTGATCCCTTCGTGCCCTGCTTACCCAGGAGTCGGAAACCTGACAGGGGATCCACCGGACGTACATCTATGATGTTTCCTTCGGGCATCGCTACTGCATGCCCCCGATCAACTCAACTGGGTCGGAGGCTGAACTGCTCGTGCTCGGGAGCTTGTCGATCACCGAGTCCATGGTGATCGAAGTCGGACGCCTGCCCGTTGGCGAGCTAGCGGTCGTTGCTAGCTCTCCGATTCGAACGGTGGCGCCGAATCCATTCGGAGGTTTGGGAGACTTCTGTCTGGGCCAACCCGTGGTTGCTGTAGGCCGTCAGCTCTTGGCTGTCGGTCCGAATGGCCGGGCGAGGACCCGGATAGCTGTCGATTCCATTCCTGGGGCGAGCGCCGGGGAGACCTGGCACTTCCAGGCGTGGTACCGTGATGGCTCTTCAGCGCATGGTGCCGGCTCGAACCTCACCAACGCGATCGCCGTTTCGTTGTTCAACTGAGCGCGTGCCACCTCAACCGCGGGACACAGGGCGGAGGGGCCTCCTCGGAGGGTCTTCTCGGGGAAAGTCCGGCTGAGTGGCGTTGAGAGGTATCGGGCGGTTCGCGATCAAGCGTTCAAACGCCCTGCACCTCGTACGCCCCCATGTCGACGATCGGCGCCGAGCCGGTCCCGGTGTCCGGCGTCCCCGGATCGTCCGAGCGCCGCGCCTCCCCGTCGATGTCGAACGGCATCGGCTCCTGGAAGTCGCCATCGCCGTCGAGGTCCTTCTGGTCGCGGGCGATGAGCTCGTTCGAGCCCGAGTCGACGCTGGGGGAGCCGGACAGGAGGCGCAGGTCGCGCGCCGCGGCGTCGACGAACAGCGGGTCGGTCGACATGTTCCCGAACGTCGGGCTGTAGTACACGTCCTGGACGTTGGAGTGCTCGACGATCATGCGTCCACCGGCTCCCGGGGAGGCGTCGATCGGTGCCCGGTTGGCCCACACGATGCTGTTGTACAGCCACACGCGCGCGTGGAAGGTCGGCGCCGTGTTGGCCTGGATTCCGCCGCCGCGCACCGACGCCGAGTTGTAGGCGAAGGTGCAGTTGCGCAGGACGGCAGCGCCGCTCGCGAATTCGCCGCCGCCGACGAATATGCCGCCGCCGCGCTCGGCGAAGTTGTCGTGGAACACGCAGCCCGCGTAGAGCACGGCCTCGAAGCCGGCCATCGAGTGCATGTACGCCCCGCCGCCGCGCGCGCCGGCGCTGTTGTGCGAGATGCGCGTGTTGAAGGCCTTGATGTTGATCGCCTGGCCCCACAGGCCGCCGCCGTTGTTGAGCGCGCGGTTGTGGTGGATCCAGGTGTCGATCAAGGTCAGCGACGCCGGCTGGGCGTGGACGCCCGCGCCGTTCCGGGCGGCGTTGTGTCGCACCTGGACATCCTGGAGCCGCAGCGCGACGTTGAACGAGAGGACGCCGCCGCCCTGGCCGTTGCTCTTCCCGTCCGCGTCGAGCGCGTTGCCGTTCTGGATCACCATCCCCGTCAACCGGTTGCCTCCGGGCGGGATGCCGGAGGGGTGCTCGACGTTCACGACGTGCCAGGCGTTGTCGTGCGGGCCCGGGGCGCCGAGCTCGCCGTCGAGAATCGTCGTCGAGAAGAGCCCGGCGCGCTGGCCGAACGTCATCTCGGTGCCGTCGAAGCCGCCGTGGATGTGCACACCGGCGGGGATGTAGAAGGTCACCGATCGCGGCTGCTTGGCGTTCCGCCGGATCGAGGGGACGTAGGTGCCCTCGGCGAGCCAGATGCGATCGCCCGACGTGATGATCTCGAGCGCGTCGTCGAGCGAGTCGAAGGCGCTGGCCCACGCGAGTCCGTCGCCACCGGGCGCGGCGTCTGCGTCGACGTAGTAGCGCGTCGCGAGCGCGGAGGAAGCGAGGGGGAGAGCGAGAAGGGCAGTCAGAAGGGGGATCCGCATGGGGAGCTCCAGGGAGGTTCACCGACGCTTCGAGGCTAGCAGATCAGTGGGGAATCGGTCTCTACGCCTCATTTCAAGCCGGGTCGCGGGCCTGGCGGGCGGCGCGGCGCTTGGCGGCCAGGCGCTTGACGAGCTCGTCGGCGATCACGCCGCCCAGGATCACCAGGCCGATAATCGCGAACTCGAGCTGCGTCGGGATGCCGAGCACGTTGATCGCGTTGTAGAGCACGCGCATCACTGCCGCGCCGATCACGACGCCAAGGATCGAGCCCTCGCCGCCGCGCAGGCTGCAGCCGCCCAGGACCGCCGCGGCGATCGCGTAGAGCTCGTAGAAGTTGCCGTGTCCGGAGGGCTGGATCGAGTTGATGTCGAGCGCAAACAGGATCCCGCCGATGCCCGCGAGCAGCGAGCAGATCGCGTAGGCGAGGATGACGTAGCGGTCGGTGTCGATGCCGCTGTAGCGCGTGGCCGTCTCGTTGCGGCCCAGTGCGAGCATGTAGCGGCCGAAGATCGTCTTGTTCAGCAGGACCCCCGACAGGATGGCGAGGACCGCGAGTGCGATCGCCGGGACCGGCAGGGCAAAGTCGTCGGTCAGCGGCAGCTTGCCCGTCGCGAGCTTGCGCAGCCCTGTGAAGCCGCTGCCGAAGCCCTGCGTCTGGTCAGCCGCCACCCAGCGCGTGAGGCCGCGATAGAAGAGGAGACCGCACAGCGTCACGACGAACGGCTGCAGCCCGATCTTCGTGATCAAGAGGCCGTGCAAGAGCCCGATCTGAAGTGAGAGCGCGAGTACCCACAAAACGACGAACGGCAGGTGGAGCCAGGCCGGCAGATCGAACCCCGGCGCGTAGCGGCCGGCCGCGAACAGCGCGGCGCCCGCGAGTCCGAGCCACAAGAGGCGCCGTCCGCTGCCGCGGCTCCGCCCGTAGAACCGGGCGAGGCCCCAGATCACCGCGGCGACGATCGCGATGCAGCCCTGGATCTGGAAGACGCTCTTCCAGGCCCAGCCTGGCGGGCGCTCGTCGATCGGGTTGAGCAACATCGCGAGCGTGCAGCCCACGAGCCCGACGACCGAGCCGATCGAGAGGTCGATCCCCCCCGTGACGATCACGAAGGCGACGCCGACGCTCAGGATGCCGAACAACGCCGACCAGCGGATGATGTTCTGGACGTTGTAGGCCGTGAGGAAGTTCGGGCTCAGCGCCGCCGTGGCGGCGACGACGACGATCAGGAGCGTGGTGATGCCGAGGATCTTCTTCATGAGCGGCTTCGGGAGATCGAGCGCGGAACCCTCACGTGCGGGCGGGCTGACCGCCGGTGGCGAGCTGCATCACGGCCTCCTCGTCGAGCTCCCCGCGCCCGAGCTCGCCGGCGATGCGGCCTTCGTGCATGACGAGCACGCGGTCGGAGATGCCGAGGATCTCCTCCATCTCGCTCGAGATGAACAGGACCGCGACGCCGTCGGCGGCCAGGCGCTCCATGAGGGCGTAGATCTCGTGCTTGGCGCCGATGTCGATGCCGCGCGTCGGCTCGTCGAGCAGGAGCACGCGCGGCGCGAGCGCCAGCCACTTGGCGAGCACGACCTTCTGCTGGTTGCCACCGGAGAGGTCCTTGACGACCTGGCGGTCGTCGCGGGTCTTGATCCCCAGGTCCGCGATCATGCGGCCCGCGACTTCGCGCTCGGCGCGCTTGTCGATGAACGCCCTGCGCGCCTCGCGCTCGAGGCTCGGGAGGCTGACGTTCTCGCGCACGGCCATCTCGAGGACGAGGCCGCTCTGCTTGCGGTCCTCGGGCACGAGCGCGAGGCCGGCCGCGATCGCGTCCTTGGGGGAGGAAATGCGCACGTCGGTGCCGCCGACGCGCAGGTGCCCGCGGACGGCGGGCGTCACCCCGAACAGCGTCTCGATCAGCTCGCTGCGCCCCGCGCCCACCAGCCCCGCGATGCCGACGATCTCGCGCGCGTGCACGCGCAGCGAGATCGGCTCGGGCGCGCCACCGGGCACGACGATGTCCTCGGCTTCGAGCGCGACGGCGCCGGGCTCGTGCGGCTTGCGCGCGTAGAACTGCGAGACGTCGCGCCCGACCATGAGGCGCACCATCGCGTCGTGCTCGATCTCGTCCCGCGCGAGCTCGCCCGCGTTGTGGCCGTCGCGGAGGACGACGACGCGGTGCGCGAGCCGCTTCACCTCCGCGAGGCGGTGGGAGATGTAGACGATGCTGACGCCGGACGCGCAGAGGTCCTCGATCACCGCGAACAGGGTCTCGGTCTCGCGCGTCGACAGGCTCGAGGTCGGCTCGTCCATGATCAAGACGCGCGCGTCGACCGACAGCGCCTTGGCGATCTCGACGAGCTGCTGGCGACCGATCGGCAGCCGCTCGACGAGGGTCGACACCTTGACGTCGAGCCCGACCTTGGCGATGCATGCTTGCGCCTGCGTCCGCATGGTCTTGTGGTCGATCAGCCCGTGCCGGCGCGGCTCGCGGCCGAGGTAGACGTTGGAGGCGACGTCCAGGTTGCCGCACAGGTTGAGCTCCTGGTGGATCAACACGATGCCGCGGTCGTAGGCGGCGTTCACCGAGTCGATCGCGGCCGGCTCACCGTCGACGAGGACGTCGCCCTTGTCCTGGTGCTGGACGCCGGCCAGGACCTTCATCAGCGTGCTCTTGCCCGCGCCGTTCTCGCCGATGACCGCGAGGATCTCGCCGTGTCCGAGCGACAGGCTGACACGGTCGAGGGCCAGGACGCCCGGGAACCGCTTCGAGACCCCGCGGACCTCCAGCAGCGGCGCTCGGCTCACTTGACCTCGGCGGTGCCGGCGATCAGGCTCTCGAGCTCCGTGCGGAAGTCGACGACCGAGTCCTTGGTGATCTTGCGCGCCGGGATGTCGAGGAAGCCGCTGGCGGGGATGACCGACTTGTCGCCCTCCGCGATCGCGGCGAGCATCTTCACGGACTCGTAGCCGTAGCGGTAGGGGTTCTGCACGACCGTTCCGTGGCAGCTCCCGTCCTCGATCGCCTGCAGCGTCACGGTGTCTTCGTCGAAGGCGATGACCTGCACTTCGCCCTTCTTTCCGGCTGCAGCGAGCGCTTCGAGGATCGCCGGCGGGTTGTAGGCGAACAGGCCGACCATGCCGTCGATGTCGGGGTACTTGGCCAGCGCGTCCTCGGCCTGCGACTTGGCGGCGGCGCTGTCGAAGTTGTCCGTGCGCGTGTCGAGGATCGTGTACTTGTCGCCCTTCAGCTCCTCACCCGGCTTGTCGTGGCGCGTGCTGTCCATCGAGCGGTCGAGCAGCTCGTCGATCAAGCCCTGCCGGCGCAGGTCCGCATTGTCCTGGCCGAGGCGCCCGACGAAGATCATGATCTCGCCGCCGTCCGGCAGGGCCTCCTTGACGAGCTCGCCGCACATGCGGCCGGCGAGGTAGTTGTCCATGCCGATGTACACCAAACGGTCGCTGCCCGGAGCGTCCGAGTCGTGCGTGATCAAGTGCGTGCGCGCAGCGGCCTCGTTGATCACGTCCAGCTGGTTGTCGGGCTTGACCGGGCTGATGGCGATCCCGTCGACGTTCATCGCCAAGAGCTCCTCGATCGTCCGCTTCTGCTCCGCGTCCTCCGGCGGACCCGGCATGCGCACCTCGACGTCGACGTCGAGCTCCTCGCCCGCCGCCAGTGCCCCGGCCTTCGCGATGACCCAGAACGACGCGATCCCGTTCGTCACGTAACCGAACGTCTTTTTGCCGTCGGCGGACGCGTCGCTCTTGCCGCACGCCGCGAGGCCGGCGCCGAGACCGAGGAAGAGGAGCGCGACCACACGCGTGGAGGATCGGGTAGGCATGGGAGCTTGGGCAAGGGGAACGGAGCCGGTCATCATAGAAAGCGGCACCGCTGCGCGCCCGTCCCGTTTCCGTCCACGCATGGCAGACCTACAATGCCGGCGGCGTCGCGAACGTCTGCTGTTTCCCCGAGCCCTTTGCCCATCCATGAGCGCCTTCCCGAAGCTTGGTTTCCGCTGTTTCCTCTCCGTCGCCGCACTCGTCGCGGCGAGCTGCCAGGTCTTCTCGACGGAGACCGTCGTCTATGAAGAGGCCCCGATGAGTCTGGAACAGAGCGTCTTCGGCACGACCGCGGACGGTGAGGAGGTGACCGAGTACCTCCTGAAGAACGACGTGGGCATGACCGCGCGCGTCATCACGCTCGGCGCGACCCTGCGCACGCTGACCGTGCCGGATGCGAGGGGCAACGTCACCGACGTGGTGCTGGGCTTCGACGACGTCGCCGGCTACGAGTCGACGGACAACCAGTACTTCGGCTGCACCGTCGGGCGGGTGGCGAACCGGATCGCGGAGGGACGCTTTGCGCTCGAGGGGCGGCCCTATCGGCTCGCCACGAACAACGGCCCGAACCACCTGCACGGTGGGGACCGCGGCTGGGACAAGGCCGTCTGGGCCGCGCACGGGAAGCTGACGGAAGAGGGCCCGGCCGTGATGCTCACGCACACCAGCCCGAGCTACGACGAGGGCTACCCCGGCCAGGTCACCGCGAGCGTGACGTACACCCTCACGCACGCCGGCGAGCTGCGCCTCGAGTACGAGGCGCGCGCGAGCGACGCGACGCCGATCAACATGACCCACCACAGCTACTTCAACCTGGCCGGGGCGGGCGCGGAGACGGTGCTGGACCACGAGCTCCTGGTCCTCGCCGACCGCTACACGCCGGTGGACGACGATCTGATCCCCACGGGCGCGCTCGCCGACGTGCGCGAGACGCCGCTCGACTTCCGCCGCAGCACGCGCATCGGCGACCGGGTCGAGGAGCTCGTACCGACCGCGACGATCGGCTACGACCACAACTACGCCCTCGCGGACGGGCCGCGCCGTCTGTCCCAGGCGTGCACGCTGCGCGACCCCGCGAGCGGCCGCGTGATGGAGATCTGGACGACGGAGCCGGGGCTGCAGTTCTACACGGGCAATTTCCTGTTCGGGCAGACGGGCAAGGGCGGCGCGACGTACGCGCTGCGCAGCGCGTGCTGCCTCGAGACCCAGCACTTCCCCGACTCGGTGAACCAGCCGACGTTTCCGTCGACGATCTACGCTCCAGGTCGCACCTACACGCAGACGACCGTCCACCGCTTCTACGCAGAATGAGTGCCGCCATGGGAAGCAGTGCTGCTCCGGGCTTGAAGGGCAAGGTCGCGCTGATCACCGGGTCCTCGACCGGCCTCGGCAAGTCGATGGCGTTCGCGCTCGGACGCGCCGGGGCGGGCGTCGCGTTGAACTACGCGCACGCCGCCGGGCGCGCGGAGGAGACCTTTGCCGAGTACCGCGCAGGGGGCCGCATCATCAACATCGGCTCGGAGGTCTACGACCGCGGCGTGCCGAACTTCTCGGCGTACGTCTCCGCCAAGGGCGGTCAGCGTGGCTGGACGCGCTCGATGGCGATGGAGCTCGCGCCGTGGAGCATCACGGTCAACATGATCTCGCCGGGCTGGATCCCGGTAGAGCGTCACGAGAGCGATCCGCAGGAGATGAAGGACGAGTACTTGAGCGGGATTCCGCTGGGGCGCTGGGGGACGCCGGACGACATCGGCTCGGCGCTCACCTACCTCGCCGGCGAGGGCGCGGGCTTCGTGACAGGGCAGACGCTGGTCGTCAACGGCGGCGTGACCGTCTGCTGAAGCGTACGGAGACTCGCGTTCGGTGTAAGCTCGAGGGCGCCCGGTTCGTTCCCGCAGTCCCGGCCTACGAGGAGCTGCCATGCACAACCCGATTCTCGCTCGCGGCGCCGCTCTGGCGCTGAGTCTCGCCGTAGCCACACCCGCGGCGAGCACGCAGGACGGCACGGTCCTGAGGCTCGATCAGACGGTCGAGCACCCCGGTCCCGCACCCTTCGCGTATCTCGGATGGTCGATCGGCGTATCCGGGGATTCGTTCCTGGTCGGCGGCGCGGCCCAGGCCCACGTGTACGTGCGCGGCCCCGCGGGCTGGGCGCATGAGGCGGACCTCGTTTCGCCGATGCCGGTGGGCTACACCTACGGCCGGGCCGTCGCGCTCTTCGGCGACACGGCGGTTATCGGGCACTCTGCCGGCGACGAGGTCTTCGTCTTCGTGCGGCAGGCCGGGACCTGGTCGCTCGAGCAGACGATCACGGACCCCGATGGGCCGCACCCGGGCAACGGGTTCGGGCAAGCCGTCGCGATCTCGGGCGACACGATCCTTGTCGGTGCGCCGCACGGGGGGCCGCCGATCGTCGATCTCGGATTCGCGTACGCCTTCACCCGTCAGGGCGGGGTGTGGAGCCAGGAGACGAGGCTCGTTCCCTCGGACCTGATGATCGGGGACAACTACGGCGGAAGCGTCGCGCTGCAGGGGGACTTCGCCGTCGTCTCCGCTTTCAATGACAACGCGGGCGAAGGCGCGGTCTACACGTTCCAGCGCAACGCGGGCGTCTGGACGGAGGGGGCGACCCTCACCGTCACGAACCCTGGTGGCGCATCGGCCGGAGTCTGGGGTCTGAGTCTGGACGGGGACCGGATCGTCGCGCTCGAAAGGCTCAATCTCCGCGTGCACCTGTTCGAGCGCACGGGCGGGAGCTGGTCGCTGGGGACCGTGTTCACGCTGCCGGCCGAGCCCGAGCCGGCCAACGGCATGGCGATTTCGATCGCTGGGGACCGTTTCGCCGTCGGCGCTCCCGCCCACACGGTCGACGGCGCCATCCAGACGGGCTCGGTGTACGTCTTCGGGGACGACGGGACCTCTTTTCGGCCGCTTGCACGGCTCGTGGCGCCGGGTGTCTCGCAGGGCCGTTTCGGTCAAGCCGTCCACCTGGTCGGGGACGAGCTGTTCAGCGGGGCACCCATGCGTGACGGAATAGGGGCCGTCTACGTCCACGAGCTCCTGCCGGACGTGGGGACGAGCTACTGCGGCCCGGCGACGCCCAACTCCGGCGGCCGTCCCGCGCGCATCTTCGCCGCAGGCAGCGACGTGCGCAGCGACGACCGTCTCTTCCTCGAAGCCAAGCAGCTTCCGCGCCACACGCAGGGCTACTTCCTCGCCTCGCGTTCGCCCGGTCTCCTCGCCCAGCCCGGCGGGAGCCTCGGGACGCTCTGTCTCGGCCTGCCGATCGGCCGCTACGACGGGCCGCTCCTGGACAGCACCGCGCTCGGCGCGATCCAGCTCGAGCTCGACCTCGCCGCCGTGCCGCTGCTCGGTGCCGTCGCGGCGGGAGAGACGTGGTACTTCCAGGCCTGGTTCCGCGACGTGTTCGGCGGGGCGGATTCGAACTTCAGCGACGGGGTCGCGATCACGTTCCTTTGACGTGCCGCGCGAGGATGCGTAGGACGCCCGCGTGGTCGCCGTCGCGCGCGCACGCGTCGGCGGCCTTGGACGTAGACCTCCACCGTGGCCCGGTCGATCGCGTCGATTTCCTCCAGCGCGCGGGCGATGTCCGTGGCGGCGCCCTTGCCGGCCGCACGCGCGAGCTGCAGGGAATCGTGTCCGCGGACGTTCTCTTCGAGCGTCGGGTCGGCGCCGTGCTCGAGCAAGAGCTCGACGGCTCCGGGGTGGCAGTTGCGCGCCGCCTCCATCAGCGCCGTCGTGCAGCCGTCGATCTCCGTGCGCTGGTCGCCTTCGGCTCCGGGCTGCCCGTGACGACCCCGTTACGGAAGGCGCGAGCAGCGATCCGTATCCTGCGTCGATGCGACCGATGCCCGCACTCGTGTTCCTCCTCGCCCTCGCCGCTCTCGCCGGTTGCCGCGACGCTGCTCCGGAGCCGCCGCCGGGGCCCCGGCCCGGGTCGCAACCCGAACCGGACTCCGAGCCGGACGACGAGCCGCAATCTATGGCATCCGACGAGCTGCGCGAGGCGATCGCGGCCGTCGCCGGACGCTATCGCGAGTAGGGCGTCGTCGGTCCGCACATCTCCTGGGCACCGGAGCTGTGCATGGCGCCCCCGGCCCCCAAGGCGCATCACTCGCGCGCCGAACGCGAGACCGAAGGCGAGGCCGAACGCGATGGGGGGCACGCGCGCAAGCTGTACGTACTGTACGCGAGCGACGCGACGACGTACCTCGAGATGACCGGCGAGGCCGCCGAGCCGGCGACCGCGCCCGTGGGCTTGGCGCTCGTCAAGGAGTCGTACCAGCCGGAGCTCGTGCCCGAGGCCGACGGGCCCGCGCCGCACGCCTACACGCCGGAGATGATCGAGCTCGTCGCGCGCGGGGGCTTCTACCCCTACGCCACCCACGAGGGCAAGCGCTACCGCACCGGCGCGCGGCGCGACCTCTTCGTGATGCTCAAGCGGGCTCCGGGGACACCCGGCGCCGACGCGCTTGGGTGGGTCCACGGCACCGTGACACCGGAGGGAGTCGTGACCGCCGCGGGGGCGATCGAGAGCTGCATCCGGTGCCACAGGCGCGCCGAGCACGACGGCCTGTTCGGCCTCGAGTAGCTACGACAGGCGCTTACTGCACGAAGTAGGCGGCGACGCCACTTCCGAGGTTGAAGCCCGCTCCGCCGGCTTCCGGGTCGCGGTAGTAGCACTGGAAGTACCAGGTCGAGCCCGAGTGGATGCACATGCCCGGAAGCGGGTAGCTGTTGAAGTCGAGGTGCTTGAGCGTCGTGCCCATGAAGTCTGGCTGCGCCGGCGGGCCGAGCCGGTAGATCGGCGTGTCGAACGGGTTGATGCCTACGCGACGGTCCGCAACCACGTGCAGCACCTTCTGGCCAAGCTGGGCGTGCACTCGATCGAGGAAGCGATCGCGGTAAGGCTGATCGCGGGGGACTAGAGCCGCGACGGCGCGTTCTCCTTCAACCCCTCGTGCCAGGTCCAGTCGCGTACCGGCGCGACGAGCTCCTCGAGCTCGCGCACGAGCGCTGGATCGAGCTCACCCTCGAGTGCCGTGAGGTTCTCATCGACTTCGCCAGCCGTGCGCATGCCGACGAGTGTGCTCGCCGCCGGAACTCGATCGAGCGCGTAGCGCAGGGCGAAGCGCGCGACCGGAATGCCCGCGTCGGTGCAGCGCGCCGAGACGCGGCGACCCATCTCGAGCACCTCGGTCGGCGCCGGATGCCACGCTTGCTGGCCGCCGGGAGCCAGGACGCCCATGTGCAGGGGCGACGCGTTGATCAGGCCGACGCCGTGCTCCGCGAGGGGCCCGAGCACCGCGCCCATGTCGTTCGTCATCAGGTTGCCGTGGCAATACGAGAGCACCGTGTCGACGTCGAACGCGTCCGCGAGGCGTCGCAGCATCTCGATCGGTAACCCCGTGATGCCGACGAAGCGAGCCTTGCCGGTCGCCTGCACGGCGCGCAGCGCTGGCAGCGTCTCGTTCAGGATGAGATCGAACGGGCCGAACTCGACGTCGTGAATCTGGAAGAGGTCGACGTGGTCGGTGCGCAGGCGCGCGAGCGACTCGTCGATGCTCGCGCGCACGCGCTCGGCGCTGAAGTCGAAGCCGTCCTTGTCGTAGCGGCAGCATTTGGTCGCGAGGAGCACCCGGTCGCGCACCCCCTCGAGCGCGCGCCCGAGCCGCTCCTCGGACAGCGTGCGACCGTAGTAGGGCGCCGTGTCGAACAGGTTGACGCCGCACTCGATCGCGTGGCGCACCGCGCGCGCTCCTTCGTTCTCGTCGAGCGCACCGTACTCCTGGCCGAGCGGGCCACAGCCGAAGCCGATGACCGAGACGCGCTCGCCCGTGCGACCGAGCTCGCGGAGCTCCATCACGCCTTGGCCGCGAGCTGCAGGGGCTCGGTGTCGCGGAAGCCCGACTGCTCGTCGGCCTCTGCGTGCAGCGCGAGCAGCCGGTCCTCGAGCTCCTTGCGCAGGTCCTCCCTCTCGTCGGGACTCGCCTTGCGCGGGACCTCGAGCGGCTCGCCGAAGACGACGTGCACCGTCGCGCCCCACTTGGGCACGGCGACGCGGTCCCAGGAGTGCTTGTACACCCAGGTGCGGTCGGCGGACGCGGCGACTGGCAGCAGCACGCCGCCCGTTTTCTGTGCGAGGGTGATCACGCCCGGCTTGGCGATGCCGCGCGGTCCGCGCGATGCGTCGACAGCGAGGCAGGTCGAGAGCCCGCCGTCCTTCTTCAGGCGCTGGATCATCTCGACGAGCGCGCGCGCGCCACCGTCGCCGGTCGAGCCGCGCACGACGTCGCAGCCCATGCCCTCCTCGACCTTGGCCATCAGCTCTCCGTCGCGGCTCTTCGAGCACATCAGGAGCCAGCGCCCGTTGCCGGGGCGGCTGACGTAGTGCAGGAGCTGGAACGTGCGCGCGTGGAAGAACGCGGCGGCGAGCGTGCGGTCGTCCGCGAGGGCCGCCTGGAAGCGTTCCTCGCCGTGGATGGCGTACTTCCAACTCTTGCCGAGACGACGGTACAGCGAGACCGTCGGCCGCGGCAGGAACGTGCGCATGATGAAGCCCTGGATCGGCTTGGCCATGGTGCGTCCCGCCTACTTGCCCCGCGTCCCGCCGTGGGAGTCGGCGAATTTGCCGCTCGCCATTGCGCCGGTGACTGCAAGCTCGCCGGCGAGTGCCACCGCGGCGAAGATCTCGGCCAGCTTGCGGCCCTTGCCGTCGCCGTAGCAGTCCATCATCTCGAGGCACTCCCGCGCGGTCGGCAGGGGCGTCCCTCCGCCGACCGTGCCCACGATGAGGTTGGGCAGGGTCACCGACACGTACAGGTCGCCGTCGGCGGTCTGTTCGATGCGCGTCAGTCCCGTCGCGGCCTCGGACACGCACGCGACGTCCTGCCCGCAGGCGAGGAACAGCGCGGCGATCGCGTTGGCCACGTTGCCTTGCACTCCGATGGTTCCGCTCTGGATCGCGCCGGTGATGTTCGCCTCCCAGGCGTGCACGAGCGCCTGTGCGTCGGCGCGGAAGAAGCGCTTGACCAGCGCGGCCGGAATCAGCGCGTCCGCGTTGACGTGACGCCCGCGCGCGCTCTGCAGCGCCAGGGCCGTCGCCTTCTTGTCGCCCGACGCGTTCGCTTCGATCTGCCAGCGGGCCGGCTTGGTCGGAGACTGTTCGAGCAGGACGCGGCACGCGGCATCGGTCGCGACCGTCACCATGTTCTGGCCCGCGGCGTCGCCGGTCTCGAACTCGAACAGCAGGAAGAGCTGGTTCCCGACGAGCGAGGGCCGCACGTCGGCGAGCTTGCCGTGCCGCGTCGTGCTCTCCGCCGCCTCGCGCATTGCCGCGACGCCCTCCGGCAGCCATGCGAGGCAGCGCGCGGCGTCGGCGAGGCGCTCGAACGTGAAGCAGGGGGAGCGTCCGACGACCTCGCGCCCGCACAGAGCGGAGATGCCACCGGCGCGGGCGAGGACGTTGGCCGAGTATTGATAGGACGCGACGAGGGTCCCTTCGGTCGTCGCGAGCGGCACGAAGAAGTCGCCGTGCGCGGCCGATCCGTTGACGCGCAGGGGGCCGATCACGCCGACCGGCACCTGGGCGAAGCCGACGTGGGCCTCGATCCGTCCGCCCAGGGTCTCGGGCTCAGGGGCGCCTGGGCCGGTCAGCGCCCGGAGCTGGATCTGCTCGTCGGCGAGCTGGCTGCGGCGGCGCTCGAGGGCCTCGGTGGAATGCTCGGTCGCCGCGGGCAGGCGCCGCGGGAGGGGGGCCTCCGACGTGGGGCGCGGGCGCAGGGCCTCGGTGAGGCGGTCGGCGTCGAGGCCACGCAGGATGCCGGCCACCTCCTGGGCGAGGCGGCTGGAGAGGGGCTGGTCCGAAGATCGCGGGTCGATGGGAGAGCCTCTGATCGGGTTCGTGTCGCTGCCGGGGACGAGGCCGGCGGCGAGAGCCTACCACTTGGGAAGGGGGCCGTCATCGACCCCCAAAAGACGGCGGAAAGGCCGCTGGAAGGGGGCGCGCAGGCCCCAGCGTTCTTACGATCTGGCCGTCCCGATCCCAACCCGTAATCCCGTGAAGCCCCCCCGCTACGTCATGAAGCCGCTTCAAATCCTCGCCGGCGTCCTCGCGCTCACTCTCGTCTCGTGCTCCGACTCCAAGAGCGTCTCCTACTCCGAGGGCGGTGGCGAGCATGCCGACGGCGGCGGCGAAGGCGAGGGCAACGACGCCGACTCGGGCGAGCACCACGAGGGTGGCGAGGAAGGCGCCGGCCACGACAGCGATGGCGGGGGTGACGGCGACGGCGACGCGGGCGGCCACGAGGGCGGCGCGAACGACGCCGACAAGGACGAGCACGAAGGTGAGGGCCACGACAGCGAGGGCGGCGAGCACGACGAGACGGCTGACGGCCCCCTGACCGGCCAGGCCGCGATCGATGCCATGCGCACCGACACCACTGCGTTCCTGGCGAAGGCCGAACACAAGGAAGAGAAGGTGAAGGTCCAGCACCTGCTCGTTTCGTTCGCGGGCACACCGCGCTCCCGCGCGACGCGTTCGAGGGGGGAAGCGGAGCAGCTGACCGCCGACCTTTGGGCGCAGATCAAGACGGGCAAGGCCGATTTCGCCGGGCTGATCAGCAAGCACACCGACGACTCGCCGCCGGGCATCTACCTGATGACGCTGACGGCTCCGTCCCAGGGCCGCACGTCGTTCAATCGCTACGAGATGGTGCCCGCGTTCGGCAACGCAGGGTGGCGACTCCAGGTCGGTGAGTTCGGCATCGCCCCCTACGATCCGCAGGCGAGCCCGTTCGGCTGGCACATCGTCAAGCGCATCGAGTAGGGCCGGCGCAGACCGGACACGCGGGATCGCGCTCGATCTCGAACGTCGAGAACCTCACATCGCGCAGGTCGTAGGCGAGCACGCGTCCCAGGAGCGGCTCGCCGAGGCCCGCGAGCACCTTGATCGCCTCCATCGCGGCGATGCAGCCGACGCTGCCCGACACGGCGCCGAACACCGGGAACTGACGTTTCCAGTCCGGCGGCGGCGTCGGGACGCGGCACGCGAGACACGGCGTCCGGCCCGGAACGATCGTCGTCACCTGTGCGGCGAGCTCGTACATCGCGCACTCGACCATCGGCAGGCGGCGCCGCACGATCTCCGCGTTGAGCGCGAGGCGCTCCTCGAACATCGGGGCGCAGTCGACGACGAGGTCGACGCCGTCGACGAGCTCGGCGACGTTCGACGCGTCGGCATTGACCGCGTGCGCGTCGACCTCGAGCCGCGGGTTCAGTTCGCGCAGGCGACGCTCGGCGCACTCGACCCGGGGCTTGCCGAGCCAGTCGTGGGTCATCAGGAGCTGGCGGTTCAGATCCGACGGCGCGAGGTTGCCGGCGTGGGCGAGCACGAGCCTGCCGACGCCGGCCGCCGCGAGCTCGTAGGCGACGACACCGCCCAGGCCACCGACGCGCGTGACGAGGACCGTCGCGCCCTTGAGCTTGGCCTGGCCCTCGGCGCCGAAACCGTCGACCCACAGTTGCCACTCGTAGGTGGCGTGGTCGCGTTCATCGAGCGGGGAAGGCGGCATGTGGGCGCGGAGCCTACAGCGATCCCGACTCGAGCTGCAACACGCGATCGCCGAGCCGCTCCGCCTCGACGCGGCTGTGGGTCACGTGCAGGACCGAGACGCCGGTGCGCTCGCGGACGTCGGCGAGCAGCGTGCACAGCGCGTCGCGCGCCTCCTCGTCGACCGCGGAGAGCGGCTCGTCGAGGCACAGGACGCGCGGCTCGGCCGCGAGCGCACGGCCGAGCGCGACCCGCTGGCGCTCGCCGCCCGAGAGGTGCTGGGGCCGGCGTTCGAGGAGCGATTCGATCCCGAGCAGCGCCGCGAGCTCGCCGGCGCGCGCCGTTCGTTCGGCGGCAGCTCGGCCCTGCACGAACAGTGCGAAGCCCAGGTTCTCGGCCACGGTCATCGAATGGAACAGCGCACCGTCCTGGGGGACGTAGCCGATGCCGCGCTCGCCGGGTGAGGCGTCCGTCACGTCGCGTCCGTCGATGGCGATCGAGCCGCCCTCGAGCGGAAGCAGGCCACACAATGCCTCGAGCAGGCAGGTCTTGCCGCTGCCGGTGCGCCCCATCAGGACGACGTACTCGCCCGCGTCGATCTCGAAGTCGATCCCCGCGAGGCGGAAGTCGCCCGCGCGCAGCGTGAGCCCGCGCGCCTGGATCCGCGGCCCCATCATGGGGCGACCTGCCACGAAGCTCACAGGCTCGCTCCCCGCAGCCCGAAGGCGCGCGCGACGACGAGGACCGCGACGGCCGCGGTCACGAGGATCAGCGACACGGCGACGGCCGCGTCGAGGTCGCCGATCGAGAGCTCGAGGAAGATCGTCGAGGGTAGGACCTCGGTGCGCATGCGCGTCGTCCCCGCGAAGACGAGCACGGGACCGAACTCGCCCAGTGCACGCGCCCAGGCGAGCATGCCCGCGCTGAGGACGCCGCGCCCCGCTTCGGGCAGCACTACGTACCAGAATGCGCGCCCGCGCGAGCACCCGAGGGTCCAGGCGACGCGCTCGCAGCGCGGGTCGATCGCGTCGAACGTGACGCGCATCGTGCGCACCGCGAACGCGCACGCGACCGCGAACTGCGCGAGGATGACGCCGGGCACGGCGTAGGTGAAGGGCACTACGCGCTCGACCGCACGACCCGGCGCCGTCTGGAACAGGATCAACAGCGAGAGCCCGATCACCATGGGCGGCAGGACGATCGGGATGTCGAGCACTCCGTCGACCAGCGCCTTGCCGCGGAAGTGGTGGCGCGAGAGCGCGTACCCGATCGGGATGGCGAACAGCACTGACAGCAGCGCGGTGACGGTCGACGTCGCGAACGACAGGAAGAACGCGTGCCGGATCTCGGGGCTCGCGAGCGCCGCGCCGAGCGCAGCGGGTGTCGTGTAGGTCGAGTCGGCCGCGATCATCGCGACGATCAGGAGCAGATAGACCAGCACGAAGCCGGTCAGGCTCGCCGTGAACAGGCGGTCGACCCGCGCGTGCGATCGCGCGCTCATTCGGACTCCCAGCGGAAGCCGAGGGCCTCGAAGCGCACCCGCGAGTCCGATCCGCGCAGCGCGTCGAACAAGCGTCCGAGCAGCGCCTTGTGCCGCGCGCCGCGGGCGATCGCGATCGGTTGGGTCGCGCGCGCTCCGGCGCTGTCGATCGGTACGAGGTCGACGTGCTCGCGCGCATGAGCGGCGTTGCTCGCGTAGACGATCGCGGCGTCGAGCGAGCCGGTCCGCAGCTGGTTGACGAGCAGGTCACCGGTGGGGGAGTCGACGACGAGGTTGCCCGAAGCCGCGAGGCCACCGGTGAGCTGTTCGCGCTGCAGGAGCCCGACCGTCAGCGCTCCCAGCGCCGACTTCTCCGGGTGCGCGAGGCCGACGCGCAGCCCCGGCCGGGCGAGGTCGGTGAGCGTCTCGATCCCGCGCGGGTTGCCGGACGCCACGAGGATCACCATCGCGTTGCTGGTGAGCTCGACGCCGTCCTCGAACAGCTCGTCGACCTCGTTCAGGAACGTCGTGTCGCACGACAGGTAGGCGTCGGGCACCGCACCGGCGCGCATCTGCGCGACGAGGATGCCGCAGCCGTTGTAGGTCGTGTCGATGCGCGCGCCCTCGCGCTCGGCGAACGCGTGCAGCGTCTCGCGCACGGCGGGCGAGAGCATCGCGCCGCTCGCGATCGACAGCCGGGGAGTGCGTTCGAAGACGTCGCCGCGCGCGGGCTCGAAGCCGTGACGTGCGAACACGGGGCCGCCCGCGTCCCGCGCCGCCAGGAAGCGCGCGAACCGCAGGGCTTCCGTCGGCTGGGAGCTCGACGTGAGCACCCCGATGGTGATCGTGCGTGGATCGGACTCGAACAGGGTGGCGCGCACGAGCTCGAGAGCGGGGAACTGCGCCACGGTCGCGTCCCAGAGGACCGCGGCGTCGACCACGCCGAGGCCCAGGTCGGTCGCGAGCTCGGTGACGGTCGGCTTGGTTACGCTCGCGCGCTCGAGGACGGTGTCCCACGTGCCGAGCGCGCGCAGGTGCTTGCGTGCGATGCGTCCGACGGCGGCGGCTTCGGGGTCGGCCAGGGCGACGCGCACGTCCGGACGGGCGAGGTCCTCGAGGCCCTCGATCGCGAGCGGGTTGCCCGTGCGGACCGCGATCACGGCCCGCATGCGCGCCAGCACGAGCTCCTCGCGCACGAGCCCCGCGTCCCGCGCGCGATCGACGAAGCTGTCGTCGCCCGCCAGGTACAGGTCGCCGCGCGGCGTGACCTCGAGCCCGGCCAAGAGCGTCCCCGAGCCCCCGTATTGCAAGGCGACCCGCACGCCAAAACGCTCCTCGTAGTCCGCCGCCAGCTCCTCGACGGGCATGCGGATGCCCGCGGCGCAGAAGAGCTGCAGCTCGCCCCCCGGGGCGGTTTCGCGCTCTTTCGCCCAGAGCAGCCAGGCGAGGAGCGCGAACGCGAGGGCTCCGAGAGCGGACAACACGGTCGGCGCGTGGAGACGACCTCGGCGCGGCATGGGACGAAGAGTGTAGTGTCCGTTAGTATCGCTAGCATGATCCGATTCCTGGCGATCCTGCTCGTGGGCTCGACTCTGGCCCTTCCCCAGTCGGGGTCGAACGCGAGCCAGACGGGATCGAGCGACTGGCCGACGCTCCGTCACGACCACGCGCGCAGCGGCCGGACGTCCGCGCGCCTCGACGCGACGCGGCTCGTGCCTGCCTGGGCGCACCAGGCGGAGCAGCGACCGCGGCCCGCGTGGCCGGGGCCGGCGCGCTGGGACGCGTTCGCGGGGATGGCGGGACTCAAGTCGATGCGGGACTACGACCCGGTCTACTTTCCCGTGATCGCCGGCGAAGGCGTGTACATCGCCTCGTCGGCGGACGACACGGTGACGCGGCTCGACGCCGCGACCGGTGCGCTCGTTTGGCGCTTCGTTGCCGGAGGTCCCGTGCGCGTCGCGCCCGAGATCGCAGGCGGTCGCGTCTATTTCGGCTCCGACGACGGCGCCGCGTACTGCCTCGACGCCGACGACGGCGCGCTGCTCTGGAGCCGAGAGCCGCAGGCCGGGACGCCGCGTGTGCTGCACGATGGGCGACTCATCTCGCGCTGGCCCGTGCGCACCGGAGTCGTCGTCGAAGATGGCGTGGCGTACTTCGCCGCGTCGATGCTGCCCTGGAATCCCTCGTTCGTGTGCGCCGTCGACGCGGCGACCGGGGAGGTGGGCAGTCCCGTCGGCGAGCGTCCGACCTTCGTGCGTGACCTCGGCATCGGCTGGACGATGGAGGGCGGGCTGCTCGCGAACGAGACGAGCCTCATCGTGCCCCAGGGGCGCGTGGCGCCGCTCGTGTTCGACCGCGCGACGGGCGCGAGCCGCGGCGTGCTCGGCGGGGGCGGCGGCAGCTTCGTGCTGCTATCGGGCGATCGCGTCCTGCACGGGCCGGGCAACAAGACGGGCTGGATCACGGACTCGAACAGCGCGTCGCGCGAGGTCATCGCCTCCTACGACCGCGGCAACGCGATCGTCGTCGGCGACGAGGCTTCGTACCTCCTGTCCGACCGAACGCTTGCGGCGCTCGGACGCGAGAGCCGCGGCGTTCTGTGGAGTGTCCCGAGCCAGGCGCCGTACGCGCTCGTGCTCGCCGGCGACGTGCTCTTCGCGGGCGGACCCGGACGCGTCGACGCGCGCGCGACCGACGATGGCCGGCTCGTGTGGACCAGTGCCGTCGAGGGGGCCGCGCACGGGCTCGCGGTCGCGAACGGGCGGCTGTACGTCGCGACTGACGAGGGGCGTCTGCACGTGTTCGCCGAAGGGGACGCAGCGGTGCAGCTCGACGCCGCTGTCGCGGCGGAGGCGCGGGAGAAGACCCTGTCCGCACCCCCCGAGCTGCCGCGCCGTGCGCCGCGCGGAGTCGTCGATCAATGGATCTTCCAGTCGGACACGGTCGCGTACGAACAGCTCGACGGCGCCGACCCGCGCGCGACGGCTTTCGTGTCGAACCGCGTCGAGGGGCGGCCGTCCGCGCGGGTTCTCGGCGCGGCGCGGATCGAGCAGGCGGGTGAGCTGCATGCGCTCACGCTCGACGGGCGCGGTGCGGACCTCGAGGTCGCGGCGAACTTCGCGGGGCTCGAGCTGCCCTCGAAGGCGATCAGCGCCGAGGCCTGGGTGCGCGTCGACCGGCCGATCGAGTGGGGCGGTCTCGTCTCGGTCGCGCAGGACAACGGCGCGTACGAGCGCGGCTGGATGCTCGGCTTCCGTCAGAAGCGGTTCGGCTTCGCCGTCGCGGGCGAGGGCGGACCGGACCAGCTGACGTGGCTGCTCGCGGATGCCGACTACGAGCTCGGGCGCTGGCACCACGTCGTCGGGACCTACGATGGGCGTGCCCAACGCGTCTACGTCGACGGGCGCCTCGCCGCGGAGTCGGAGGCACAGTCGGGCAAGCTGCGCTACCCAGAGGAGGCGCCCTACCACGTCGGTGCGTACCGCGACGCGGACGAGTACTTCCGGGTGACCGGCGCGCTGCACGAGGCGGGCGTCTACGACCGCGGGCTCTCCGCGCGCGAGGTGAAGAAGCGCTTCGAGGCCAAGGCTCAGGCGTTTCCCGAGCCGCCCGCGGAGACCCCACAGCGTGAGCTCGCGACGCTCACGGCTGGGCCGATTCTGCGCTTCGTCGGGGCGGATGTGGCTGTCGTCGATTGGGAGACGAAGGATGCCGTCGAGAGCGTGCTCGTCCATGACGGCGTGGCACTCGTGGCGCCCGGCAAGCGGAGCAAGCACCAGCTGTCGCTCACGGGCCTCACGCCGCGCGCCGTGTCGAGCTACCGGATACGCGTCGGGGAGCTCGAGACGCGCGACTACGAGTGCGATACGCACTTCAACTTTCATGAGCGCGCGGCGCCTCGGGCCCGCGATCCGTTCCCTACGGAGCGCGCATCCGAGCTTGCGCAGATCGCGCAGAGACTGGTGGACGTCACCGCTCTCGAGGGTGGCCTCAGCATCGTGGTCGGTCTGACGGACGGCCGCTTTCCGTGGGAGCTGGCGCGCGCGAGCGGCGGGCGCGTCATCGTGGTCGCGGACGGAGTCGACCCGCGGGTCGTGCGCGATGCGCGCACGAAGTTCGTCGCCCGCGGTGTCTATGGCACGCGCATCGCGATCCTGACGGATCTTCCCCCGGAGCTTCCGCGAGCTATTGCCGACCTGGTCGTCGCGGACCCTGAATTCTGGTCGGGGCAGGTCGATCCGCCTTGGATGGCGCCGCCCGAGACCGTCGCGCCGGACGGCGGCTTTCTGTTCTCGCCTCTGGCCGCACCGGAGTCGTCGTTCGATGCCCTCCCCGTCGGCGAGGGCATCGCGTCAGGGTTCCATCTGTGGCGCAGGCGCTCGCTCCCCGGCGCTGGCGCTTGGACGCACATGTACGGCCGGCCCGACAACTCCGCTTTCGGCGGCGAGAGCCTCGGCGGCGCGCGTCGTGCGCAGGACCTGCAGCTGCAGTGGATCGGTCACCCCGGGCCGCGCTACCAATCCGACCGCCAGAACCGCAAGCCCTCGCCGCTCGCGGCGAACGGGCGGCTGTTCATGCAGGGCCTCGGGCGCATCCTCGCGGTCGACGCTTACAACGGATTGCCGCTCTGGGGCGTCGAGCTGCCGGAGCTACCGCGTTTCAACGTTCCGCGCACTTCGAGCAACTGGTGCACCGACGGCGACGGTGTGTTCTTCGCCATGGGCGATCGGGCCTGGAACATCGACGCGGGGTCTGGTCTCGTCGGGCAGAGCTTCACCGTGCACGCACCCGATGAGGGCTTCGAGTGGGGCTACATTGCGCGTCGCGGTGATTCGTTGATTGGCAGCGCCGTTCGGGCGGGCAGCCAGTTCACCGAGTTTTGGGGCTCGGAGCATTGGTACGACAAGAAGGATGGCGAGTCGGTCCGCAAAGTGTGCAACGAGATGTTGTTCTCGCTGGCCCTTGATCGGAGGCTCGAATGGAAGCGGCAGGAGGGCATGATCGTCGAGAGCACCATCACGGTCACGGACGAGCACGTCTATTTCGTCGAGGCGCGCGGCGCGTCCGCGCGCGAGGAGGCGCGCACGACCGGCCGGCTGGGGGACTCGATGTGGGAGGATCTGCACCTGGTCTGCCTCGACGCCGAGACGGGCCGCGTGCGCTGGCAACGCGAGGCGCGTCCGGCGCCGGGCCGCATCGCGTTCTATCTCGCGCACTCCGATGGCATGCTCGTGATGCTGTCGTCCGACGCCGGCAAGTTTTCCCTGTACGCGTTCGATGCCGCGAACGGTCGCAGCGTCTGGCGCAAGCAGTTCGCGTGGGAGGTCGACCATCACGGCAAGCACCTCTCGCGTCCCGCGATTACCGCGGGCAAGGTCTACGTGCGGCCGCTCGTCTTCGAGCTCGAGACCGGCGAGCCCGTCGACACGCCCTTCCCCGAGGGCCACCAGTGCGGGACGTACACGTGCATCGACGGCGGGCTGATCCTGCGCGCCGGCGAGCTGTGCTTGTGGGACCCCGAATCGGGCGACTCGACGCGCTGGAGCCGCTTGCGTCCCGACTGCTGGATCAGCTCCGTGCCGGCGCTCGGCATGCTCCTCGCGCCCGAGGGCGGCGGCGGATGCAGCTGCGGGAGCTGGATGGAAGCGTCGATGGGCTTTCTGCCGAAGGAGCGCTGAGCGTGATTCCGCTCTGGATCGCGCTCACGCTGGGCGGGCTGTGCCGCTACACCGTGCGCGACATCGGCTTCATCGATCTGTCGGGGCCGGGGTACGAGCTCGTGCTAGCGGCGCCGGAGGGAGACGACGGCTGGGATGCTCGGCTTCTCGCGGAGGTCCGCGACGGCAACGTCGCGCTCGTCCGCGAGGAGGCGGCAGGCAGCGTGTGGTGGCTGCGGCGCTCGTCGGATGCGGACACGGCGCTCCGGCTCGGAGACGCGGGCATGGAGCCGGCCGCTGCCCTGGACGCCGCGCGTCGTTCGCCGCTGCGCGACGAGATCAGCTCGCTGGCGCTGTCGACCTTCGCCTTCGTGATCGTCGTCGAGGGGACCGACCCCGCGCTCGACAAGGCGTGCGACGCCGCGATCGAGGAGGCAAAGACGGGGCTGCGCGCGATCGAGTCGCAGCTTCCGCGGCCGATCCACCTACCGCTCGTCGAGCGGCGCATCGCGCGCAGCGCACGGCGGGCCGAGCGGGTGCTGCTCTGGTCCCTCGGGCTGGACGGGCAGACGCCGGACCCGGTGGTCTGCGTGCTCTATGGCCGCGGCAAGCTGGCGGGCGAGCCGATCGACCGAGCGGACCTCGCGCGCGGAGAGCTGCTCGCCCAACTCGCGCTGGTGGGCGAGACGTGCGAGTGCGACACGAGCCGGGACTGGGCGGCGGAGGCAGTGATCGCGCACGCTTGGCCAGAGCGTCAGCGGCGCAGCGCGTGGGACGCGCTCGGCTTCGACCCCGAGAGCCCGATGGTCAAGGCCGAGGTGACACGCATCCTCGCGCGCGGGCCGGGGGCGGAGCGTAAGGACGGGCGACCCGATTCGATCGAGGCGCTCGTCTTCGGCTACCGCGAAGCGCAGCTCACCGCGGACGCGCCGGCGCCGCGGACGGACGGCGCGCCGCTCGGTGGCGAGCGCGCCCGGCCCGAGATTCAGATCGTCGATGCGGGGGAGGGCGACTGGGGCTTCGAGGCGGACTCCGCTGATCCTGACCCCGATCTTGGCCCCGCGCCGTCCCACCTGGGCCAGCAGCCGACCCCGGAGCCAGAACCGGAGGACGCCGACCCGCTCGTACGCACACGCCAGATCGGCGTGGTCTTCGTCGCGGTTTCGATCCTCCTCGCGGCCGCCATCGTCTTGGGGAGGAAAGGCGCTTGAACGCTCTCGGGCTCGCGCTCGCCGAGCTGCGCCACCGCAAGCTGTCCGCGCTCCTGTTTGCGGTCGCGGTCGCGGCGGCCGTCGCCCTCGTACTGCTCTTCGTCGTGTTCGCGCGCGCCGGCGAGGCGGACACGCGCCGCATCCAGCGCGACGCCGGCCTCAACCTGGTGATCCTGCCCTCGGACGTCGCGCTCGAGCGCTACTGGACCGACGGCTTCGCGCCCGAGACGTTGCCCGCCGCGCACCTCGAGCGCATCGCCGATCAGGACGTCGCCAACCGCCTCGTGCCGATCCTCTCGCGCGACGTCGAGTGGGGGACCGGGACGGTGCGCGTGACGGGCATCGCCGGCGAGACCTTCAAGCGCGGGGGGCACATGAAGCCGGTCTACGGCCGTGTCGTCGAGCCCGGGACGATGGTCCTCGGGGCTTTGGTCGCGCGAAACCGCGGGCTGGCCGCGGGCGACGCGGCGTCGCTCGCTGGCGAGCCGTTCACCGTCGCCGCCGTTCTGACCGAGAAGGGCAGCCGCGAGGATGCCGAGGTCTTCCTCGACCTCGCCGACGCGCAGCGCGTCCTGGGGCTCGAGGGGCGCGTCAGTGAGATCCAGGCGCTCGAGTGCCACTGCGCCGCGGACGAGATCGACCCCCAGAAGCGCTTGTCGGAGGCCATCGAGGCGCTTCTGCCGGGCACGCGCGTCGTGCGCCGCGAGCGCCTCGCCGATTCGCGCCGCCGCCAGCGGCGCACGGCCGAGCGCTACCTCGGCACGGCGACGCCGATCGTGCTCATGCTCTGTGCGCTGTGGATCGCGACGCTCGCGATGCTCAACGTGCGCGAGCGGCGCGCCGAGATTGGCGTGCTGCGCGCCTTGGGCCGCAGCCGTTGGCGCGTTGCGGCGATCGTGCTGGCGCGCGCGTCTTTGCTCGGCATCTGCGGTGCGGCGCTCGGCTGGGCGGTCGCGGCGCTCGTCGCGCGCAGCGTCGTGCCGGACGTGTTTCGCTTCGCGGCCGGAGCCGAGGCGGTCGGGTCCGACCTCGTCGCTTTCGCGTTCGTTCTGGCTCCGGTCTTCGCCGTCGCCGCGAGTCTCGTGCCGGCGGCGATCGCCGCGACCCAGGATCCCGCGGAAGTCTTGCGCGATGCGTGAGGTGCTCGTCGAAGCGCGCGGTCTCGCGGTTCGGCTGCGCGGGGCGCGTGACGCGGTCGAGGCGCTCGGCGGCGTCGACTGTGCGGTCGGCGCCGGTGAGTTGTGTGTCGTGCGCGGCCCGAGCGGGGCGGGGAAGACGACGCTGCTCCTGGCGCTGGGTGGCATGCGCCGGCCCTCGGAGGGGGCCGTCCTGTTCCGCGGGCGCGATCTGTACGCCGGGCCGGCGTCCGCGCGAGACGACTACCGGGCGCGGTCGGCAGGCTTTGTCTTCCAGGGCATGCATCTGCTCGCCTACCTCGACGCGCTCCACAACGTCGTGCTCGCGGGATGCTCGACGGAGGCGGCGCGCGCGCGGCTCGAGGCGCTCGGACTCGGCGAGCGGATCGAGCATCGGCCGAGTGCGCTCTCGGCGGGCGAGCGCCAGCGCGTCGCCCTGGCGCGCGCGCTCGTGCGCGAGCCGGACGTCGTGCTGGCCGATGAGCCGACGGGCAACCTCGACCCAGAGAGTGCCGAGCTCGTCCTGGCCGAGCTCGAGGCGTTCCGCGCCGGCGGTGGCGCCGTGGTCCTCGCGACCCACGCGAGTACGCTCTCGATCGAGGCGACGCACGAGCTGCGCCTGGAGCGCGGCCGGCGCGTCTCGTGACGGCCCTACCAGTGCCAGAGGCGTTCGTACTCGGCGAGGAGTCCGGGCAGGGCGGCACGCGCCACCTGCTCGGAGAGGCCCGACGCGTCCTGACCGGCGACCGCATAGCCCACGGCGTTGCCGCACAGCAGGACATCCATCGACGCAGAGCCCGCAGTTGATCCAGTCGAGCGAGCCGCCGCTCGCGCGGGCGGTGTGCATGAGCGCTTCGATCCAGCGGTGCGGCAGCGGGTGGTCCTCCTCGTCAGCGTCGCGGCCGTGGACCGCGTTCGGGTGCGGCTTCTGTGCCGTGAAGCTCAACCCGACCGCGCCCTCGTAGGCGAAGACGTGCAGGTCGTACCCGCGGCGTGCCGCGACGTCGAGCAAGCGCAAGACCGTGACCGTCCGTGCCTGCTCGTACGGACCGTCCATGATCGAGAAGGTCAGCGTCACCTTGTCTGCATCACCCTTCACAGCCACACCGCCTTGTGCCCGGCGGCGCCCGCGACCGGGGACGCTCCGACCCACCGCAGGCTCCTGGGGGCGATGCACGCGCTCGACCACCTCGACCGCTGGCTCGATCGGATGGCCGAGGAAGAGCGCTGGAGCGAAGTCCGCGCCGACCCCGCGCTCGCGAACGACGCGCGGGCGGTGCGAGGCAATACGGCGCGGCTACTCCGACAGCCTTCTAGTGGTGTGAGTCACTCTTGTGCGGCATTTTGGTCGGCCCGTACCCGCCCGCTGCTGCGTTGCGCCTCCTCCGAGCCTTGCAGCGAAGTCGCGTCGTCGCTGCGCCTTGCAGCGAACGCGTACGCACCGACCAAAATGCCGCACAAGAGTGAATCACACCACTAGCGCGCGAGCTGCGGTCGAGTCCCGTCGAAGTGAGCGAGGAGCCTCTGCGCTCGGGCCGGCTGGAACTCGACCAGAGCTCGGATGCCGCGCGCGAGGCGATTCTCGCGAGAGCGGCGGCGGCAAAGATCGACGTCGAGGGTGCGCTGGCGCAGCTGGACGCCTTGCGCACGATCGAGCGGGCGGCACACCACGCGTGGCGGATCGCGCACCACATGCGGGAGGTCGTGTCGAGCGCCGGGCGCGAAGTCAGCGCGCCAGGTTGAGGTTCTGGTACGTTCCGTCTCCCGTCACTTCGCGCTTGCAGCACCCGGCGAGCCACGCGGGCAGCTCGGGCTGCTCTTCGACGTTCGTGAGCTCGACCTCCGCCAGCAGAAGGTCCCGGTCGCGGAACTCGTCGATCTCCCAGCAGAGCTCACCGACGCGGACGCGGTAGCGCGTCTTGCGCACACGCCGGCCCAGCGTCAGCGGCCAGAGCGTTTCGAACACGTGGCGCGTCGCGGGCTCCTCGATCTCGACCCGGCGGATGCCCGTGCCGAGCTTGACCGTGCGGTACCAGCTCGACTCTTCCTCGGCGGCGCCCGGTGCGCTGGTGCGGCGGATGCGCTCGTTGAGGCGGGTGCCGGGCAGCCAGCCCTGCTCGATCTCGAGGGCCGTGACCTCGACGCCGGCCGCGCGCAGCTCGCCGAAGTCCGGCAAGCGGCTCAAGAGGTACTTGCGCTCGATCTCTTCCTCGGCCGCGCTTGCAGCGAGGCTGGCAGCGAGGGCTTCGACGTTGGACGACAAGGCGCTGGATCCGTCCCCGAGCCACTGGTCCAAGAGCGTCGCGAACAGCTGACGGAGCCGCTCGCGGTTGCCTGCGCCAATCGCGCTCGAAGCGAGCTCGCCGCCGCTCTTCTTGTCGTCGGCTGCGATCTGGGCGTCGAGCACGTGTGCGTCGTTGATCTCGCCGAGCACGTCCTGGAGCGTCTTGCAGCTCGCCACGACCGCGCTCGCGTGCTGGTGGTTCTCGATCGGCTCGACGAGGTAGCGCAAGCGCTTGCAGGCGATGCGGGCGGCGTGACACCGCTCCTCGTCCTCGAGCGCGCTGATGCGCGACAGGCGCTTCTCCAGCTTGCCCATCGCCTTGCGCAATCGTGGAGCGAGGGCCGCTCCGAAACCGTCGCCCACGTCCGGCTCGAGCTCGGTCGTGAACGTGGCGATCTGTGCCGAGAGCTTCTCTTCGAGCGCCGCGAAGTCCCGGCGTACGTTCCTGCGTGCCTCGCGCAGCGCCTTGCGCAGCCTCTTCGAGAGTCGGGCGACGAAAGCCGCCGTCGCGGTCGGCTCAGCGTCCCCGGCCTCCGGCTGGTCGCGCAGCCATTTGAGCGCGACCTCCGCATCGCGGCCGGCGCCGGTCGCACGCTGGATCGCGGCGAGCCTGCGCACGTGCTTCTCGCGCACCGCGCCGTCGAGCACGTCTTCCCAGATCCCGAGCGTCGCGCGCATGCGACGGATGGACGTGCGGAAGTCGTGCAAGGCTTCCTCGTCTCCGGGTTTGGCGAGCCTGCTCGATGCCGATCGGGCAGCGCGCAGCTGGACGAGGAGGATCCGGCGCACCGACTCATGGGCGGACCGGTGGATGAGTGCGGAAGAGAAATCCATGGCAGCGCCGGTAGTTTAGCCCGGATTTCGGCAGGGGCTCAGAGCTTCCCGATTCGGTGCTGTTCGTGACTCCCGAGTGTCTCGTTTCGATTGTGGAGGCGGAATCCTGGCTCGCGGGTCATTGGAACGTGATCGTCAAGCCGTCCGTGAAATTGTTGGTCAGCGTGGGATTCAGGTCCCGGTACCAGCACTGGAAGTTCCACGTTTCGCCGGGCATCGCCGCGGTCGGAGGGTTCACGGGAATCGCGGTGAGGTCGATCGAGATGCTCCCCGTCGGACCCTGGATGATGTTCGCGACCGAGTTGTAGCGGCCGATGTTGCCCGTGAGGCAGATGAGCCCCTGCGAGCCCGGCGGGTTGAAGAAGCCCTGGGTTTGGCCGACCAGGAAGTAGCCGAACTGGCCGGGGGGGAGCTGGCTCGCCGTGAGCGTCACGAGGTTGTTCGCGACCAGAACGCTGCCCGTGGCCTCGATCAGGCCGGGCTGCGCCGTCGAGTTCGGGATCGCGGGACCGCAGTAGGGGCTGCCGATCGGGCCGGCACCGGCATTGCCCGTCAGGATCAGCCCCGTGTCGCCGACGGCGGAGCTTCCCAGGTCTGCCCAGTCGGCGCCCATTCCGGGGGCGTCGAAGAAGTAGATGCGGAACGTGATCGAGCCGGAAGAGCTGGGCAGGCTGCTGATGTCGAACAGGATCTGTTCGAAGCCCATGGGATCCAGGCCGGTGACCAAGGCCACGTCGCTGGCGAATCCGTCCAAGCTCGTTCGCACCGCGGCTTGTCGAGGGCCCTCGCCGACGTACGAGCGCTTCGAGTAGGAGAGCGTCTCGTACTGGACCGTCGTGGAGTTCGGGACCACATCGAACGTGGTGTACTGGTTCGGGTCCAGGACCACGGACGTCCCGATCTGCCCGAGCGGCCACACGTTCGTGTTGAACCAGCAGCCGAGCCCGACTTGCGTGATCGGGCTCGCGCTGATGCTCGTCGCGACGGACGTCGGTTGGAAGACAGTCGCGCAACTGTCGTACATGCCCACGGGGTCGTACAGCACCAGGGTTTGGCTCTGCCCGGTCGCGCTTGCGGCCAGGACCAGGCTGCCGATGGCCGTCGCCATGCTGCGCCGCGCTGCGAGGAACTTCATCAGGACTCCTTTGGTTTGGCCTCTGCCGTTCACTGGAAGACGATCGACACGCCGTCGGTGAAGTTGGAGGTCACCGTCGGGTTCCTGTCGCGGTACCAGGCCTGGAAGTACCAGGTCTCGCCCGCGGCGATCGGAACGGGCGGGCTCATCGGGATGGCCTGCGTGTCGATGTCGAGCTCGAAGGAGCCGGCGGCGCCCGAGTTCTGGATCTGTCCGGGCGCACTGAAGAGCGCCATGGTCCCGCCCAGGCACAGGATGCCGGTGCTGCCGACGGGGTTGGTGAAGCCCTGGGTTTGGCTCGCCATGAAGATCCCGAACTGGTCCGAAGGCACGTCGCTGGCGCGCAGGCTCAGCGGGTTGCCGCCGGCGACCGCCGTTCCGTGCGCCGTGATCGTGGCCGCGAGGCCGGCCGAGTTGGGAAAGGCGGGGCCGCAGTAGGCGGTGCCGACCAGGCCGTCGTAGACCTCGACCTCCGCGAGCGAAAGGAAGCCGTTCGAGTCGTTGTTGATGCCGAGGATCCGGATCTGGATCCGGTTCCCGCTGACGCCCCCGGGGGGGTAGACGCTCAGCGTCCCGCCCTGTGCGACGCTGCCGCCCGCTGTGAAGTAGTCCTCACCGAAGACCTCGTTCGTTCCGTCGAACACCGCGACGCGGAAGTTCGAGAGCCTGAGCCAGCAGCAGTCCAAGCGGTTGTACAGCCGGACTTCGCCGATCGAGAACGTGCCGCCGAGGTCGACCTCCCACCAGCTGTCGGAGAGATCGGCGGTATGCGTCACCGAGCCGTTGTTGTACGTGCCGTCGGTGTTGCCGTCGATCGCGCGCTCGGGGACGCCGCCGAAGCCGAGCGACGATTGGGTGGCCGTGCCCGTGAGCGCGAGGTTGGTCTGGGCGACGGCGGCGGGCGCGCTGATCAGCGCGCCCGCGACGAAGGCATGCGTGCGGTACGAACGTGCCATGGATCTCCTCCTCGGCGCCTCGGGGGCGCGCGCTCCGGCGCGCGCTCGTGGGCAGTGTCGTCTTGCGGGCAGTGTCGTTTTGCGGGCAGTGTCGTTTTACGGGGGTCGTCTACAGGAACTGTATCGTCAGACCGTCGGTGAAGTTGCTCGTCAGCGTCGGGTTGTTGTCGCGGAACCAGCACTGGAAGTTCCACGTTTCGCCGGGTTGGACCGCCGCGGGCGGGTTGACCGGGATCGCCGTCAGGTCGAGCGCGATGCTGCCCATCGGACCCTGAATGATGTTCGCGATCTGGTTGTAGCGGCCGATGTTGCCGGTGAGGCAGATCAGCCCCTGGCTACCGGGCGGGTTGAAGAAGCCCTGGGTCTGGCCGGCGAGGAAGTAGCCGAACTGACCCGGCGGCAGGTCCTCGGCGGTGAGGGTGACGTTGTTCGCCGCGGCCAGCGGGCTGCCGGTTGCCGAGATGACGGCCGCCATGCCGGTCGAGTTCGGGATCGCGGGGCCGCAGTAGCTCATGCCGACGTCGCCGGACTCGTACTCGATGACGAAGCCGCGCACGGCGCGGTCACCGCCGTTGTAGTCGTTCCACTTCTCGGCGGGCCAGTAGCCGAGGACGTGTTCGGCGCCTCCGCCGTCGTTGGGCTCGCCGGCGGTCCAGTTCTGGTACGTGAACGGCTCACCGGTTACCCAGACCCATCCGCCGCCCGGCTCCATGTAGCCGGGGTCATTCATGTCCTGGAACGCGCCGAGCCAAGCGTTGCCCGTCGGCTGCCCATCGACGGTCGCGTAGACGAACGTGTCCTCGGCCGCGTCGGCGATCGTCGCGATATGTCCGCCGGCTTGTGTCGCGACGGTGTCCGCGCGATCCCAGTCGCCGTAGCCCGGCACGTACTGGTAGGTGTGGCCGTTGGTGGGGTTTGCGATGATCGGGATCTCGCTGATGTCGAAGCTCCCCGATCCCGCGGCCGCGCCCGGGAAGTTGCCGATCCGGATCAGGTACGTGTCGCCGTCGCGCGCGGCCCAGCCGACGCGCGTCTGCACCCCGCACCAGTCGTCGTTGCAGCCCAGGATCAAGCCCGTGCACGAGCCCGCGTACACCGCGACCTTCGTGTCGACTCCCGACCCGCACGTGGCGAGCTCGTGGAAACCAGTGCTCGCCGCGGTCCACGAGAACCAGACGTCATTCTCGATGTCGGCTTGCCCGAAGGCGTCGCACAACGTGTCGGGCGAACCATCGGTCGTCGCCGCCGTGTTGTCGAAGCTGTAGGTCCCGACCCCGGCGATGGGCTGTGCCATGCTGCAGTCGTCGGCGCCTTGGGCGGCGGCGAACGGGGTGATGGCGAGGAGCAGGGGCGTGGTGGCCAGGAGGGGGATACTGGAGTTCGTGTTCATGAGAGAGCGGGGCAGGGGAGCGGTCCGGGCCGGTTGGCCCGATTCAATCTATCACCGGAGAGGACAAGCGTGCGGGCGGCTTTCACTCGTCATCGGTGAACGTCTCGTGGCCGGTGTCCTCCATGGCGCTGGCGGCCTTGTGCGCGGCCCGCGCCGTGTCGTGGTCGCCCTCGAGCAGCGCCTTCTCGATCGCGAGGACCTGCTCGAGGAAGGCGATCATCTCCTTGCGGTACGCGGCGAGGAACGCGCTGCGTTCTCCTTCGGGGACACGCGCGATCATCGCCGGAGGCTGGGCCTTCGACGCGATCACGGCGGTCTGGATCTTCGACAGGAGCTCGAGGCTCTGCGCGTCCTGCTCGGGCTTGCGCACCGTGCGACGCAGCTTGCTCATCGACTCCTCGATGATCTCCATCTGCACCGCCAGCGGTGTCTCGTCGTCGTGCGCCTCGTCCACCGCCGGCGGTGCCGACTCGGGATCCTGGGCGGTGCCCGGGAGGGCCGCCTGCAGGAAGGCGGCCAGCCCGATCACGAGGGTGGCGGTGCACGCAGTCGTTCGCAGTCGCATCACTTCGTTCTCTCGATCAAAGGACTCGCGTGACGCCGGGCGTCGGGATCGGGTAGAGCCCGCTCTCGTCCGGCTGGGTCGGGGGCTTGGCGTCCCACGCGTACGCCTCCGGCACGAGACCGATCTCGGACTTGAGCGCGTCGTCCCAGCGCACGTTCTGACCCGAGTAGGTCGCCATGCGGCCCAGGATCGAGGTCATCGTGCTCTTGGCACCGTACTCGGCCTCGTTGTGCGGACGATCCTCGCGCACCGCGGCGAACAGCACGTCGTGCTCGACCTGGTACGGGTTGGGGTTCTCGTCCCTGAAGCGCCACTTGTCGCCGCCGAACACCTCGACGATGCCGCGGTTGGCGGTCGCCGTGCCGAGGGTGCCGTGGGCGTGCTCGGAGACGCTCGACCACGTGTTGGGGATGTGGCGGCACTGGCTGATCATCTTCGTGCCGTCGGCGTAGGTGAACTCGACCATGTGGTGGTCGAAGATCTCGCCGTGGTCCATGCCGTTGCGCACCTGGCGGCCGCCCTGGCCCTGGGCGCTGACGGGGAAGCCCTTCATGATCCAGTTGCAGACGTCGAGGTTGTGGATGTGTTGCTCGGTGATGTGATCGCCGCACAGCCAGTTGAAGTAGTACCAGTTGCGCATCTGATACTCCATCTCGGTCTGCCCCTGCTCGCGCTTGCGCACCCAGACGCCGCCGCTGTTCCAGAAGCAGCGCAAGAGGCGCAGGTCGCCGATCGCTCCGTCGTGGATGCGCCGGATCGTCTCCTGGTACTTGCGCTCGTGGTGGCGCTGCAGTCCGACGCCGACCTTGAGGTTGCGTCGCTTGGCCTCTTCGCCCGCGGCGAGTACCTTGCGCACGCCGGGCGCGTCGACGGCGACGGGCTTCTCCATGAACACGTGCTTGCCCTTGGAGACCGCGTACTCGAAGTGCATCGGGCGGAAGCCCGGGGGCGTCGTGAGGATCACGAGATCGACGTCGGAGTCGATCGCTTTCTGGGCGGCGTCGAAGCCGACGAAGCGGCGTTCCTCGGGGACGTCGAGGCGGGCCGCGTCGACGTGCTTGGAGATCTCCGCGAGGCTGCCTTCGAGCCGGTCGGAGAACGCGTCCGCCATCGCGACGAGCTGCACCGAGCCTTCCGTGCTCAGCGCCTGGCGCGCCGCGCCGGTCCCGCGTCCGCCACAGCCCACGAGGGCGACGCGGATCGTCTCGCCATTCTTTGCGCTTGCGCGCTCGCCCTCGGCCTGTGGCGATTGGGATCCGAAGAGGCTGGTGCCGCCCAGGCTGGCGCCCGCCACTGCGGCGCTTCCGGTCTTGAGGATCGAGCGGCGAGTCGTGCCAGGCATATCGGGAACCTTCCGGTTTCAGGTCGAGTGGGTGTTCGTCGACGAGTCTACCGGACCGCGCGCTGCGCAGGATCTCCCGCCTGGGGATTGCTGACTGCCAGGCCTAGCGCTTGCCTTCGCGCTGGCGCATCTGAATCGCGCGCACGTCGTCGCGGTCGGCTTCCCAGTAGCGCGCCATCTCCTCGGAGCTCGGCTCGACGAGCGGACGCACGAGCCGGAAGCCGACGAACGTCGCGTCCGTGTGGTACCAGATGCTCTTGGGCAGCTGCGGGTCCTGGACCTTCCAGCTCTTCTTCGACGCGCGTCGCGCGGCCGACCGAAGCCTGTCCGGATCATCGTCCCACGAGCCGCCGCGCACGACGCGCGGGTAGAGCCGCGTCGGCCAGTTGATCGGATTGCGCACGGGCTGCTGCTTGCGCGCGAGCGCCTTGTACCAGTCGGCGTCGTACGCGTCGAGCACCCACTCGGCGACGTTGCCGTGCATGTCGTGAAGGCCCCATGCGTTCGGCTTCTTCTTGCCGACCGGCTGGTACTGATCGTCGGCGTTGTCGAAGTACCAGCCCGCTTCCTCGAGTCCCGCTGCTTCGGCACCAAAGGAGTAGGCGGTGTCGGTGCCCGCGCGGCAGGCGTATTCCCACTCGGCCTCGGTCGGGAGCCGGTAGAAGCGTCCCGTCTTCATCGAGACCCACTTCGTGTACTGCTTTGCGGCGAACTGCGTCATGCAGATCGCCGGGTAGCCCGATACGCCCATCTCGAAGTCCATCGGGACGTACGGGGGAGTAGGCCGGCTGACGGCGTCGGCCCACGCATCCTGGACCTCGGGCGGACTCTCGGTCTTGCTCCGCAGGTCGATGTCGCGCCGGTACATGAAGACGTGGTACTCGTCCCAGGTGACCTCGTGCACGCCCATCCAGAACGGATCGACGGCGACCTGCACTCGCGGACCCTCGGTGCCCTTGCGGTCCGTCTCGTCCTTCGGGCTGCCCATCGTGAACGTGCCGCCGGGGATCGGCACGAGTCGGAACATGGCGTCCATGCCGGGCACGCGATCGACGTAGGGCTTCATCTTTGCGGCTTCGGCGGCGAGCGCGTCGTCGACGGCGAGCACCGGCGGACGCCCCGCGGGCATCTCGGGGTACCTCAGCCCGTCGTCCTGGCCTTCATCTTGCCCCTCGTCCTGGAGGTGGACGGGCAGGAAGGGGAGTAGGGTCAGGAGCGCGGCAGCGGAAACGGCGGAAACGGTGGGGAGCATCGGCAACAATGTAGCGCGTGAAGCCCCACCTGCCCATCGTGCTCGCGGCGCTGTTCAGCGTGTGCGGTTGCGCCGCTCCGCTGCAACGTTTCGCGTACGAACGTCCCAAGATGGGCACGACGTTCCGCATCGTGCTCTACGACTCGGAGCCCGGCCGTGCCGAGCGCGCCGCCTCTGCGGCGTTCGCCGAGATCGATCGGCTGAACGGGATCTACAGCGACTACGACCCCGCGAGCGAGCTGTCGTCGCTGAGTGCGCTCCCGGCCGGGTCCGCCCAGGACGTCTCGGCCGAGCTCGCGGAGGTGCTGGCCGCGGCGCAGCGTGTCGCCGAGGAGTCGGGTGGGGCGTTCGACGTGACGGTCGGCCCGCTCGTGCGGCTCTGGCGGCGGGCGCGGCGGCAGGGGGAGCTGCCGCGGCCCGAGCGGATCGCCGCCGCGCGCGCGCGCGTCGGCTACGGGCTGCTCGCCGTCGACCCACGGCGCGGCGGTGGTGCGCGCGCGACGCTCGCGGTGGACGGCATGCGGCTCGACCTGGGAGGGATCGCGAAGGGGCGCACGCTCGATGCCGTGCTCGACACGCTCGCCGCGCACGGGATCGAGCGCGCCCTGGTCGACGGGGGTGGCGACGTCGCGGCGTCGGGGCCGCCGCCGGGGCGAGCGGGGTGGCGCGTCGTCGTCTCGCCGCGCGGCGCAGCGGGGCCGCGAGCCGCGATCGAGCTCGCGGGAGCCGCCGTCGCCACGTCGGGTGACGCGAATCGATTCGTGGAGATCGACGGGGTCCGCTACTCGCACATCGTCGATCCGCGCACCGGGCTCGCGTTGACCGGAGGCCGCGCCGCGACGGTGCTCGCGCCGACCGGCCTCGAGGCCGACGCGCTCGCCTCCGCGGCGTGCGTGCTCGAACCGGGCGCCGCGCTCGAGCTGGTCCTTGCGCGCGGCTGTGAGGCGTACCTGCTGCACGGCGCGAACGAGTGGCGCACTCCTGGGATGGAAGCGCGCTTCCTGCACTGACGTCAGTCGTCCAGCAGCTCGCGCAGCGCAGGCTCGACGGTCTCGGCCGCGAGGCGGTGCCCGTCGAGGTTCAGGTGCAGGTCGCGCTGCCAGAACAGCGTGCCGTCGTGCGCGGCGAACGCGGCGTGGAGGTCGACGAAGCGAATGTCGCGCTCCGCGAGCCAGGCCGCGTACTCCTGCCGCAGCTGCGTCAGTCGCTCGAGGTCCACCTGTCCGAGGCCGGCGTACTCGAGCGCTCGCTCGATGCACTCCAGCGGTGACTGCTCGGGCAGGTCCGAGGGGGAAGGGAGGATGACGACGAGGAGGCGCGTGCCCGACTCCGCGCAGCGCTGCGCGATGGTCGCCGTCACGGTGCATGCGGCGTCGAGCGCGACCGCCTGCTCCGTGGGAAAGCTATAGAGGTAGCTGGCCGACGTCAGGCATTGGCCGTAAGGCGCCACGTGCTCGCGCGGCGCCTTGCGTTGGCGCTGGACTTGCTTGCCGCGTCCCCGGCCTTGGCCGAGCTCGGCGAGCTCTCGAATCTCGAGGAAGCGCCAGAGTTGTAGGACGCCCGTGAAGTCGTTGCCGGCGTAGACCGTCACGACGAACACGTCCGGCTCGAGGCCGAGCGCGAGGGCGCGTTCGAGCACGCCGAGGTACTGGATGAAGGAGTAGCCCGAGACCGCGCCGTTCAAGACCTCGACGTGCCCCGCGCCGAGCCCCGCGCCGAGCTTCGCCTCGAGGAGCAACGGAAAGCCCTCTTCGACGTTGCAGATTCCGTCGACGTGCGAGTCGCCCGTGACGAGGACCCGCGCGCCCGGCGGTGTCGGCAGCGTGTCGGTCGTGCGCACGAAACCGAGGTCGTTGGTCCGGGTGCGGTACTTGCCGTCGGGGTGCTCTTCCCACTTCCGTTCGCGCTCGAAATAGGGGCGGTAGACGTAGGTGCACCACGGGTCGTACTGCCCGCGATCCGACTGGAGCTCGGGCAGCAGCTTGAGTGCCACGCTCTCCGGCAGGTGGTAGGGCCAATCGAGCCACGGCGAACGGTCGCTCGGGTCGCGGTCGCGCCGCTCGCGTGCCAGCGCTTCGTGCGCGCTCTCCGCGTCGCCCATCGCGAGGGTCAAGTCGGGCGACCCGCCATTCAGGCGACGCCCTAGAAACGTCGCGAGGATGGCGCTTGCGGCGCCGACTACGACGACCGTCAGGATGTGAGCTCGGCTTCTCATCGAGGGCGGATTGCGGAGTCTCCACTCCGGACACGCCGATGGGTTAGGATCTTCTCCTCGAGATCGCGAAGATCCGCGGCACGATCGAGGACTCCATCATGCATCAACTCTCCGGCTCCAACCCGCCCTCCCGCCGCGAACTTATCCAGGCCGGTGCAGCTGCGGCAGCCTTGACCGCGGGCGCGCCCCTGGCGTCGGCTGCCCCGCGCGGGCGCCGCGGCGTCCTCAAGATCGGTCTCGTCGGCTGCGGCGGACGTGGTACCGGCGCCGCCAAGAACGCACTCGCCGCCGACCCCGAGGTGGAGCTTGTCGCGCTCGGCGACACCTTTGCCGATCATGCCGAGAACAGCCTGAAGACGCTCACGTCGATGGCTTCCTCCGACGATTCCGAAACGCAAGCGCTCGGCAAGCGCGTCGTCGTTCCGCCCGAGAACGTCTTCGTCGGCTTCGACGCGTACAAGCAGGTCATCGACGCGTGCGACGTCGTGCTGCTGGCGACGACCCCGCACTTCCGGCCGCTGCACGTCGCCTACGCGGTCGAGAAGGGCAAGCACATGTTCGTCGAGAAGCCGATCGCGACGGACGCGCCCGGGGTGCGCTCGGTCATCGAGTCGTGCAAGCAGGCGAAGGCCAAGGGGCTCTCGGTCGTCTCGGGGCTCTGCTACCGCTACTCGAGCGCCACGCGCGAGACCCTGCAGCGCGTCCATGACGGAGCGATCGGCGACATTGTCGCGCTCGAGTGCACCTACAACACCGGCGGGCTGTGGCACCGTGGCCGCAAGCCGGAGTGGAGCGAGATGGAGTACCAGGTTCGCAACTGGCTCTACTTCACCTGGGCTTCGGGCGACCACATCACCGAGCAGCACATCCACAGCCTCGACAAGATCGCGTGGGCGATGCAGGACGAGTATCCGGTCGCGGCGACCGCGAGCGGTGGAAGGGTGCAGCGCACTGACCCCAAGTACGGAAACGTGTACGACCACTTCAACACCGTCTACGAGTGGGCGAACGGCGTGAAGTGCTTCAGCTCGTGCCGGCAGTGGAACGGGGCGAAGAGCAACGTGTCCGACTTCGTGCACGGAACCAAGGGGCAGGCCTCCCTCCAGGCCCACAAGATCACCGGCGCCGACAAGTGGCGCTGGCGCAAGAAGGAGGGCGAAGTCGACGACATGTACCAGAACGAGCATGACGCGCTCTTCGCTTCGATCCGCAGCGGCGAGCCGATCAACAACGGCGAGTACATGTGCAACAGCACGCTGATGGCGATCCTCGCGCGCATGGCGGCGTACACCGGTCAGCGAATCACGTGGGACCAAGCACTCAACTCCCAGGAGGACTTGTCCCCGCCGGCCTACGAGTGGAGCGACCTGGAGACGCGGCCCGTGGCCGTCCCGGGCGTCCGCAAGTTCGTCTGAGGGCATGGATCGGCGCCGATGGCGCCGAGGGGTGCTACGATTCGGCACGTGCCTCGCGCGGTTCCCGGCCACGCGCGAGGGAACGGTCCTTTCCATCGAGGTGCTGATGCTCCGCACGCGTGTTTCGCTCCGTCTCTACCTGATCTGTGCCCTCGCCGGGCTCGCTCAGGTGTCGTCGAACGCCCAGGTCCTCGACTGTACGACTCCCACCACCGGGCCTGACGTCGTGCTCGGCGACCTGACCGGCATCGAACGCATCGCGTCGCTCGGGTCGGTCGGGGCGTACGCCATCGGCACGACCAAGTGCAACTACGGTGACGGGAACCTCGCCTCGCTCACGAACACGAGCGAGCACCCGGTCCTGCTCCAGCACCTCTATCGCCTGCACGAGGGACGCTTCGAGCAGATCGGGATGAGCTGGGCGCGCCACGGCTACATCGTCGCCGCGACGCTCGGTTGCTGCGGCACGTGCACGCCGTCGGGGTCCACGTCGCTCTTGGGACCGGGGTGCGCCGACGCGAATGCGACTGCGACGAACGGGATCCAAGACCTGCTCGGCCCGCGCTCCGACATCGACCCGTGGACGGGCCAGTTTCCTTTCCCGTTCACCGGTTCGGGTCAGAGCGGCGACGTCCTCTTCCGCCGCCTGCAGGTCCGGGACGAAGACCTTCTTCCCGCGCTGAACCCCGGCGCGCGCTACTTCGCCGAAGGACACTTCCTCGCGCCGGACGACGCCGCCTTCGGCAACGGCCACAACAACGCGTCGTGGCGCGAGGTCCTGGTCGGTCCGGGACTCCAGCTCTTGTTCAGTGGGCCGACGATGCGCGGCGAGCCGGCGCTGTTCGCCTGGGCCAGCATCGATCCGGAGGTTCGGCTCGAGCAGTACGACGACCTCACTGGCGGCCGCTTCTGGCTCGCGAGCCGCGCGATGAGTCTGGGTGCCGGTCAGTGGCACTACGAATACGCGCTCTACAACCACAACTCGCGCCTGGCCGCGCGGCGCTTCGGCGTTCCGCTGCCTGCCGGTACGACCGTGTCCGCGATCGGCTTCAGCGACGCCGACTACCATTCGGGCGAGATTTACAGCGGCGATGACTGGGTCGTCACCGTGGCGCCGAACGAGTTGAGCTGGGAGGCCGACGCCGCGTTCGTGGACCCGACCGCGAACGCGCTGCGTTTCGGGACGGTCTACAACTTCCGCTTCGATGCGGACGTCGCCCCTGGGGCGAATGTCGTCCGAGTCGATGACTTCGTGGGAGGCGGGTTCTCGTTCGTCGGGGCGCAGGTGCCCGATCTCGGAATGCTCGGCGCCAACTTCTGCACGCCACCGCCGCCCAACTCGGCGGGGCCCGGAGGTTTCCTGACCGCGTCGGGCAGCGACCTCGTGGCACTGAACGATCTCACGCTGACGATGACGGGGCTACCGCCGAATCAGTTTGGCTATTACCTCGCTTCGCTGCGTCCCGGTTTCCTGCTCCCGCCTGGATCGCCCGGGCCGCTCTGTGTCACTTCGCCCATCGCGCGCTTTGCGCAGCAGGTGGAGAACGCGGGAGCTCAGGGGGTGATCCAAGTGCCGATCGACCTCTCCGCGATCCCGATGACGCCACCGGCGGCGGTCGTGTCGGGCGAGACCTGGTACTTCCAGGGTTGGTACCGCGACTCTCCGTTGTCGCAGTTCACCGAAGCGCTGGCCGTCCACTTCCGGTAGGTGGGGGGGCGATTTCAGTCGCAACCGTCGACGCGGCCTCTGGGCCTGCAGCGTTATCGTCATCCATTGTCCTTGACCCGAGGTTCCCCATGATGCCTCCCGCTGCGGTCCGGTGTCGTGCTTTCGCCTCTTCCTGCTGTCTGTTCGCCGCATCGGCTGCGGCGCAGATGTAAGAAGGGGATCTGATCGTCAACGTCGAGAACCGTCTCCAGCACTACCGTCCGGACGGAACGCTCGTGGTGCAGACGATAGGCGGCTTCACCCGTTGGGGGGCCGCCATCACGGCAGACGATCGCTGGGCGACGCGGTTTGGACAAACCATCGAGATCTACGACTCGAGTGCGACTCTGGTGCAGACCTTCGATGCGCCCCAGGTCGGCGGTGCTTTCGGCGATTGCGGCGTCTTCGCCGATGGCACGATCGCCGTCAACTCCTACACGACCGGCAACGTGGACATCTACGATGAAGCCGGCGTGCACCAGATGACGATCGACGTGCCCGGCGGTGGCTTCTTGTTCGGTCTCCACATCGACCCGAGCGACACGATGTGGATCTGCGGCACGAACACCCGTCACATCTGGCGCTACCGCCAAGACGGCAGGGTCGGGCCAATCCGACGGTGAGAGATGCGTTCTGCACACCAAGAGGCACCGCGACTCCAACCTACGGCTCGAGCACGATCTTCTGGCAGCCCTCGGCGCGTGCGGCGAACAGCGCGTAGGCATTGGGTCCCGCGCTGAGCGGCATCCGGTGCGTGATCATCGGTGACGGGTCGATCACGCCGCTCGTCATCAGCCCGAGCGCGCGCTGCATCATCGCGCGCGCCGAACAGCGGCCGGCGCGGTAGGTCAGGTTCTTGTCGTACGCCTCTCCCGCGGTGAACGCGAGGTTGGATTCGGTGTGCACGCCGACGGCGGAGATCGTGCCGCCGGGGCGAACGATCTCGTAGGCGAGGCGCGTCGCGGCTTTGGAGCCGACGACCTCGAGCACCGCGTCCGCGCCGAGCCCGCCTCCGGCCTCGCGCACGATCGCGACCACGTCGTCGTCGTCGAGGTGGACGGGTCGTGCTCCGAAACGTTCCGCCTGCTGCAGCCGGCCCGGGATGCGGTCGATGTTCATCACGACCTCGGCGCCCATCGCGCGCGCCGCCATCACAGCGGCGAGTCCAACCGGGCCGGCTCCGAGCACGACGACGGTCTGCCCGGGGCCGACGCCTCCCGCCTCGGCGCAGAACAAGCCGGTCGACAACACGTCGCCCGCGAGGAGCGCCAGCTCGAGGTCCAGCTCGGGCGGACACTTGACGAGCGTTCCGTCGGCGAGCGGCACTCTGACGCGCTCGGCCTGAGCGCCCTGCAGTCCGGTCCCGCTCGAGACCCAACCGAACACTTCGCCACCGGCGAGGCAGCGCGCCGTCAATCCGCGATTGCAGGCGACGCAGTTTCCGCAGCTCGTCGAGAACGCGCCGACGACGACGTCGCCGGGGCGCACGCTCCGCACCTGTTCGCCGACCTCGAGCACCTCGCCGACAAACTCGTGACCGACGATGGTCCCCGGATCCAACCCGATCTCACGACCGTGGTAGCCGTGCAGATCCGAGCCGCAGACGGCGGTCTTGAGCACGCGCACGATGGTGTCGCTCGGTAGTCGTAACACCGGGTCGGGCACCGATTCATGGCGCACGTCACCGGGTGCATGGAGGGTCAGAGCATGCAAGGAGGGCTCCTTTGCTGGAGAGAGACAGTCGCCTTCCCAATCCGCGGGTGGCCAGACTAGCATAGGCGCTCCGGCGCGGCAGACGCCGGACCCATTCGGGACCTGGCTCCACGGCAGAAACATTCAGGAGATTCCCAATGCTCCACCACGCACTCGGTGCGTTCCGACTTGCGTCGGGCGCTCTCGCGTTGGTCGCGTCGGCAGAGGCGCACGTCACCCTTCTCTCGCCCAACGGCGGTGAGCTCCTGGCGGTCGGAACGACCGTCGAGGTGTCTTGGACACCGACGATCGAGCACGACACGGTCGATTGGGACCTGTGGTACTCGACGACTGGCATGAACGGTCCATGGATCGTGATCGCGCTGGACCTTCCGCTCGGTGACCCCACCGGCGGCAGCATCCACACCTATGCCTGGACCGTACCCGATGCGGTCTCCGGCCAAGTGTTCGTCCGCGTCCGGCAAGACAACGCGAGCGAAGATTACGAAGATGTGAGCGACGCCGCGCTCTCGATCGTGATGGGCGAGGCCTACTGCGACGCTGCTCCCAACTCGACCGGTGCAGCGGCGTCGATCGGCGCGTCGGGCAGCAACCGGGCAGCGGACGTCGATCTGACTCTCGATGCGTCCGGTCTACCCGCGAACGAGTTCGGCTACTTCCTCGCCTCGCGCATGCGCGGCTTCCAAACGGGGCTGCCCGGTAGCTCGGGCAACCTCTGTCTCGGCGGCAGCATCCTGCGCTTCAACGCGCACGTCTTGTCCTCCGGGCCGAACGGCGTGTTCACGTTGGACGTGGACACGACGGCGATGCCGGAATCGCCACCGGTTCCGGTCGTCGCTGGTGAGACCTGGCACTTCCAGGCCTGGTTTCGGGATCAGGTGAGCTCGAACTTCTCGGACGCTGTGTCCGTGGTGTTCTTGTAGGACGGAGTTCGGGTCGTACCGAGCCCGCGCAATCCCCCGTGAGTGGTGGGGATTGCGCGGGATCGGTACGACCCGAACGGGGTCGGCACGCTACCGTACTTGCACGTTGACGTACGACCCCGGCCCCCGTACGCCTCCCGCCACGTTCGGCGCTCTCCTGCGCGCGCTCGGGCCGGGGTTGCCGGGTCGATCGTTGGGTCGGGGCTCAGACGCCCGCATCCCTGCTCGCATGGCAAAGGGCGCTCTGGCTGCGCTATGCACGGACGCCGCCGGGCCTCGCGCCGGGCCTCGCGCCGGGCAGGGCCTGGGATGCCGGCCTGTGGATCTCCTGCGCGGGCTTCCTCGTCGTCGGCGCCTGGACCGCCTATGCGCTGCTGCAGATCACGCGCCAGCGGCAGGCAAGCGGGCGGCCAAGCGCGATCGATCGCTCACTTCTTCCGGCGGCTCCGGGTCGGCCGTCTCGCCGGTCGACAGCACGAGGACGGCGTGCAGGCCCTTCTTGCGGAAGTCGACGTGGACCGAGCCGCCGAGCTCGTGCTCGATCAAGCCGCGTACGAGCGTCAGGCCCATGCCGAACCGGCGCGGCGCCTCGACCGGAACCCGCGTCGACTCCCGCCAGTAGATCGCGAGTTGTTCGGCCTCGCACTTCCAGTGGATCGACACCCGGCCGTCCGGCTCCGACAGGGCCCCGTACTTCGCGGCGTTGGTCGTCAGCTCGTGCAGCGCCAGGGAGAGCGGGCCCGAGACGCGGGCCGGAACGCGCAGGTCCGGGCCGTCGAGGGTGAACCGGGAGGAGTCGAACGGCGCGAACGTCGTGCGCAAGGTGTCGACGACCTCCACCCCCCGCCAGTTGGACGCGGCGAGGGTCTCGTGGTTGCGGGCGAGGGCGAGCAGGCGGCCACGGAAGTTCTCGTGGAAGGTCTGGACCGACGGCGAGCGCACCATCGCCTGGTCGGCCAGCGCGAGCACCATGCCGAGCGTGTTCTTCACGCGGTGGTCGAGCTCGTGTCGGAGGGCCGCCTTGCGTTCTTCCGCCTGGACCTGGTCGGTGGTGTCCCTCGTCACGCCCATGAGCCGCTCGATGGTGCCGTCGTCATCGCGTACAGGAATCACGGTCGACGAGTAGTGGCGCTGGTCGCCGCGGACCTGCATCCCGAACTCGAACGCGGTGCTCGTGCCCGCGAGGGCGCCGTCGAGCGCGCGGCGAACGGTCGATCGATCGACCTCGTCGATGAAGTCGACGAATCGCGCGTGGCGAACCTGGCCCTCGTTTTGCACGCTCAGCATCTTCAGGCCCGCCGGGTTCATCGACAGGATGCACCCGTCGACATCGATCTCTTTGATGCAGACCGAGGCGTTCTCGACGAGCAGGCGGTATCGTCGCTCACTCTGCTCCAGCGCTAGCACCGCGCCGATCTCGTCGGTAGCGTCGCTCATGATGCCGTCGATGCGCTCGGGAGCTCCGCTCTCGTCGTGGATGAGCACGGCGCGGTCGCGCACCCAGCGTTCGGTTCCGTCGGCGCGCAGGACGCGATACTCCGTCGTCGTGCGTTCGTGCTTCCCGATACCGACGAGCGCGGCGCGGACCATCGCGCGGTCGTCGGGGTGGACGCAATCGAACCACAGGGCCGGGTTCGCGAGTATCGCCTCGGGTTGCAGCCCGTGGATCGCGAGGACGCCAGGGCTGACGTAGGTCACCCTGTGCGTGGGGAGCTCCATCGACCACACGACTTCGGGCACGGATTCGAGGACGCTGCTCAGGCGTGCCTCGCTCGCGTGGAGCGCCAGGGACGCGGCGTCGGCGGCGCGTTGCGCGGCGGCACTCTCCTCGACGAGCTCTTCGAAGCGTTGGGCGCGGCGACCGGCGTGGACGAGATAGGCGCAGAGCACCACGGAGAATACGAGCCCGAGCAAGCCGGCAACCGTCGCCCACGATCCCCGCGACGGGCTCTGAACAGCCATCATCGACAAGCCGGCTCCGATCGCGAGTGCGACGGTTGCCGGCGTGTAGATACCGAGTCGACCGCGGACCGTGAGGGGAGAGTTCGTAGGCACTTGCTCCCTACTCCAAGGCCTGCGTGCGGCGCGATCAAGCCTGGCTGCCCCGCAAGTGGCCAAAAGGTGGGGGCGCGAAGGCCATCCCATTTGTGGGAAAAGGCGCAGGGGGGGCTGCTAGAGTGGGTTCCATGCCCACGCCTCGCCTGTCCCTCGCTCTCGTTCTTCTCGCCTTGGCATCACCCGGCTCGGGCCAGGGCAGCCTCGACAAGAAGGTTCTGTTCATCGGCATCGACGGCCTGCGGCCCGATGCGATGGAGGTGGCCAGCACGCCCAACATCGACACGCTGATTGCCGATGGGGCGTACGCACCGGACGCTCAGTCGGGGCCGCTCACGTTCAGCGGCCCGGGATGGTCGAACCTGTTGTGCGGTGTGTGGGGGGACAAGCACCAGGTGACCACCAACGGATTCGGAGGCAACAACCTCGCGCGCTACCCGAACTTCCTCGCTCTCTTGGAGTCCGCGTTGCCGGACGTCGACACCGCGACGCAGCTGACCTGGGCGCCGCTGCGTGACTATCTGATGGTGGGCGTCGACCACGTCTTCTTCCAGGACTACACCCAGGGGGGCGACGCCGCCGCCGCGCTCGAGGCGGCCGACCGTCTGACGAATCATGATCCCGACGCGATGTTCCTCTACTTCGCGGACGTCGACGTCGCCGGACATGGCTGTTGCTTCTCACCGACTTCGGCAGCGTACCTGGCTGAGATCAGCGAGACCGACGGCTTGATCGGAGGCGTCCTCGACGCGCTACGCGCTCGGCCGAGCTACGCGCAGGAGGACTGGCTGATCCTCGTCTCGACCGACCACGGCGGCATCGGCACCGGGCACTCCGGTGGGCTGCCCGAACAGCGCACGATCCCCTTCATCGTCAGCGGCCCCTCCGCACGCAAGGGCAGGATCTGGGAGCCGGCCGTCCAGGCCGACCTGGTCGCGACGGCGATGGCGCACCTCGGCGTCTTCGCCGACCCGTTCTGGGAGCTGGATGGGCGTCCGATTGGACTGGCGCTCGAGGCACGCTTCGGTCGGAACCTCATCCAGAACGGCGATGCGGAGGCGGCGACGGCGAACCTCGACTTCAGTCCCGATCGGGGGCTCGCCGGATGGCGCGACATCGGGGCCTTGACGGCGATCGAGTGGGACGCCGGCGGCGGGTTTCCCGAGGCGAGCGACCCCGGGCCGCCGGCGCGCGGAGCGAGCTTCTTCTCCGGCGGAGCGGGGACGCAAGACGACGTCGCGCATCAGGCCGTCGACGTCGAGGGGCTCGCGCACTGGATCGATCTCGGTGTCGTGCAGTACCAGCTCGAGGGCTGGCTCGGCGGCTATGCCGATCAGGAGGACCGCATGCGCCTGACACTCGCGTTCCGAGACACGGTGGGGGGCGCTCTCGGGACCGACGGGATCGGGCCCGTGACGCTCGCCGATCGCATTGCGGCGATCGGTGGTAGCGGCACCCAGCTGACCGGTCTCTTGCAGCGCGCGACCAGCGGCGTGCTCCCGCCGGGCACGCGGCGCCTCGAGCTCGAGCTCTTGGCCGAGCACTTCGCGGGAGGCGGGACCGACGGCTACGGTGACGGGTTCTCGCTCGTCATGTCGCTCGACGCCACGTTCGACTGCAACGGGAACGGCGTGCCGGACGCGACCGACATCGCATCGGGCACATCGATGGACAGCGACGGCAACGGTGTCCCCGATGAGTGTGACTGCACCTCGTCCACCTTCTGCGCGACGACGCCCAACACGGCCGGCCCCGGCGCTCTCTTGCGGCACACCGGGTCGATCCGCGTATCGAACAACGCGTTCTCCCTGCGCGCCAGCCAAGTACCCCCCAACCAGTTCGGCATCTTTCTGTACGGAGCGGGACGCGGCTATCTGCCCCTCGGCGACGCGTTCCTCTGCGTCGGCTTGCCCTTCTTCCGACTCCCTGTCGTGCAGTCGACGTCCCAGGGGCTCGCGATCGGCGCGGTGGATCTGACGCAGCCACCGCAGCCCGCGGGGAGGATCGAGGCGGGGACGACGTGGCACTTTCAGTATTGGTATCGAGACCCGCAGGCCCAGGGAAGCGACTTCAACCTGTCGCACGGGCTGACGGTGACGTTCTGTCCATAGCAGACGTTCTGTTCGTAGGAATGGCTGCTCCCGAACGGCTCGCCGCCTCTCTATTCCGGGAAACGCGGGATGCGCCCTTGAGATAGGCATTGTTTGGGCGCTTCGGCACCGGCAACGTCTAGTGTGCATGCGCGAGAAAGCCACTGTCCTCGTCGTCGATCCGGATGCCCACAACCGGATCGAGCTCCTGGAGCAACTCGGCGAGCTCGGCGTGCGCACCTCGGGCTTCGAGCGGCTCGAGCTCTGGTCTGAGAGCGAGCGGCCGAACGCCCTGGTCTACGCCGTCCACGAGAACGTCGAGAAGCCGGCAGAGGTGATGGCGCGGCTGCACGTGCTCGGGTGGCACGTGCCGAGCGTGCTCATCATCGAGCGCGCCGGCGTGCCCGAGGTCGTGGCCGCGATGCGCGCGGGGGCCGAGACGCTGATCCAGCGCCCCGTCGTTGTCGCGGACCTGTTGCACTCGGTCCGGGAGTGCCTCGACGTCGACGCCGAGAGCCGCGCGCGCTGGCGCGAGGTCGGGAGGATGGCGGAGCGGCTGGGCGATCTGACGGGCGACGAGCGGAGGCTGCTCGAGGCGACGTTCGCGGGAGCTCCGGGCACGGAACGTGGACTCGGGCCGGGGCTCGAGGGCGCCGCCCTGGATGAGGCGCAGGAGGAGCTCCTGCGCCGGATCGAGCCCGCCTCACTGGCCGAGATCGCGGACATTGCGCTGTGCCTGCGTGAGATCGGATTGGACACGCTGCGGACGGACCGTTATTGCTGATGGCGCGCAACTCCCGCCAAGCGCCACACGATCCATATTCACTGCAGAAGAGCTCAAGCTCGCCCTGGGCGAGGTAATCCGTCTCATCCGGCACATCGCCATCAAGCTCGAGGGGCCGGAGGCGGTCTTGGACTGGGTGAGCGGCACGGGGCTGCGGCCGGTCCTGAGCGGTCTGTCGGACGCGGAACGGGAGCGGTTCCTCGAGGCGTACCGGGCCGTGCTCGCAGCGGAGTATCCGCGCGGTGCGCGCGGCCTGAGCGTCTTTCGCTTCCCGCGCCTGTTCCTCGTCGCGACCGCCGCGGATTGACTCGACGGGTGGGGTCACCTCACTCGCGCCAGGGGCGACCGGCGCGGTAGGCCTCGAGGTGAGCGCCCAGGGTCGCGGCCGTCGAGGTCGTGTCGCCCGCGGTCTCGACGAGCTGCAGGGCGCGCGTCGTGGCTTCGATGGCGCCTTGTGTGTCGCCCGACGCCCCACGGGCGGCGCCGAGCACGTCGAGCGCGAAGGCGCTGCCGACGGCCTCGGCGTGGCGGTTCGCGAGGGCGAGCGCTTCGTCCGCGGACGCGATGCTCGTGTTGCGGCTGGTCGCCAGGATCCACGCGAGCTGTAGCGCGAAGCGCGGCAGCTCCGTCGCGCTGGCGGCCGCGCGCAGCGCCTCGAACGCTTCGGCGTGTCGACCGTTCGTGCTCAGCACGGTGATCTTCGCGTCGTGTGCCTGCAGGCAAGCCGGGTCGATCCGGAGGGCGGCCTGGAGCTCGCGCAGCCCGTCGTCGAGGTGACCCGTTGCGAGCAGACCGTTGGCGTAGTTGCAGTGGGCGTTCGGCGAGTTGGGCTCGAGCTCGGCGAAGCGCTTGAAGTGCCGCGTCGCGCCGGCGAGATCGCCGGTCGCGCCGAGCAGGACGCCCATGCGGCTGTGGCCCTGACCGTAGTCGGGATCCAGGGCGAGGGCGCGCTCGACTTGCGCACGTGCGTCCGCGGGACGCCCGAGTCCGCGCTGGGCGTCGGCGAGCGCGACGATGCGGCGCGGGTTGTCTGGCATCTTGCGCAGAGCGTTCTGCAGCGCGACGCGCGCCTCCTCGAAGCGATTCAGCTTGAGGAGGGACTCGCCGTAGACGTTCCACATCTCGTCCGACTCGGGGCTCTCTTCGACGAGCGGGGCCAAGAGCTCGACGGTTTCGGCGTAACGCGCGTCGTCGAAGGTCCGCTTCGCCTGCATCATCCCGCGCATCACGTGCGTCATGTCGCGCGGGTTGCGCAGGCCCTCGAGCGTCGGCAGCGCCTCGAGGTCGTCGACGCCCGACACGTAGCCCAGCGCGCTCAGGCTGGCTTCGTCGGCGGCGCCGAGATCTACGTCACCCGCCTCGCGCACGGTCGAAGATGTGAGGAACCGGCCGAGCGCTCGCCGCATGTCCGCCGCGCGCTGTTTCTCGCCCTCCGCCGCGTTCGTCGCCTCGGGCCGGTCGCGGACGACGTCGTAGAGCTCGGGCGCCGGGCTCTCGATGTACTTCCAGGGGCCCGACACGAGTGCGTGCAGGGGGGCCCAGCCGAACGATCGGGCTCCGTATTCGCTCTCGAGTGAGATGGGCTGAGCGGCGGGCTCGCCGCCTTCGAGCGCCTCGAGCAGGCTGCGTCCCTCGACGCTGTCCGCTCTGTCCCAACCCAAGAGGTCGACCAGCGTCGGGTGCACGTCGACGAGCCCCACGGGCTCTTGCACGACGTGCCCTCGGGCGAACGAGGGGGCGCCGGCGAAAATGAGCGGAACGCGCGTCGCGCTCTCGTAGAGCAAGAGTCCGTGCGTGTCCTCTCCGTGCTCGCCGAGCGACTCACCGTGGTCGGCCGCGATGACGATCACGGTGTCGTCGGCCCGGCCGCTCTCTTCGAGCCAGTCGAGGATGCGGCCGAGCTGAGCATCGACGAACGCGATCTCGCCGTCGTAGGGGTGCGGCAGGTCGCGAAAGCCCTCGGGCGGAACGTACGGGTCGTGCGCGTCGAAGAAGTGCACCCACGCGAAGAACGGATCGTCGGGTGCCTCCGCGAGCCAGGAGAGGCTGCTGTCGGCGATCTCCTGTCCGCCACGCTCGGCCTGCTGGTCGACGCGCGTGTCCCGTGCGGAGAGGTCGTCGTAGAACTCGAACCCGCGGTCGAGTCCGAAGTCCTGGTTCAAGACCCAGGCGGCGACGAATGCGCCGGTGCGGTAGCCCGCGCTCCGGAACTGCTCCGCGAGCGTGATCGTCTCGGCCGGTAGCGCGCCCTGGAAGTTGACGTGCAGCCCCGTGCCGCGAGGGTGAACGCCTGTCATCAGCGCGGCGTGCGAGGGCAGCGTCAAAGGGACAGGGCAGTACGCGCGCTCGAAGCGCACGCCGCGCGCGGCGAGCGCGTCGATGCGCGGCGTGCGGGCAGGCCCGTACCCGTAACAGCCGAGCCGGTCGGCGCGCGTGGTGTCGAGGGTGACCAGCAGGACGCTCGGGCCGTCGGGGCGGTCGGCAGACCCACCGCTGCACGAGAGCGGGAGCGCGGCCAGCGCGAGCCCCGCATAGCGGGCCAGGAGGGAGCTCATGTCGGGGCCCAGGAGGGTCATGGAGCGCATGCCCGGAAGTGTAGTCGGGCGTCGCGCCTGCGTCTGCACCACCGTTCGAGTACCGTGGAGCCTCCATCGTCAGGCTCCGGTTCTTACTCGACCACAGCGAGGCGACTCATGCGATTCCTGCTCTCCGTCTTCGCCGCGGGCGCGGCTGCCGCGCCCGCCACGGCTCAACTCTCCGGTACGCTCAACTTCGACGACGTGACTCCAGCGCGGGTCCAGATGACGGTCCCCGAGGCGATCGGCTCGCACGAGAAGGGCCTCGCCGCGGGCGACTTCGACCAGGATGGCGACCTCGACGTCGCGATGGCGGTCGCCGAAGGCACGTACGGGTCACGCGTCAACAAGCTGTACCGCAACGATGGCGGCGTGCTCGTCGAGGTGAGCGGGTCGCCGATCATCCCCGAGTTCTGCTGCACGGACGTCTCGCGCGTCGCGCTGTTCCGCGACTTCGACCTGGACGGTTGGCTCGACCTCGTCATCGTCAACGACTCGTTCGAGTTCTCCGACCCGGTGCGGTACTTCCGCAACGATCACCCGGGCGGCGTGTTCGCCAGCTTCGTCGAGGAGGGCAGCCCGCGCGGGCTCGGACTCGACTGGGCGTGTGGCGGCGCTGCGGGAGACCTCGACAGCGACGGGGACCAGGACCTGGTCACGGGCAACTACGGTGGTCTCGGTCAGGACGTGTTCTATCGCAACGATGGGACCGGAAACTTCACCGAGGTCACGCCGACCCACGTTCCCAGCGAGACGGACTTCACGATCGACTGCGGGATCGCGGACATGAACGGCGATGGGAAGCAGGACCTGTTGATCAGCAACGACGGTCCGTTCTTCATCTACTACAACGACCTACTCGGTCAGGGCAGTGAGGTCGGCGACTTTCGCTACGGCTCGGGCGGCAACCTCGGCAAGCAGCTCCTGGGGTCGAGCTCCGGTCACGGCTCGCTCGAGCCGGCCGACTTCGACGGGGACGGCCGTGTCGACATCTACTGGACCGGGCGCAACGGCGCCGCGGATTTCGTACTGCACAATCAGGGCAACGGCGCTGACGGCAAGGCGGCGTTCGTCGAGGTGGCGACGCCGGAGTTCGTCGCGAGCGTGCCTTCGATCAAGTCGACGATCGCCGACTTCGACCAGGACGGCCGGCCGGATGTACTCGTCATGACTCCGCACCGCCCCGCGGTGTTGCGCAACGTCTCGGTGCCGGGCGAAATCCGGTTCGTCGACTGGTCGCCGCAGGCGGCTTTTCCAGCGGACTTGAGCTTGGCCGGAGTGCACGCGATCGCGTTCGACAGCGATGGCGGCGGTCAGCTGGACATCCTCGTCGGCGGCACGACGGGCGACCACCTGTTCGACGCCGTCCCCGGACGCGAGGAGATGGAAGCGGACCTCGGTGGGAACCTTCCGGCGCTCGTCGGCCTCGCGCCGCTCGCCGTGTTCGGGCTGGCCCAGCCCGGCGCGAGCGACACGTACACCGCGTCGGATCTTGGCGGCGAGGGCTTCCTCAGCGCGATCCTGCGTGGAGACGACGATCTGCGCCTAGAGGTCTTGGTGGATGGCGCGGTCGTCGCAAGCTCGGACCGCGCCGGCCTCGGCGTGACCGAGGGGCTGCAGATCGACACCGACGTCCCCGGTGCTTGGAGCGTGCGCGTGACCTCGGCCGCTTCGGCGAGCACGGGCGGACGCTACGTCCTCGAGTTGCTCTCCCGCGGCGACGTCGGTCCGGGCACGGGCAACGATGATTGCGAAGAAGCGGTCGTGATCACGATCGGCGAAACGTCGTTCGTGACGCTGGGCGCGTCGACCGACGGCCCGCCGCACACGAGCTGCTACCTGTTCGGCGATGACCAGGTGCAGTCCGACGTGTGGTTCGACTTCCTCGCCCCGTGCACCGGAACGTGGACGGTCAGCACTTGTGGCACGGCCGACTTCGACACGAAGATCGCGTTGTACGAGGGGCGTGACTGCCCGGTCGACAGCTTCCGTCTGTTGAATTGCGAAGAGGACACGGCGGGCTGCGCGATCTTCACGACGACGCTCAGCGCGCAGGTCATCGGCGGTCAGTGGTACAAGGTCCGCCTGGGCGGCTATCTGGGCCAGACGGGTGTGGGCACGATCTCCGTGTCGTGCACGAACGAGCCCGGGGTCGAGAACTACTGCGGCGTGACGCCCAACTCCGCCGGCGACGGCGCGACGCTGAGCGCGTCGGGCAGTCGGGTCGTGCAGGACAACGACCTACGGCTCGCGGCGGTCGGCCTGCCGCTCGACCAGCCGGGCTACTTCCTCGCCTCTGCGACGGCCGACTTCATTTCGCTATTCGGCGGCAGCCAGGGCAACCTGTGCCTCGGTCCGCCGCAGTACCGCTTCTCGCAGTCCGTGCTCGACTCGGGCTCCGAGGGCCGCGTCGACTTCGGGCTCGACCAAGCCGGCCTGCCTTCCGGCATGACAATCGCGCCCGGCGAGGCGTGGCACTTCCAGATGTGGTTCCGCGACCAAAACCCCGACGCGACGTCGAACACGTCCGACGGGCTGCGGGTCGAGTTCCTTTAGGCATCGTCGCCCGTCTGCCCCCTGGGGTGGGCGGGCGGTGGCCGGGCGGTGGCCGTTTCCAGCCTGGCTAGTGGTGTGATGCCGACAGTTGCGGTCTTATCCCGAGTTCGCGTGCATGCGGGCCGGGATACGACTGCGAATGTCTGCATCACACCACTAGCGGGTGCCGCTGCCCGTCAACAGCAGGCTGACCTCCTTCAGGTCGATGCAGTTGTCGTCGTTCGCGAGTCGCACCTGCCAGGTACCGATCGGATAGTCGGGCGTGTGGCTGGCGGCCGCGCCGACGAGAGCGGGGTCGTCGGACGTGCCCTTCCAAACCGAGTGGCCGGGCGCGACGGGTTGCACGGCGCCGGAGATCGGGACCCAGTCGCCGGTGGGGGTCTTCACTCCGACTTCGAGGGACGCATGGCTCGAGGGGTCGAAGCCGAACGCGACCGCGACGCCGTCGACTCGAATGTCGGTGAGGTCGGCCCCGATCTTCGCGGCGGACACGTCCCAGACGAAGATGCACCCGACGCGGCTCGCGGCGAGCCAGGCGTCTCGTCCCGCCCCGATCGGCACGCGCTCGGTCGGCGTCTCGGTCGTATCGACGTCCGGGAGGGCCGCCTCCTCGGATCGGCCACAAGCGCCCGCGACCAGCGTCAGGGCGAGTGCAGTCATGATTTCGTTCGTTCTCCGCTTCAAGGACCTGATCCTCCTCGTTCCAGTCTAGGAAGCTGCGCCATAGATAGCGAAGTGGCAGACGGCCCTGGGATCACGCTGGCAAGGCGCCAAGACACCCGAGTAGCGCAGAACTACGCGGGAGCCTGCGCGCCTTGCCAGCGCGATCCCAGGGCCGTCGGCCACTTCGCTATCTATGGCGCAGCCTCCTAGACTGGAACGAGAGAGCGCGCACACGCCGTCTCGGACGAGCGTGACCCGCGTCGGCCGCGCGCGTACACTCAGGCGCCAGCCCGAGTTTCCAGCGGACCGCAAACCATGGCCGGAATCAAGATCGAGAAATTCGTCGAGGCCCCGCCCGAGACCGTCTTCGACTACGCGACGGACTTTGCGAACTGCGCCGAGTACATCGACGGCATCCACAAGACCGAGATGCTCACCGAGGGGCCGGTCGGCGTCGGCACGCGCTTCCGCGAGACGCGGCTGATGTTCAAGAAGGAAGCGGTCGAGGAGATGGAGGTCACGGCCTTCGAGCGGCCGCGCGGGTACATGCTGGGCTGTGAGAACCACGGCGCGCGCTACGCGAGCGAGTTCGTCCTGACGCCAAAGGGCAGCGGGACGAACCTCTCGATGTCGTTCGAGGCGACACCTCTGACGATGAAGGCCAAGATCCTCGGTTTCCTGATGCGGCCGATGATGAAGATGATGGCGAAGGAGTGCCTCAAGGACCTCGACGGGGTCAAGGGCGCCGCCGAGGCAGCCGTCGCTTCCAAGTCGAGCTGAGGGCGTGCCCGACATGTTGACTTTCGAAGAGGCGCAGTCCGCGCTGACGGGTCTCCCCTTGCCGTCCCGCACCGAGTGCGTCGCGCTCACCCAGGCGGCCGGCCGGGTCGTGGCGTCCGACATCCACCTCGACCGCGACCAACCGGGGTTCGACCGCGCGACGATGGACGGCTACGCGCTGCGGCTCGCCGCGGGCGATCGCTACCGGGTCGTGGGCACCGTGTTCGCCGGAACGACGTTCGACGGGGCGCTCGAGGCTGGGGATGCTGTGCGCATCATGACCGGCGCCCCGTGTCCCGCGGACGCCACGGTCGTGCCGATCGAGCAGACCGATGGTGGAACCGAGTCCGTTCAGATCCTCGAGGAGCGCGCGCTCGCGCCGGGGCGCAACATCGCCTGGCGCGGCGAGGACGGTCACGCGGGCGACGTCGTCGTCCCCGCGGGGACGCGGCTCGGTCCGGTCACCGTGTCGGCCGCGGCGATGGCGGGCGCCGAAGAGATCGAGGTCTTCGTTCCGCCGCGCCTGGGCATCGTGACGACCGGCGACGAGGTCGGCTCGCAGGGGGCGGCGGGGGTTCGCGACAGCAACGGGCCCCTGCTCCTCACCTTCGCGGCGGCGCTCGGGGTGCCCGCAACCCGCACCCACGCCCGCGATGAGGCGGACGAGCTCGAGGCGCGGCTGCGCGCCGCGGCGGATGGAGCCGACGTCGTCGTGACGGTGGGTGGCGTCAGCATGGGCGCGAAGGACCTGATCCCGCAGACGGCGGGAGCGCTCGGCTTCGAGACGGTGTTCCACCGCGTCGCCGTGCAGCCGGGCAAGCCGGTCTTCGTGGCGCGCCGCGGCGAACAGCTGTTCGTCGGCCTGCCCGGCAATCCGGTCAGCGTGCTCGCGACCGCGCACCTCTTCCTCGTGCCGGCGGTGGGCCGCTATCTCGGTGGCTGGAGCCAGCCCTGGCTGTCGCTCCCGCTCGCCGAGCCCTTCGAGCACCGTCGCGATCGCCGGCTCTTCTTGCCCGCGCGCACGGACGCCGGTGGCGTCGCGCCCGTTCACTGGCACGGAAGCGGCGACCTGCTGGCGGCGGCGAGCTGCGATGGCCTCATCGACGTGCGGCCGAAGAGCGTGCTCGGTGTCGGCGACCCCGTTCCGTTCCTGCCGTTCCTCGGCCACGTTCCCGGCGCACGTGGCGTGATCCCGCCACGCGCCTGATCGAGACCTGCAGGAGAGCAGACAGCCCCAATGCAAGCAGCCCGAATTGGAATCCTGACAGTCTCGGACCGTGCGAGTCGCGGAGAGTACGAGGATCTCGGCGGACCCGCGATCGAGAAGACGATGGGGGAGTACCTCACGAGCTCGTGGGAGCCGGTCTACCGCGTCATTCCCGACGATGCCCCGGGGATCGAAGAGCACCTGCGTGCGATGGCGGACGAGGACGGCTGCGACCTGATCGTCACCACGGGCGGCACGGGGCCCGCACCGCGCGACGTGACGCCGGAAGCGACCGAGGCCGTTTGCGAGAAGATGATGCCGGGGTTCGGTGAGCTGATGCGCAGTGTCTCGCTGCAATTCGTCCCGACCGCGATCCTCTCGCGCCAGACCGCTGGCGTGCGCGGCAAGTCCTTGATCGTCAACCTGCCCGGCAAGCCGAGTGCGATTCGCCAGTGCCTCGACGCGGTTTTTCCAGCGATCCCGTACTGCCTCGACCTGATCGGCGCCGCCTACCTCGAGCCGGATCCAAAGGTGATCCAGGTCTTTCGCCCGAAGGCGAAGTCGTGACGGTGCGCGTCACCGCGGCCGTCCTGCGCCGTGGGACCCGGCTGCTGCTTGCGCAGCGCGACGCACCGGAGTACCTCGCCGGGAAGTGGGAGCTGCCCGGCGGCAAGATCGAGGCGGACGAGAGCCCCGAAGCGTGCCTCGCGCGCGAGTTGCGCGAAGAGCTGGGCGTCGAGACGCGCGTCGGCCGCTTCCTCGGCAAGCACGTACACGCCTACGAGCAGATCACCGTGGAGCTCCTCGCTTTCGAGGTCGAGCTCGTCTCCGGCGAGCCGCGGGCGCGCGAGCACCGGGCGCTCGCGTGGGTCGAACGCGACGACCTCGACGACTACGAGCTGGCCCCCGCGGACGAGCCGCTGATCCCGCTCATGGGTTGGTAGGGAAGGCCTTGGGGGTCACGAACCAGTGCAGCTGGCAGCTCTTGAGCTGGAGGTCGGACCACGCGGACTTGCGGAAGTCGAGCCGCGCGAGGGCGGCTGTCGGAAAGCGTATGGAAGCACCCCCGATCAGAGCGGAGCAGAGCTCGGACGAGGTCGGCTCGTGCCCGACGACGAGCAGGTGCCCAACCTCGCTCGGCTGCGCGCGGAGCACCGCCAGCGCTCCGTCGACGGAGGTCATGTAGAGCGTCGGTTCGACGACGACCGGGCACTCGAAGCCGCCGGCCTCGACGAGCCCGCGCGTCGTCTGGATGGCGCGCTCGGCACTCGAGGTCAGCACGCGATCCGGCTCCTGTTCGATCGACGCGAGCCAAGCACCCAAGCGTCTGGCGTCGTTGCGTCCGCGTTCGTTGAGCGTGCGCCCATGGTCGCCCGTCTCGCCGGTCCAGTCGGACTTGCCGTGACGCATGATGTAGAGACTGCGCTTCACGCGAGGAGTGTCCGGGACCGACGAGCCGAGGGGGCGGCCGGAGAAGGCAGTCCTACTCCGTCCAGGACATCGCGAGCGCCTTGAGGCGCGGGCTCTGGCCGGAGACGGGGTTGGAGTTGAAGGTGACGCGCACCTGGTAGTAGGACGAACCGTCGATCATCGACACGTCCTCGAACCAACGCATGTCGTTGTT
>JAAELL010000576.1 GCA_024226735.1 bacterium | reverse complement strand
GGCGTCGACACACAGCCGCCGCAGCTCACGGACTCCTGGTTCCGGAGCTGGCGCCACGAGTACGGCGTGTCGCTGCGGCTGCCCAACCGGAAGTACAAAGTCGCAGGTTGGGTGTTACGCGAGCGCATGTGCATCGGCTGGACCAACGTCGTCGCCGTGCGGGCGCTCTGCCAGCTCGCAATGGGCTACGACATGGAGATGGAGAACTTCGACCAGGCGCCCTTCCACATGAACGAGGCAGGCTCCCGCGGTAGCGGGACACTGGCTCTCCGAGGAGCGCCGCGCCTCGTTCTGAAGGAGTGCCACGCGGCGACGCGCAGCCGCTGGTCTGTGAACACGATGACCACGAGCTGCGCGGAGCTTGCGGCGAGGTGTCCGCCTGTCGAGGTCATGTTCAAGGCCGACGGGGAGCGCGTTGCCAGCGAGCTCTCCCTGGAGGTGCCGGCCTGGGCGCCGTGGCTCACGGTAGTGACAGCGCCGAAGGCCTCGTACAGAGAGGAACACATACTGGCCTTCATGGAGGCGCACCTGCCGGAGATGACGGCGGACCGTCGCTGGCGCATCCTGTTTTGCGACGCCTTCTCGCCGCAGCTCGGCGAGTCTGTCCGGCACCTCGCGTGGCAGCGGGGCTACGTCCTTCTCGTCCACGGTGGTGGATGCACGGGCGTGGCCCAGCCGAACGACACGGACTTGCATCAGCACCTCCGTCGTGCCTACCTGGCCCTTGAGGAGGCGGACCTGCTGACGCAGCAGCGCTTGAACCCCAGCCGCTGTCCGTTTGTCCGCCGGAGGGACGCGCTCCTCTGGATGGCCACGGTCTGGTCGAACGTGGGCTTACACACGCACGCTAGCAAGGGTTTCTGGCGCTGTGGGCACAGGAACTCCCTGGACGGCCGCGAGGACAACCTGATCTGCAGGGAGGCCCGCGAAGTCTGGGACGCCCTTGACATGCCAGAGCGGCGCGCGCAGACTGTCCTCGACGTCGAGGTCGAGGTCTCTGCCGGACGCCTGCTGTGGACCTACGAGCACGTGCGGAGGCTCATCGCACCCTACCCGCTGCGCGGCCAGCAGGACTTCGTCCAGGACGACGAGGGGGACGCCAGCGACGACGACGGAGAGCCACCGCTGCAGCTGGACCCGGCCGCCGAGGAGGAGAAGGACGAGGAGGAGGACGCCGGCGACCTCTCTGGGAGCGATGACGCCGATGCCGCGAGATATGTCGGCGGGACCTCCGCAGCGTCCGCGGTGGCGGACCTTGCGCCAGAGGTGTGTGAGATCGTCGAGGAGCAGAAGCGGAAAATCGCTTGGCTCCAGCAAGTCCTCCAGGACACGAGGAGCGACGAGGACCCTGTCCTCGAGATGACTCTGCGCCGCGCGCTCCACGCCGCTATGCGCCGAGCCCGCGGCAGCGGCCAGGCGAACCCGGCAGTCGCGCTCGCGGTAGCGAGCCAGGAGATGGCGCTGCGGACGGCGGAGGCAAGGCAGCGGCAGATCGTCGAGGAGGCGACCAGCGAGGCCAGAGCTCTCAAACGTGACCGTGAGCGACTCAAGGCGGACGCGGAGCGAGTGAAGAGGGCGCGCGCCAGCCTCCGCGCTGCCCAAGACGTCGCCACCTGCGAGCACGCGCTGCGGACCTTCTCTCTCGAAGACATCGGCGCAGGCCATGCCCGTGGCGGCACCGCGGCGCATATCCGCTGTCGCCAGGACGTGTTGGACCGAGTCCAACGCCACGGCCGGCCATTTGATGCGCAGGAGCAGAACCACTGGGACTGGTTCCGCCGAGCCTGGGATTCGCAGCAGGCGCGCACGCACAGAGAGGCATGGGGGGGCCTTGTTCCGCGAGACGATGCTCGAGCTCCTGCGGAAAGTCGCGACTGTCGACGTGAGCGCGGTCGTGGTCTTCATGCTGGAG
>JAAELL010000575.1 GCA_024226735.1 bacterium | reverse complement strand
CTTCGTCCACTCCCGGCGCCCCTATCACCAGGTGATCGGTGTCGAAGCCTGGTAGCGCGATGAAGTCCAGCGCTGCCCCCGCGTAGTCCTGCGCGTCTGCGCCTTCGGCGCGCAGCTGCGCGTCGCCCAAGACCGCATCGTCTTCCCAGCGTGCCGGCTGGAGCACGACCCAACCCCGCTCGTCATCTGCCAAGTAGCTGCTGACGACCAGTCGGTCGGTGGCGTCGTAGTTGGGCACCGAGGTCGAGAGACCGGAGACGAATTCGCTACCTCCGTCGAACCCCGCCGTCGCGACACCGTCATCCCAGGGCGTCAGAGCGCCCTCCACGGGGGCACCGGTCATCCGGCCGGACACTATGAGCCACAGCGAGTGGCAGTCAGCCGAACGTCGCGAGGTGCTGCGGGGAGGTAGGAAGACGAGGAGGACGGTAGAGCTGGTTTGCAACAACCCGAACTGAGCAGGCCACCATGACCCGACCCCGGACGACCCTTCCGCCCTCCTCTGCCGTCTCCATTGCCGCGTCGGTGCTCGCTGGTCAAGGCCAATACGGCGTCGTGAGCCAGTTGGCTCGCGAGCACTCGGTCACGCGACAGCAGGTCTACCGTGTGGGTGAGCAGGCGAGAGCGGCGCTCGAGGCAGCATTTTCGGTTCCTGCCGGGGGGCCGCCACTCGCTTCGATCGAGCTCAACGAGGCCGACATCGAGCGCGCCATCGTCGCGCTCCGCGTGGTCACGCCGGCCTCCATCCGGGACATCGAAGACGTGCTGCCCGAGCTGTTCGGGATCCACTGGAGCTACGGCAAGATCCAGGGCGTCATCGTCGACGCCGAGGCACGCGCCGCCGGCTGGCTGGCCGATGTGGACCTGTCGAACATCGACAACGTCGCGCTCGACGAGATGTTCAGCCAGGGCAGGCCTGTGCTTGGCGGCATCGACCTGGACTTCGGCTACCTGTTCGCGCTCGACGTCAGCCCGACGCGAACCGGTGCGGAGTGGGCCGAGGTGCTCGGTGGGTTGCAGCACGACCAAGGGCTGACGCCGTCTGTCGTGGTCAAGGACGCCGGGTCTGGCCTCGCAGCGGGCGTCAGCGCAGCGTGGCCCAGCGCCGAGCAGCGCGACGACCTGTTCCATGCGGTCTACGACATGGGCAAGCTCGCTCGGCGCCTCGAAGGGAAGGCCTTCGGGGCCATCGCTCGTGTGGAGGAGTTGCTCGACAAGCGCAGCAAGGCCAGGACCGAGAAGAGGCGCCGAAGCCTCGGTCAGCTCATCCGCCGCAGGACGGAGTCCATGGACGCAGCGATCGCCCGCTACGACGCCTTCGAGGCGCTGAGGCGTGAGGCTGCAGGCGTGCTCAAGTTGACCGACCGCGGCAGCGGCCGACTCCGCACGTCGGCAGAGGTGCGCGATGCCCTGATCCGCATCGCCGGCGAGATGACCGAGCTCGGCAGCGATCGGATCTGCAAGCTGGCCACCT
>JAAELL010000574.1 GCA_024226735.1 bacterium | reverse complement strand
GTCCAGAGCCGCGTCGCCTCGCCGCCGTTCACCACGACCTCGGGCCACGCGGCGCGGACCGCGGCCTCGAAATCGTCGCGACGGGATTCCAGTTCCGACCAGGACGCCGACGTGATCCACGCCGTCGCCGCGTCGGCCGCGACGCCCATGCCGGCGATCGCCGCGACGTTCTCGGTGCCGCCACGCCGCTCGCGCTCCTGCGAACCGCCGGTGATTCCCGGCTCGAGCCGCGTTCCCCGGGAGACGAACATGCCCCCCGCCCCCTTCGGTCCATGGAACTTGTGGGCGGCGAAGGAGAGGAGATCGACGTCGAGCGCGGCGCAGTCGACGGGCATGCGGCCCACCGCCTGGACGGCATCGGTGTGGAATCGAACCCCGTGCTCGCGACAGAGGCGGCCGATCTCGGGGACCGGCTGGATCACCCCGGTCTCGTTGTTGACCCACATGACGCTGAGCACCGCGATCGAATCGCCGTCCGCGACGAGCAACGTCTCCAGCGCATCGAGATCGATCGTGCCGTCGTCGGCGTGCTCGAGCCAGTGCACCGTCGTCCCGGACTTCCCGAGCGATTCCGCGGTCTCGCGAACCGCGGAGTGTTCGTGACGACTCGTCGCGATCGCGGTCCGGCCCGGCTGCGACTGGAGCGAGCCTCGCAGCGCGAGGTTCGCCGCTTCGGTCCCGCCCGAGCAGAGCAGCAGGTCCCTCGGTCGACAACCGATCAATCGGGCCACGGATTCCCGCGCGAGCTCGATCCGTCGGCGCGCCGCGATTCCCTCGCGATGCGTGCTGGAAGGATTGGCCCAGTCGCCGCGAAGGCAGTCGAGCATCACATCGACCACCGCCGGAAGCGGTGGCGTCGTCGCGTTGTGATCGAGGTAGGTGTCGGCCATCGTGACTTCAGATTCCGATGCCTGCACTTCCGGGCGCCGCCGCCTGCCGCGCCGAGGCCGGTCCCGTCGCCGCGGCGGTCGCACCGCCGTCG
>JAAELL010000573.1 GCA_024226735.1 bacterium | reverse complement strand
CGCGATGGTCCAGCGCATGCGCGAGCTCGCCACCTGGGATCAGGATCGAGTCCACCTGGCGATGGACGACTTGCTGGCGCTCGCACGCGCCTACGCGGGGGCCACGAATGACGCATGGCCACTGCGATCGTTCGGCGTCGAGCACCTCCTCGAGGGGTTCCTGGAGTTCTCGGAAGAGGACCGAGGCAAAGTCCGGCTCAGCGACCGCGAGCGTAACCGTGATGGCGAGCCGAGCTGAGGATCGCACGACGATGAGGAGGTCCCCGCGCCATGCAAGTCCGTAACGCCTGGCGGCTGCTGGCCGAGGCCTGGCAGGACGGGCAGCGTGCCCGTGCCGACAAGTTGGCGGATGATCCCGAGCGTAGGTTGCGCCTCGAGGAGATCGATCGGGGCCTGGCGGAGAACAAGGTACTGATCGGCCGGTTGCGGGCAAAGCGCGCCGCTGCTCTTCGCGCTCTCCGCGCGTTGTCGAGAAAGCTCGGCATCAAAGCCGCCAGGCCCCTGCCACGCTGCTCGCGGGATCGCCCCTTCCCCGACACCGAAGGAAGCTACGGTATTCGGCATTTCACCCGCGAGGCCGGCTCATGCGTCGAGTGCGGCGCCGAAACGGGCGCTGGGCCGGTGGGATGGCGTAAGGGCAGCGAACCGGGACCGGTCTGCGACGATTGCGTGATCCAGTTGGATCGGCGGCTCGCGGCGATTCCGGTGCTCGCCAACTATATGCGCGAGGCCGGTGG
>JAAELL010000572.1 GCA_024226735.1 bacterium | reverse complement strand
GTGTGAGTAGCACAGAGGCTACGCACAGAACCCGGCGCCTTGCCCCCACACGAAAGCGGCTCGGACAAATGCGCCGAACTTTCGACTCACACCACTAGACTAGTGGGGTGTACCCGAAGTTCTCGCGCGCTTCTGCGCGTGGCGGGGACCGCGAGCCCGTGCTCCAGCCGCGGTGGTCGCGAGACGCACCGCGGCTTCGTGTGTGGTCCGCTGGACTAGTTAAACGTGACGCAGCACGCGTCGCTGAAGTTGCTACGCGGACCGGCCGGACCGGGGTCTCGGTACCAGCATTGGAAGTACCAAACGTCACCGGGAACCACCGGCACGTTCGGCGGGTTGTTGGTCGGGATAACGTTCATGTTCAAGTTCGCGTTGAACACGCCGGCAGCTCCCGAGTTCTGCACCCCCGGCTGCCCGGGGCCGATCAAGCGCGCGATGTCTTGGCCGAGGCACAGGAAGCCGTTCGACACCGGAACGGGGGCGACCGCGGTCTTCGAGGCGAGGAAGTATCCGAACTGGTTCGGTGGCAGGTTGACGGTCGTCAGCTTGCCGGTGTAGGGACCATTCAGCTGGGTGCGGTTGCCCGAGAAGGAAAGGACCGCACCTGCGCCGGTCGAGTTCGGGGCCGGCGGCTGGCAGATGTAGGTGATGTTCGGCGGACAGGGCGGCCCGACCTCCGCGACGTTGATGACGGCCGTTCCGTCGGCGCTGCCAGGGAAGCTGCCCATTTGAATGATGTAGGTCTCATCACATTGAGTCATGAACGTGATGCTCGACCGCAGGCCGCAGGTGTCGTCGTCGCAGTCGAGGGCAGTACCGGGGGCGACCGGTGGGCAGTTGGGCCCGACGTAGGCAGCGATCTTCGTGTCGGCATTGGTCCCGCCGCCGACGCAGGTGTCCATGGTCACGACACCCTTGAGGGTCGGACGCCAGTGCCACCAGATGTCGCTCTGGATGGCGCTCGTGCCGAAAGTGTAGCACGCGGGTTCGGCCTGGCCCTCCACTCCTGTCGTTGCGGCGATGTTGTCCCAGGGAAAAGCGCCAGGACCCTTGCGGAGATCCAGGCAGGCGTTGATGCAGTTGTCCTGGTTGGTGAGCGCTTGAGAAGAAGCAGGCGCCGTCAGGACTAGAGCGGAAAGCGAAACCGCTGCGATCGTGACGACCCGGCTGAACGGGGTGTATCTCTTCATTCGTTTCTCCAATCGACCGATTGAGTCGTAAGCGGAGACCTCGCACATGCGCACCAAGACCGGTGCTACGTGCCTCCACAGCAGGTCGATCGTCACTCGAACTCGAGAAGGTGTCAATGGGCGAGAGACCGCCCCGAGCGGCTTCGCAGCTTGCGCACGAATGCAACAAACCGAAGCCGAAAAGCACCTTCGTCCGCGCACTGCTGGGATCGCCGCTATCCGCCGACGGGACGACCTTCGCGGGGGGACTCTGGTGCGAGACGAGCTCGAAAGCCCATTCAGCGTATCCGCAACGCCACGCGCTTATCCGGCTCGCCGTGCCGCCGTCGACGCCCGGCGCGCTCACGCGGTACGTGCCCGGTGCCAGCGGTCCGTAGAACAGCTCGTGGGGCGAGTTGCCCGTCCCCGAGTTCGCCGGTGGCGTGGTCAGGTCGAGCGTACGCAGCAGTTCGCCACCCGAGCCCGCGAGAACTGCGGCTGGGGCTATTGCCGCATCGAGGGCGCACTACGGAACGTGGGTCACCGGGTCGCACCGACGACCATCCGCAAGGTCGGGCGATGCTGGCGTCCATTCCGAACAACTCAGAACCGACTCACCCCGACTCGACTTGGCCGAATCGGGGTGGGTCGGTTCTGACTCCGTACCCGGGCTCTGGTCCGGGCCTTGCCGTCGGGGTCAGTTCGTGAATGTCACGGCGAGCGCGTCCGAGAAGGTCGAGGAGACGTTCTGGTGGCGCGCCCAGTACTGGAAGTTCCACGTCTCACCGGCTCCGATCGTGCCCCCGATGGTGCCGGGCAAGTTGCCCGCCCCGCCACCGGTGTTGCCGGCGATGATGTCGGTCACGATCCGCCCCGACCCGTCGATGACCGCCATGTCGTTGATGTAGCGACCGATGCTCGCCCCGCCGAGGCACAAGTCGCCCACCGCGCCGGGGGGGTTCGTGATGATGCCCGTGCCCTGGCCGACGAGCAGGTAGCCCACCCGGCCCGGCGTACCGTTCGAGTAGGTCAGGTTGATCGACCCCGCCCCGAGGGAGCAGGTGTCGATGTCGATCTGGGTGCCGAGGGCCGAGGGAGCGCAGTAGCGGGTGGCCGCGCAGGAGTCTCCGCCTCGATCGAAGAGGTAGCCCGCACCGGTCCAGGAGTCGTCGTATACCGACCCGATCAGGACCAGGCCGCCGGAGACGGAGACGGAGTGGCCGAACCCATCGTTCGCAGCCGCGTCGGCCGCCAGGAGCTTGGCTTCCAGGGTCCAGCAGCAGCAGGCCCAGTGGAAGAGGTAGGCCGAACCGCTGCCGGAGCCGCCGTCATCGTCGACGTAGCTCCCGACCACCACGCGCTCATCGGAGACCGCGACGGAATGACCGAAGTAGTCGTCCTGGGCGCCGTCGAAGGCGGTCAGCTTGATCTCCTCGCTCCAGGTCTGGCTCTGGGGGTCGAACCGGAACACGTAGGCCGAGCCCGAGCTCGTGCCAGCGTCGTCGTCCCCCGGCGCTCCGACCACCGCGATGTCCCCGTCGATGGCTACCGAGCTGCCGAACTGGTCGCCCGGGGCACCGTCGGAGGCCACGAGCTCTGCTTGCTGGTTCCACTGCTGCGCGCCGGTGTCGTAGCGGAACACGTAGGCCGAGCCATCCCCGCCGTCGCCCCCATACGCTCCGACGAGCGCCACGTCGCCGGAGAGAGACACGGCATAGCCGAAGCGGTCCCCTTGCTGGGCATCGGCAGCCACGAGCTTCTGCTCCTCGCCCCAGGTCTGGGGCTGAGAGTCGTACCGGAAGACGTAGGCCGAGCCCGAGTTCGAGCCGGCATCGTCGTTCTGGTAGGCACCCACCAGAGCCGCGTCGCCCGAGACGGCCGAGGCGAAGCCGAAGGAATCCCACAGTGCCCCGTCGGAGGGCATGAGCTTGGCCTCCTCGGACCAGGTCTGGCTGGCCCCGTTGCGGCGGAAGACGTAGGCCGAGCCGGACTGGCTGTTGTCCTCGTCCTGGTAAGCGCCCACCACGGCGACGTCGCCCGAGATGGAGACCGACTCGCCGAAGAAGTCGTCCGAATCGGCGTCCGAGGCGACCAGCTTGGCCTCCTCGATCCAGGTTCCGGTGCCGCTGTCGTAGCGTCCGACGTAGGCCGAACCGGACCAGGTTCCGGCGGGCTCGTCCTGTTCGGCGCCGAAGATGGCCAGGCCGTTCGAGATGGAGACCGCGTGGCCGAACTTGTCGCCATTGTCGCCGTCGGAAGCCAGGATCTTCGCGTCCTCGTTCAGGGTCCCGGCGCTGCCGCCACCCAGGTTGGCCAGGTAGGCCGAGCCCGAGAAGGAGCCGCTGTGCTCGTCCGACGGAGCCCCCATCAGGGCGCGGCCGGCGGAGATCGAGACCGCGTCACCGAACTTGTCCATGCTGTCGCCGTCGGAGGCGATCAGCTTCGTCTCCTGGGGCCAGGTGTTGGATCCAGTCTCGTCGCGGTAGACGTAGGCGGCGCCGGCCTTGTACCCGTTCTCGTCATCCTCGGAGGCGCCGATCAGGACACGATCGGCGGAGATCGAGACCGCGTCGCCGAAGTGGGCGTAGGCCACGCCGTCGGAGGCGACCAGCTTCTTGCGCTGAATCCAGCTCTGGCTGCCGGAGTGGTACTGGAAGACGTAGGCGGATCCCGATTGGTTACCGACGTCGTCGTCCCACGGGGCGCCGATCACGGCCAGATCTCCCGAGACCGACACCGCGCTACCGAACTCATCGGAGCCGGCCGCGTCGGCGGCCGTCAGCTTGTCCTCCTGGGACCAGGCCTGGCTCTGCTCGTCGTAGCGGAAGACGTAGGCCGAGCCGGACCAGTACCCGTGGTCGTCGTCACCACGCGCCCCGATGAGCGCAACGTTCCCGTCGAGGGAAACCGACGTTCCGAAGAACGCGTCCGACACGCCATCCGAGGCCTCGAGCTTCAGCCCCGAGGACCAGGTCGCGCTCTGGCTGTCGTAGCGGAAGACGTACGCGGCGCCGACGTCGGTGCCGCCCGGGTCGTCCCCGGGCGCCCCCACCAAGACGACGTCGCCGAAGGCGGCGACGGAGGCGCCGAAGCCGTCGCCTCCCGCGGGGTTGGGCCCGACCAGCTTGGCTTCCTGGTTCCACGTCTGTGACTGAGCATCGAAGCGATAGACGTAGATCGCTCCGGCCCAGCAGTCGCAGTCGTTGTACGCAGCGACCAGGGCCAGCTCGCCGGAGATGGCCACGGAGCTGCCCAGGTGATCTCCCTGGTTCCCGTCGGAGGCGAGCAGTTCGGCCTCCTCGACCCAGCACCCACCGTCGAAGCGGTACACGTAGGCGGCACCGCAATCCATGTTGAGGGAGTCGTCGGAATAGGCCCCGATCAGGGCCAGATCACCGTCGATCGACACGGCGCTTCCCAACAGGTCGTCCTCGTCATTGTCGGCGGGCACCAGCTTCGTGTCCTCGTTCTGCGACTGCCCGAAGGCGGGGGATGATGCCCCGACGAAGAGGGCCAGGAACAGGAGAAGGGGCTTCTGGGCCCTGCGCAGGGCGGCTTTGGCGGTCGTGTAGCTCATGGCAATCCTCGGGTGGGGCGGCTGGGCCGCGGGTCAGGTGCTCATCCAATGTCGCGGGTCACGTCCCGATGACAGCCCTCCCGAGAAAGTGCGCCGGTGCCGGCGGAGAGGACCGAGCGCCGTCTCCGTCCGAGCTCGTGCTACTGTCGGCCGTGCCCGGCACGATCGACGTGGCTGCGGATTCTGTTCCGACTCCCCGTCGCGACCCGTACGATCGTCCTGCCGTCCGTCGCATCCCTATGGACCAAACTTCGTTACACCTGCGCGCTGCTGTCGAAGGTGCTGCGGGCAGTCTGGAGTGGATCGTCATCCACTTCGGCCCGTTCCTCGAGGCGCAGATCCGCTTCCGCCTGGGGAGGGGCGGCAAGAACGACACGGACGTCGAGGACGTGGTGGCCGAGGTCTGGATGCGAGTCCTGCCTCGCCTGTCGGATCTCCAAGCCCGGGACGGGCATCTGGCTCCTGTCCTGGCCAAGTTCCTGTCGACCACCGCTCTCAACCTGACTAACAACTCCCTGCGCGCGCGCATTCGGCTCCTGGCGCGCGGCCACGGCGAAAAGGACCCCGGGCAGGACGATGCGGGCGATCCCCTCGACGAGCAGGCGCGGCAGACCCTGGGCATCCTGACGAGGATCGAGGCCAACGAAACGTGCGGCCTGATCCGCGAGGCGCTCGGTGCCCTCTCCGAGGTGCGACGCCAGGTGCTCGTGCTGCGGCTGTTCGAGCAGCGTTCGAACCGGGAGGTCGCCGAGATCCTGGACGTGCGGGCCAACACGGCCGCGGTGCACTACAAGCGTGGCATCGAGGAGCTACGCGCCCGTCTCCCCTCGTCGATCTCGGGGGAAGTGGACCTACTCGCCAAGTAGGGGTCGGGAAGCGGAACGAGGGTTGGCCCGACGGGAGCGTGAGTGGCCAGCGCCCCCGGGTCTATTCACCCGTCGTGCCCATCTCCGCGATTGTCGCCATCTTCTCCCGCCATCGGGCTGCCTCCTCCGGCCGCTCCCACGCCTCGTAGAGATCGATCAAGCGGTCGAGTACGGCCCGGGCTGCCTGCCCTCCATCACCGAGCACGGATTCGGTCTTCGTGTATGTCCTCTGAAGTTGCACCTCCGCCTCCGGGAAGCGTTTCTCGTCGGTGAGAAGTCGGCCGAGGAGTGTCATCGACTTCAGCGTGTAGGGATGTGCTTCGCCCAACACACGGCGGCGTCGCTCGATCGTGCTGCGCAACAACTGCTCGGCTTCGTCGAGCCCCTGCTTCGCGATGAGCAACAGAGCGAGATTGTGCGCTGTGGTGAGCGTTCCCGGATCGTCAGCCCCCGACTTCTGGCGCTGCAAGTCCAACGTGTCACGAAAGAGCTTCTCCGCCTCCGTCCGCTCGCCTTGCCGATGCAGCAGCAGCGCCAGGTCGGCCCTGCCCTGAAGAACTGTCGGGCTCTCCTCACCCAGCACGCGACCGCGCAAGTTGAGCGAGTCTCGCAGCAAGGGCTCCGCCTCGTCCAATCTCCCCTGTGACATGAGACAGTTTCCCAGTGCCGACATCGCCGTGAGCGTGCGCGGATGTTCGTCACGGCCATGTGACACTTGAATCTCGAGCGCTTCGCGACAAGCAGCCTCGGCCGCGGAATGCTCACCGGACCCGGCGAGTGTTGCCGCCAGGTTGATGAGATCCCCGGCAAGATAGGGATGTCCGGCCGGCAGGCGCCTCCTGTCGCTCGCGAGGGCCTCCCGGTGGACGGCGGCGGCGCCGGCGAAATCGCCCTTGGCCTCCAGCAGACGCCCGAGTCCGATCCTCGCGCCGGCGACCTCTGGGTGGTCCTCATCGAGCTTGGCGAGACGGATCGCGATAGCCTTCCTGACCAATGGTTCGGCCTCGGCGAGGTCACCCATCGCGGTGCAGATAGCCGCCATGTTGGCTGCCTGCCGTGCGAAGGGAAGACTGTCCTCTCCAATCGACTCGCGCGTGAGGTCCAGCGCCTCCCCAAGCAGTTGCCGACACTTGTCGTTCTCGCCGCGCATCATCTTCACATATGCCAGCTCGTTCAGGCTTTGGATGACGCCTCCGTGCTTGCCCCCGTCGATTCGGCGATCCATGGCCAAGGTCTCGGACAGCAGAGACTCCGCCGCCGACAGGTCCTGCAGCTCTCTCAGACAGATGCCGAGAGAGCGCATGACCTGGGTCACGATCTGGCTCTCGTCGCCGTGCAGTCTCCGTTGCATCGCCAGCGCATCGCTGATGAGCTGCCTGGCATCCTCGTTCTCACCTTCTTGGAGCAGCAGCGCACCCAAGTGGAAGAGGCTCTCCGCAAGGTCCAAATGGTCTTCGTCGTGCAACCGACGGCGGATCTCGAGCGCCGCGCGGAGATGGGGTCCCGCTTGCTCGAGCATGGCGAGGCTCACGTACGTGGCGCCGATCGTGTTCCGGATCGCCGCTTCTACCTCGGGCTGGTCCGCAAAACTCTCCTCCACGCTTTTCGCCGCCTCGACCAGGGCCTCGCGGACCGTGTAGTCCGGGCCTTTCTCATGCCGGGGGTCAGCCGATGAGAGAGTACGTTGCAGGAAGTCCATGGCCGCCTTGGAAACGGCCGCTTCCCGCTGTGCCTTGACCGCATTCGCCTCGGCCTCGACCCGGGCGAGGTGCGCGGCCTCGCCCTGAGCGCTGGCCTCCGCCTCGGCCCGGCGCGTGCGCACGAGGTCGACGGAGACGACGACGGTGGCGCTGGCCAGCCCCAGGAACAGGACCGCCGCGCTCAGTACCACGACCAGATGCCGCCCCGCGAAACGCTGCGCGCGGTAGGCCAGGCTGGGGGGCCGCGCCCGGATGGGTTGGTGCTCACGCAAGCGGCGGAGGTCCTCGGCCAGGTCCTCGGCGGTCGCGTAGCGACGATCGGGGTCCTTGTCCATGGCGGTCGTGACGATCACCGCCAGGTCACGGGAGAGGGCCCGGTTGTGCCGCCGTGGGTCGAGAGGCTCCTCCTTCAAAATGGCGTGGTAGAGGCCTTCACGCGTGGGCGCGTTGAGGGGCCGTACGAGCGTGAGGCACTCGTACAAGCTCACCCCCAGCGAGTACACGTCCGTGCGTCGATCCGGACGGCCGAGCGCGGGCGAGATCTGCTCGGGGGACATGTAGGCCGGAGTGCCGAAGATGTCGCCCGTGCGCGTCAGGGTCGCCTGCTCGCCCTCCAGGTCCACGGCCAGTCCGAAATCGAGCAGCACGGGCTGCCCCTCGGGCGTGACCATGATGTTGGAGGGCTTGATGTCGCGATGGACGATGCCGGCCTCGTGGGCGACGTGCAGGGCGCGCGCCGCGTACTCGAATAGTTGCGCGATCTCTGCCCTGCCTCGGCGCTGGACCGCGTTGGAGGCGGACTCCGTCGGCGACCGGGATGCGGACGGTGAATCCTGGATCTGTGACCCCAACCGAACACAGGACACGGACGACTCCGAGTCGGTCGCGCGCGCGATCTTGGCAGCCAAGGTCTCGCCCTGTACGTGGCGCATCACGATGTAGGGAGCGCCCGCTTCCTCCCCCGTCCCGTACACCGTGCAGATGCCCGGGTGGTCCAGGCGCGAGGCGATCTGGGCCTCGCGCAGGAAGCGCTCGCGCAATTCACTCGAGAAGGCCGAGAAGGTAGTCAGGAGCTTGATCGCGACCTGACGCCCGAGGTGCTCGTCCTGGGCCAGGTAGACTCGCCCCTGTCCGCCCCGTCCGACCTCGTAGAGGAACCGATAGGGTCCGATGCACGGTCCCTCGCCCTCCTCATCCACGAGAGTGGCACTCAGCTTGGCGTACTCCTCGGCGACCAGGTCTTCGTGACCGCCGAAGGCGCGTTGGTAGGTCTCGAGAGGCGCTAGCCCCCCTGCCTCAATGTCCGCGAGACAGCGGTTGAGCAAGTCGTTCAGGAGGGCCTCGGTTTCCACCGAGCACCATCCTACCCCCTTTCGGCGCGCACCATCGGCCTCGATCGCGGCGACGATCGAGCGCCGTGATCCGCGCGACGTGCCTTCGCTCGCGTTCAGGGCCTGCGATGAGGGTTCGAAGGCGCGTCTGGCGAGTCTTCTGCGAACGATGGGAGGGTTGCGAAGCAGCGACGGGGCGGGGCGGGGTCGGGGGGCAATGCCATTGGACCGGCTATCTGCCCGCCTTCCGACGATCGAGGCGGAGCGCCTCCATCGCTCGCCGCTTCTGCCACGTCGCAACCGCGATCCATGATCCCCAAGGTCGACGTACAAGGGAAGGTCGACATCCGCGCGCAACTCTGTCCGCGGACGAGGAGGACGCCGAGGCCCTCGGCTTCCTCCGCGAGACCACGGACAAGATCGAGGGTGGCCGCTTGCGCACGTCTTCGACTTCGACGTCGCCGGCAACTCCCAGGTGACCGGCGTTGCTTCGCGCATCACAACGTGCCGTGCGCTACGCCCCCGGCGAACATGGCCTTTGATGTCGCCACGCCCAACACGCGCGAGAAGAAAGTTGTGCCATCCCCTGCGACACGAGATAGTCGCGCGCGTGCAACCCACCTTCGAATCGCTGTCGCTCTCGCCGGCGCTGCTCGCCGTCGTCGACGAGCTCGGATACACGCAGCCGACGCCGATCCAGGCCGCGAGCATTCCAGCGCTACTCGCCGGCAGGGACCTGATCGGTCAGTCGAAGACGGGCAGCGGCAAGACGGCAGCATTCGCCTTGCCGATCCTGCAGGGCCTCGACCTCGGGGCTCGCGCGCTGCAGGCGCTGGTGCTGTGTCCGACGCGTGAGCTGTGCGCGCAGGTCGCGCGCGAGGTGCGCAAGCTCGGGCGCGGATATGCGGGGCTCTCGGTGCTCGAGCTCGTCGGCGGTCAACCGGCGCGGCCGCAGAGGGAGGCCCTCGAGCGCGGCGTGCACGTGGCGATCGGCACACCCGGCCGCCTGCTCGACCACCTGCAGCGCGGCGCGCTCGACGCACGTACGATCAAGACGGTGGTGCTCGATGAGGCCGACCGCATGCTCGACATGGGCTTCGGGGAAGACGTGAGCAAGATCCTGCGCCCGCTACCGCCCGCGCGCCAGACGATCCTGTTCTCGGCCACGTTCCCGGACTCGATCGAGGCCATGAGCCAGGCGCACCAGCGCGACGCGCTGCACGTGAACATCGACGAGCCCGACGATGCGGCCCTTGAGATTCAAGAGCTACGGATCGACGTGGAGCCAAGCGCGAAGCTCCACGCGCTGTGCTGGCTGCTCCACGCGTACCCGCACGAGTCTGCGCTGGTCTTCTGCAACTTCAAGGCGATCGTCTCCGAGCTCGCACGCACCCTGGCCGCCTCCGGGTTGAGCGTGGACCGCCTCGATGGCGACCTGGATCAGTTCCATCGTGACCAGGTGCTGGCCCGGTTCCGCAACCAGAGCGTGCGCGTTCTGATCGCGACCGACGTCGCGGGGCGCGGCATCGACGTCGAGGGCCTCGACCTCGTCATCAACTTCGAGCTGCCCTCGCAGCCCGAGGTCTACGTGCACCGCATCGGTCGGACGGGCCGCGCCGGGAAGAAGGGCGTCGCCATCTCGCTGACGACGGGCCCGCGCGACTCGCGCATCGAGGCGGCCGAGCTGCTCACCGGAAGGCCGATCGAGACCTTGAAGCGAGAGCCCGGCGACGACCCGGGGCTCGCGGCGCTGCTCGAGACCCTCGCCGGCAGCCCCAGGATGGAGACGATCCTCATCTCGGGCGGCCGCAAGGACCGGGTGCGACCGGGCGACATCCTCGGCGCGCTCACAGGAGACGCCGGCGGGCTGCGCGGCGGTGATGTCGGCAAGATCGAGGTCCAGGAGCGGCTCTCCTACGTCGCCGTTTCGACGCGCGTCAGCCGCGCGGCGGTGGGGCGCCTCAACAGCGGACGCATCAAGGGCAAGCGCTTTCGCGCGACCTTGGTCGGAGCGGGGAAATCGCGTTCGTAGCTTGGATCGCCATGACCCCCGAGCAACCGAACAACCCGCTTCACGGCGTCACCCTCAAGGCCATCGTCGAGGATCTCGTGGCGCGCTACGGCTGGTCCGATCTCGCCGAGCTCATCCCGATCCGCTGTTTCAGTTCCGACCCCAGCGTCCAGTCGAGCCTCAAGTTCCTGCGCGGGACCGAATGGGCGCGCCACAAGGTCGAGCAGCTCTACCTGGCCGACCAGCGCAGGATGGGGCGCGAAGAAACGCGGGACTGAGGGACCTACGTCGTTCCGGGCGGCGAGTTAGCCGTCAAGAACGGAGAGAGTCACTTCGCGGAGTCCAGCGCCCGCTCCCACGTGTTGACGCGTCCAGCGGTAGTGGCGCGGCTCGGCACCTGCGCTACTTCGAGGATCTCCCGCCGCGTTAGGGCATCCGCTCCGCCTCCCGCCGTCTTCGTCCGCCGACCGCCGACGAAACACCCGGGAATGGTGATTGGAGGGCGATTCGGCTCCGCCTAGGACCGCCGATCTCCGCCTCCGACCGCCCCAGGAACCCGCCGATTCCCTACCGCAGCTTCGGTCGAACCTACCGCGCAACCGAAAGAGGTTCGATATGAAGCGCCACTTCTCCTTCACTACCAACTCGATCGCCAAGAAGGCCACGCCGCCCGACGCCGACTCCCAGCTC
>JAAELL010000571.1 GCA_024226735.1 bacterium | reverse complement strand
GTCGGTGCGTACGCGTTCGCTGCAAGGCGCAGCGACGACGCGACTTCGCTGCAAGTCTCGGAGGAGGCGCAACGCAGCAGCGGGCGGGTACGGGCCGACCAAAATGCCGCACAAGAGTGAATCACACCACTAGCAGCCCGTGGCGACGCCGGGATGGCGTGCGCCGGGCACCGCGACCCCTTCGAGCTTCGGGCAGGCGACGACGTCGCAGCCGAGGAGCTCGACCGTTCCACTGACGTACTCCGGCCGCAGCGGCTCTTCTCGGCACAGGTCGGTCGACAGGTACTTCTTGTTCGAGTCGGCGAACACGGTCGCGACCGCCGAGTCGGAGCCCTGCTCCAGCGCGACCTGCAGCGCTCCGAGGAAGTTCGCCCCCGAGCTGATGCCGACCGCGAGTCCGAGCTCGCGCGCCAGCCGCTGCGCCATCACGATCGCGTCCCCGTCCCAGACGTCGACGATCGAGTCGAGCGCATCCAGGTCCACGATCGAGGGCACGAACTCGTCGCTGATGCCCTGAATGCGGTGCTTACCGACCTTGTGTCCCGTGCGCAACGTCGGCGAGTTCGCTGGCTCGAGCGGGTGCACGCGGACGCCGGGCACACGGGCGCGCAAGCACTCTCCAACTCCCATGACCGTACCGCCCGTCCCGACGCCGGCGACGAACGCGGTCGGCGTGCGACCGATCGCATCGAGCTGGCTCAGGATCTCGGGGCCCGTCGTCGCTTGGTGCGCCCGAACGTTGGCGCGGTTGTCGAACTGACTCGGCAGGAAGGCTTGCGGGCGCTCGTGCGCCCACTGGCGAGCGAGCTCGATGCTGCCGAGGAACCCGCCTTCGTCCACGGAAACCGGAATGACCTCGGCGCCCAAGCTCTCGATCACGAGCGTCCGCTCGCGGCTCATCCAGTCGGGCATGTAGATGCGCACCGAGTGCCCGAGCGCACGCCCCACCGCGGCCAAGGAGATCCCCGTGTTGCCGCTCGTCGCCTCGACGACTTCGTCGCCCGGCTGGACGACACCCGCCGCGTGGGCCTCCTCGAGGATCCGCAGCGCCATCCGGTCCTTGATGCTTCCTGTGAAGTTCAGCGTCTCGTGCTTCGCGTAGACGGTGCGTTCTTCTCCGTTCATGCGGCAACGGAGCGCGAGGAGCGGCGTGCAGCCGATCAGGCGATGGAGGGACACGACCCGCCGCCGCCACGCATCGGCGTCGCCACGGGGAGGAACCGCAGATGTGCTCATCGTGCCATCGTATGAAGGCGGTCGAGTCGTTCCCCCTCGACCCCGGACGTAGGTTGCGGTAGACGATGGGCGTAGACGGGCGGGGCCTTCGCTCGCCTGCGCCGAGACTTCGGGGGAAGATACCCGGCGCCAAGCGAGCCCGCGGACAATGCATGTGGCCGTCTTGCCCCTGCTCTTTGTCCTGCCAAGCGCCACGCCTTCGCCGCTCCCATGACACAGCTCACTGCCATCTCCTGTCTCCTGCTCGCGTCCACCGCATCGGGTCAATGGACGACCGGCGCCCTGTCCGTCGCACGCGCCGAGCTCGCGGCGACGAGCATCGGCACGAGGGCCTTCTTCGCCGGCGGCAAGACGACAAACCCGATCTACGCCGTCGTCGACATCTACGATGCGCATGCGCGCACGTGGTCGACCGCCTCGCTGTCGACGGCGCGGTTCCGACTCGCTGCAACCAGCGCGAACGGTCGAGCGTTCTTCGCGGGAGGGCGCAACTGGGCGGGACCCGTCTCGCGCGTCGACATCTTCGACGATGCGACGGACACATGGACGACCGCCGAGCTGTCGCAGGGTCGTGACCAACTCGCGGCTGCCTCCGCGAGCGGCAAGGTCCTCTTCGCCGGTGGGCGGATCTCGACCGGCGCGCCGGCGTCACGCGTCGACATCTACGACAGCCAGACCGGCACCTGGACGACCCACGAGCTGTCGGTCGCAAGAAGTGCACCGGCGGCGACGGCGGTCGGCTCGCTCGTGCTGTTCGCGGGCGGCGATGCGGGGGGTGGATTCGGCGACCAGGTCGACGTCTACGACACGCTCACCGATACCTGGTCGACCTCTCAGCTCCCGACGGGGCGCTCAAACCCGGCCGCTGCGAGCGATGCGGGACGGGCTTTCTTCGCGGGCTCTTCCAACACGGTCGACATCTTCGACACTTCGAACGCGACCTGGACGACGGACACGCTCGCTTTGTCCCGCTCCTACCTCGCCGCGACCTCGGTCGGTCCGTGGGTGGTGCTCGCGGGAGGGACGTCGTCGACGACCGTCGATCTGTACAACTCGAGCACCCGGACCTGGACCACGGCGTCCCTCAGCGTCGCGCGTCGCCAGCTGGCGGCAGCGAGCGTCGGCGGAGTGGCCCTCTTCGCGGGTGGACGCGCCGTCAATGGCAGCAACGCGTTCTTCGACAGGGTCGACCTCTTCGAGCCCGAGCTGGGCGTGCCCTACTGCTCCCCCGCCAATCCGAACAGCAGCGGAGTCCCGGCACGCATCTCTGCAGACGGGTCGCCCTTCGTCGCCGACCTGGACTTCACGGTGATCGCCCAGGACATACCCGCCGGTGAGTTCGGCTACTTCCTCGTCGGCTCGAACCAGGGCGCGTTCCAGCCACCGGGAAGCCAAGGTGTGCTGTGCCTGGCTTGCGGCTTCCAGGGCTGCTCCGGAATCGGCCGCTTCAATCAATCCGGCTCGATCGTCCAGGGGCCGACGGGATCGATCGACGTCGACCTCACCAGCCTGCCGCTGAGCCCGCCCGCAGCGGTGCAGCCGGGGGAGACGTGGAACTTCCAGTGCTGGTTCCGCGACGTCGGGTCGAGCAACTTCACGGATGCGATCAGCGTCACGTTCCTGTGACGGACCCACCGGTCTCGGCTATTCCGGCGAAGGTGCGAGCTTCAGTCCTTCGCGCCGACGCACGGCAGCCACGAGGATCGGCGCGCTCGCCTGCGGAGCTCGCAGGTAGGCCCACGCCCCCAAGGCCCGGCGCCGAAGAAGTCGGGCGGCAGGGATGCACCACGCACGTCCTCCAGCACGACCGCGCGACAGGCCGCCTCGAACTCAGCGTCCAGTTTCCCGGTCGCGCAGCGCGACGCGAGCTCGTCGGCGGGCGACTGCTTTGCGTCGATCGACGTCGCAAGGGCGAGCAGGAGCATGCCTGCGGACAGGGTCGGGAGCCACATCGTGCTCCCCATCGTAGCCTGACCGGGAACCAGCGAGGCACTCTCCGAGGCTAGTGGTGTGAGTCGTCGCGTCACTCACCGGTCTCACCGGGGACCTCGTCGTCGTAGCAGCGGTCGCACTCGAGCCACCACTTGAACGGCGTGCCCACCTCGAGCCCCACGAACCACGACCCGTCGATCTTGCGGCCCAGCGTGACCTCCAGGCCACCCGAGAGGTCGCCGCCCCACGACTCCCAACAGCCAATCGCGTCCTCGCAGCCCTCGCACTCGACGCCCTCCAGGCGTGACCACATCTCCTCGTCCAGTTGCGCGTAGATCCAGGCCGAGTCGGCGTAGTGCACCTCGGCCTCCTCGCGCGTGGGGAAGCAGCCGAGCTCGATCGACGTGCCCGACGCGTCGATCACGGTCGCCGAGGACGAGTTGCAGGGAACCTGCTCGTCGCTCCGTGCCGCCGCGGCGAGCAGGAGCAAGACGAGACCGGTGACAAAGAGAAGGAGGTTGCGCACGTCATTTCCTTTCGGTGGGATTCGCTCCAAAGCTGACGTCGATGCGTCGCGCGATGCCGTCGGCGCGGACTCGGCGCGCGGCGACGGGGTGTCCTGCGTAGGGAGGAAACTCGACCAGCACCTGGTCGAGCGCGGCGAGGTGCAGCTCGACGCGCTGGGCGGCGCCGTGGTCCACGTCGCGGAAGCGGTGCTCGACTTCCACGGGGTCACCGGCGACCGATCGAGCCCGAACGTCGAGCCACCAATCGAGCGGTGCATCTGCCGGTTCGCCGTTCACTTCGAGCGCGATCTGCACCGCGGCCGCCCAAGGACGGGCCGTTGGCGGAATCAGCGGCGACCCGGCCTGCCGGCTCGAGTCAGGACCCGAGCTCGACCGTCTTGCCCGTTCGGAACGACTCGTCCGCCGCGAGGACGATCCGCATCGAATTCAGAGCGTCCTCGAGGTGCTGGGCCGGGTCGAACTCACCCCGAATCGCCTTGGCGAAGAGCTCCTGTTCCAGTCGGCACAGCCCATCGTGGTCGGGCTCGCTCGTCGTGTCGATCCACTCGTCCCCGTGGAGGAACTCGTCGTTCGTGTCGCGGGCAGCGCGGTGCAGCCTGAGGGTGTTTGTCTTCGTGTGAGCGTCGATGTCCGCGCTGGCCGAGTCGCGTTCGCCGCCGGCGCGGTCGACGATCGACACGCAGCCCTCCGGACCGATGACGTCCTTCACGAAGTACGCGACCTCGCTCATCATCGGCCCCCAGCCGGCTTCGTACCAGCCGACCGAACCATCATCGAAGGTCACCTGGAGCTGGCCGAAGTTGTACATGCCGGGCTTCAGCTCCTCGGTGAGGCGCGCGCCGATGGCGGAGACGCGCAGCGGACGCGCGCCGGTCATCTGGCACATCACGTCCACGTAGTGCACGCCGCAGTCGACGATCGGCGAGATCGAGTCCATCAGCGCCCGATGGGTCGCCCACTCCTTGCCCCGGCTCTGCTGGTTCAGGTTCATGCGCATGACCAGGGGCTTGCCCAGCGTGCGTGCGACCTCGATGAACTTCGTCCACGCGGGATGCACGCGCAGGATGTACCCCACCACCATCGCCCGGCCCTTCTCCCGCGCCAGGTCGACGAGCTCACGCGCCTGCGCGTACGTCTCGGCCAGAGGCTTCTCGATGAACACGTGGGCGCCCGCCTCCAGCGCCTGCTTGCACAGCGCGTAGTGGGTGTCGGGGTAGGTGTTGATCGAAACCGCGTCGGGCCGTGACTCGGCGATCGCGGCGGCGGCGTCGCTGAACGTCGCGACGCCCCCCAGCTCGGCGCTGAGCGCCTCGCGGCTCTCGGGCCCGCGGCTCACCAGTCCCACGAGATCGAAGTCATCGAGGCCGGCGTAGGCGCGCGCGTGGGACGCGCCCATGTTGCCGCAGCCGATCACCAGTACGCGTGTCTTGGTCATGGACGAGGTTGTACCGCGCGGGGCCGCCGAGCGGACGCACTTTCGGCCTCGGATCGTCTCCCGATCCATCACCTCCGCACTTCGATGAACATCCCCGGCTCCGGGGGCTTGTCGTCCCCTCTCGATGCGGCGACGTCCGTGAATCGAACCGGCAGGCAATGGCTGGTCGTGATGGCCAGTGGATCGGTCCGGCCGTACGCGTCCGTCACCTGGAAGGTGGAGGTGCACCCAGGGCATCTCACCGGTGCCACCGACTCCCGCGACGTGCTGACCGCGTCGCACGCGGTCGCCGACCTTCACCTTCAGGCTCCCGGTCGCCAGATGCATGCACTGCTAGTGGTGTGATGACGACGTAGTTGCCACCCGCGACGTCGTGCTGATCGACCAGCGCGGCACGGGCGGCTCGAACCAGTGGCAGGTGCGCCTGCCGGGCAGCGACGAGGACCTGCAAGGCTACTTCGAGCCGTTCTTTCAGCCCGAAGTCTACGCGCCAGATGGCGGTGGCGGCCATCTGGCCCTCGGGCGCGGTGCCGAGGAGCTTCGGCGATCCGGTGAGCCCTGCACGTCGTGGTCCCCGGTGGACACGACGTCGCTGGACCGGAGGTGCAGCGCCTCGAACGGGCCTTCCTGGACCAGGGCTCCGCACATGGCCTGGACCTCTCAGCGATCGAAGAGCTGACCTTGCCACCGCTCGCGCTGCATTAGGCTGGGCGATCGCGCGAGGCCAACCTCAGACCTCCTCCGCCACCCGCATCGTGCCCAGATGCAGCCGCGCCGTCTCTTCGGGCGACCGCGCGTAGCCGCCGGCGAGCGACACGGCGATCGGGATCCCGCGCGTGGCGTAGCGGTCGAGCACGAGCCGATCCCTCGCCACCAGGCCGGGCGCGGTGAGCCCGAGGCCACCGAGCTGGTCGTGCTGGTAGGGATCGACCCCCGCCAGGTAGCACACGAGCTCCGGCTCGCAACGCGCGTCGATCGTCTCGAGGTCGGCGCGCAGCAGCGCGAGGTAGTCCGCATCGTTCACGCCGTCCATCAGGCCCCGATCGAGATCGCTCTTCTCCTTGATCGGATAGTTGTGCTCTTGATGAATCGAGTACGTGAACGTCGCCGGATCATCGCGGTAAATGGCCGCCGTGCCATTGCCCTGGTGCACGTCGACGTCGACGATGAGGACCGTGCCGAGACCGCGCTCGTGGCGCATGCGCTCGATGCCGACGGCGACGTCGTTGACGTAGCAGAAGCCCTCAGCGTGATCGGCGAACGCGTGATGGAAGCCGCCGCCCACGTGAAAGCCGATGCCGTGGTCGAGGGCGAGCCGCGTCGCCGTGACGCCGCCGCCGACCATGGCGAGGAAGCCGCCGATCACCTGCGCGTCGACCGGAAGCTCGCTGCGCGCCGTCCTCCAGCTCGTGCGGGCGTGCATGAGATCGTCGACGTAGTCGGCCGCGTGCACGCGAGCCAGGTCGTCGGCGTCGATCGCCTCGGCGTCGTGCATTCGGTCGCGGTCGACCCCGAGCTCCTCGGTCAGCCAGCGCGCGAGGATCGCGTACTTCTCGATCGGGAAGACGTGGGGACCGATGTCGATCCGCGTCTCGCCATAGTGGATGTAGTGGACCTTGCGACTCCGTGCGTGCAAAGGAGGCCGGTCAGTCGACGTACCAGGTGGAGCCGAACATGGCGGGGCCGAGTCTATCACGCGGTGGGCTGGCCCAGCATCCCACGGGGTCTCCGCGCCGCCGAGAGGAACAGAGCCACTTTCCAGTCAGACCCGCGGCGGCTAGCCTCGTAAAGCCATGGCCGACACCAAGCGCTGCCGAGCGTGCGGCAACGACAAGCTCCACCACGAGTCTAACGCCTCGAGCGCAAGCACCGATGGGCTCGCGCCGCGCTGCCGCGCGTGCGTCAACCGCGCCCGGCGTGCCAGGGATGGGGAACGCAAGCGCGCGGGCAAGGTCGGCGGCTCCGTCGTGAGCGATGCGCGCAAGGGAGACGCCGCCCGCGTCGGCGCTTGGTTCGATGCGCGAGCGACACGTACCGACTCCGCGATCCCGCTGCCGGAGATGGCGCAGCAACTCCTGGGGCACGTGGCCAGGGACTTCTACACCGTCAAAAAGCGACCGGGTCACGTCGAGCTCGTCGGCCTGCTGGTAGGACACGAGGCGCAGGTGCGGCCGATCCACGCTTGCGAGGCCGCGCGCGGCGGGGCGACCCCGCTGCACTACGCCGCGATGTCCGCGCTCGGACGGCGCGACGAGCAGCTCCACGCCTCGCTCGCCAGCATCGCCCGGATGCTGCTCGACGCGAGCACCGACGCGTCGGGGCTCGACCGGGAGGAGTCGACGCCGCTGCAGCACGCCATCGACACGGGCGGCAACGCACGCATCGTTCGCGCCTTGCTCGAGCGCGGCGCCACCTTCGACTCCGGCGCCCTCGGCGGCGTGTACCGCCAGCTCCAGCGCAAGGGCGGGGACCGCCTCGAGATCGCGGAGATGATCTGGAGCTCCGGTGCGATCGACCGCGAGGCGGTGCTCGCTGGCGGCTTCCACAGCTACGCGGCCCAAGGCGTCGCCGGCGTCGTCGAATGGCACCTCGACCGGGGCGCCGACGTCGACCTGCGCGACGAAGCGGGACGCACCGCCCTGCACTGGGTCGGCGAGCGCCAGGCGAATCCCAAGATGGCGCGCCTGCTCCTCGCTCGCGGCGCGCACGCGGGAGCAAAGGACACAGCCGGCAAGACCACGCTGGAGCTCGCCGTCGAGAACGGCAAGACGCGGGTCGCCGCGGTGTTGCGTTCAGCCTCCTCCCATTGAGCCCCTCGATCTGATCATGATCCGATTCACACTCACCCTCTCGCTTCCGCTTCTCGCTTGCGTGGGCTCCCCGGCGGCGCAAGCCGCGGCGCAGCAGCGTGCGACGAACGTCGTTTTTCTCCTCGTCGATGACTGGGGCTGGCGCGATGCCGGTTGCTTCGGGAGCGACCTCTACGAGACGCCCAACATCGACCGGTTGGCCGCGGGCGGAATGAAGTTCACCAGTGCCTACGCCGCGTGCACCGTGTGCTCCCCCACTCGGGCAGCGGCGATGACCGGAATGTATCCGGCCCGCACGCGCGTCACGGACTGGATTCCCGGCCACGGGCGAGAGGATGCTCCGCTGGCTCCCCCCGACTGGACCCAGCGGCTCGAACTGCACCACACGACGATCGCCGAGGCGTTGCGCGGAGCCGGCTACCGCACCGCGCACATCGGCAAGTGGCACTTGACGCCGCGCTCGACCGACCCGGCGGTGGTCGAACCGTACTACCCCGAACACCACGGCTTCGAGATCAACGTCGCCGGGAATCAATGGGGTGCGCCCGGCTCGTACCACTGGCCGTACTCCCGCAAGAACCGGAAGACGAAGCAAACCGCACCCGGCCTCGGGGCGCGGCTCGCCAACTTCCCCACCGGCGGCGAGGAGGGAGACTACCTGACCGACACGCTGACGGATCATGCGCTGCGCGTCATCGGCGACTTCGAGGACGAGCCCTTCTTCCTCTACCTGCCGTACTACGCAGTGCACACTCCGATCCAAGGCCGTCGCGACCTCACCCAGCGCTATGAGGAGCTTCTGAAGAAGGACTCCGAGCGACAGCACAAGAATGCGGGTTACGCGGCGCTGGTCACGGCCGTCGACGAGAGCGTGGGGCGAATCATGCTGGCCCTCGAGCAAAGCGGCATCGCGGACGACACCGCGATCATCCTGACCGGCGACAACGGCGGTCTCTCGCGAGTGACCGACAACGCTCCGCTGCGGGCCGGAAAAGGCTCGGCCTACGAAGGTGGGGTGCGCGTGCCCTGCATCGTGCGGGCGCCCGGTGTGACGCAGCCGGGAACGACCTCGGACGAGCCGGTGATCACGGTGGACTTCTATCCGACGATCCTCGCATGGACCGGAGCGAAAGGATCGGTCGTGCACAATGCCGCCGTCGACGGCGTCGATCTCACGCCGCTCATGCGTGACCCCGACGAGCAGCTCCAGCGCGAGGCGATCTACTGGCACTACCCGCACTACCACCCGGGCGGCGCGGAGCCCTACTCTGCGATCCGCATGCGAGACTGGAAGCTGATCGAGTTCCAACAGGACGGCCGCATGGAGCTCTACGACCTCTCCCAGGACATCGCCGAGTCCACGGACATCGCCGCGAAGAATCCCGAGAGAGCGAAGAAGCTGCGGGACCACCTGCACGGTTGGCGCGCGGGGATCCGTGCCCAACCCGCCGTGTTCAACGAGTAGAGCGATCTCTCGTTGGGTGCCGCTGCTCTGACAGGATCTTCGAGTCGCCTCTCCACCCCCTGGACCGAAGGTTCTGAGAAACTGAGAGAAAGGGGCGCTCTCCTCCGCCGTCGGTGGAAACCGTCGACGCGCTGGCGCCGGTGAACGGCTACATGCCGTTCAGGTCCGGATGCCCGAAGACCATGTTGGCGCGGCCCAGAATCAACGGATCCGTAGGACCGATCTGGTCGGTGATGGGATTCGCGATGCGCACCCCAGCCGCGCGCGCGGCGGCTGCGCGCTCGTCCAGCTCTCCGCGGGTCGCGACGGCGAAGCCCAGATGCTCGTGGCTGCGCGTCTGGCGCGGGACGAGAGCGTGGAAGAGCCGCAGCAGCCCGCGCACGCGGCGCGGCATCAACAGGACGAGCGCGAAGTCTTCCTGGCCCTTCGGCCGCAGGGTCGCGATCTCGGTCCGCCAGCGGTCCGCGTGCTGAACGCGGCTAACGAGCCGAGCGGGCAGGACGCGCTCGTAGAAGGCGATCGAACGGTCGAGGTCGGCGACGCGAAAGGCGGCGTGGTCGCAGCGCGGCATGCTGGGAGGGTAACCCGGTCTCCGCTGCGGGGGACCCGCAAGACGGCGATCCCAACGCGCCGCACGCAGCGCATTATCGCGCCGCTGGGATCCGGAGCGGGCAGGCGAAGTACACCCCACTAGAGCCCGAGACGCTCGCGCACCGACGGCCGAAACGTGGTGATCGCGTTCATGGCGCTGAGCAAGCACCGCACGAACTCGTCCCCGCGGATGCGCCCGAGTCCACCGGTGGAGCAATCTCTCTCTCCGTAGCTCGTGACCATGTCACGCCGCCCAGCCGGTTCGTACAGAATCGTGGGCACGGGATCACCGCAATGGTCGCCGCGCGAGCTGTCGGTAGAGTGATCGGCGCCGACGGCGATGGCAACCGAGCCGGGCTGAAGAATCGGCGCGAAGGCTGCGTCGATCTGCTCGATCACGTCGCGTTTGCCGATCGGATCTTGGTCGTGGGAACAAATGTCGGGCGCTTTGACGTGCAAGAGCACGAAGTCGTGCGTCTGGAGCGCCGCCATGGCTGCCGCGGCCTTGGCATGCAGGTCGGTGTCGGGCAAGGCCGTGAAGCGCGCATCGGTCTGCGCTTCGAAACCGAATAGAGCAGCCAGCCCCAACACGGAACGCTCGGCCGCGACGACCGCGGCACTCAGCCCCTGTCGAGTGATGATGCTCTCGGCCCCGCGGTGCATGCCCGCGCCTCTCGTGATCAGTCCGTTGGCGGGCCGTTCGCCGCGCTCGATGCGCGCTAGGTTGATGGGATGGCTGCTCAGATGCTCGCACGCTTTGTCGAGGAAGCGATCGATCGCCTCCGCCGTGCGCACAGCCTCTCGGTCGCTCGGGCACAACGAGCGACAGACGCGCACCAGACACGGATCATGCGCACTGCCTGGGTCGGTGTCGCTGACGTTCGCCGAGAGACCGCTCCCCGAGAGCACGAGTACGCCACGGTGCTGTGTCGCCGGCCTGAACTTGGCGTGCACGCCGCCACCCAAGTTGACCCTTGCCAGCCCCTCAGCCAGCTCTTCGGTCCCTACGCGGATCCGACCGGCGCGGCGGTCGACGATCCGCCACTTGCGCCCGGCGGGTTCCAACGTCGCGAAGTTGCAGCGTAGCGCCACCTGTCCGGGATGGACGGTCATGCCGACGCCCGCAGCCTCGACCGGGCCGCGTTCGAGCTCCATCGCGAGGCCCATGGGCAGGCCCGCGAGGATGCCGCAGCCGGTGTGGGTATCGACCGGGACGCCGGGAGACACCGGATCGACGAGGCCGCACTGGCCAGCGTCGGCGAGGCGGTCGAAGCACGGCGTCCGTGCGGCTTCGAGCGGCGTCTGACCGGCGAGCGCCTCCTGCGGTCGATCGCCGAGGCCATCGAGCACGATCATGAGTCCCTTGTTGGCGGTCATGGCCCGCTTTCCTCGCCGAGTACACGCTTGGGCGTCCCCTTGTAGCGGCCACTCAGTACCTGCATGACGCTGCCAAGAACGCGCTGCACGGCGCGCTCGCGGTCTCCGTTCGGAACGATGGCGACTCCACAGCGATCGGCTTCGGACAGCAAGAAGGACTGCAGGCTCCAGATCTCATCGAAGTGCTTGAGATAGCGACGGGCACGCCGTCCAGGAGCTTCGTGGCCACGCCCCACGAGGCGTGCACGCAGTACCTCTGGACGCAACACGCCGAGCATGATGGGTGTCACGATCACGTCGGGGCTTTCTTTGGCCACACGCACCATCCACTCCGGATGCACGTGGATTCCCTCGAGGATCAACGAGACGCGCTCGGATACGGCGCGCGCAACGACAGCCTGGCAACCGACCGATATCAGTCCGGCCTGGGTGAGGTAGCCGTTCGCCAGCCGCGTATCCGCATCTTCGCTCGAACCTTCGCGCGAGTGGAGCTCGGAGTGGGCCAGAAACGTGGACGTGTGCAGGACCGGGAGCAGTTTCTTGGGCATCATCATCCGCATCACCTCCCGAATCATGTCGGTCGGTTGCGTGCGAACGATCTCGAGCTGGTGCGCGACGTGGGCAGCGACCGTGCTCTTGCCACAGCCGGTCGCTCCACCCAAGAGAATCAGGAGCGGATCACCCTTGGCGAGAAACTCCTCCCAGACGAGGTAGCGGTGGGCGGCATCCGCCCCATGCTGTGTCTCGAGATACTGATGCGTGAGCCGCTTCAGGTCCAAGCTCGAAACCTCATCGCGGCCGCGCGCCATCAGCCCGTCCTGGATACCCGCCGCCAATTCGATCGCCTCGGCCGGTCCCAGCCCGCAGGCCTCGAGGTGCATCCTCTGCCGGCCACGCGAATAGGGCGCGGTCTCACCGGACGACGCTCGCACGAGAATGGTCGGCATCTCGGGTCGCATGAAGCGATCCACGAACGAGTCGCCAAACTCGACGAGGTACTTGACGACGCGCTCGCGAAGCTCGTCGGTGGAGAGTTCGTCGACGTCACGCAACTCGTCTCGCACCGTCGTCGCGAGACCGTAGGCGTCGTCGAAACTGAGCCCGGCGTCCTGGAGCGAGCGCGTCAGAATCCCTCGCAAGAAGGGAGCGGGCTCGCCTTCCCCGACGATGACTACGGTCTTCGCCATGGCTTGAGCGTACCTCTCGTCGCCGTTGATGTATTGCCTCGCCCGCGAGTTTGTGACGGGCACCGCGACCCGAGCGAGGTCGCGAACGAATCGCGCCCGTTATTCGGGCACGCTCGGCTCGTCATGGAAATCGATCCGATCGATCGGATTGACGACGGCCGTGATGATGTTCTGGACGTGCCCGGCTACGCGGCGAATATGGCGGAATGCCAGGGCGCAGACGGCATCGTAGCCAGAGCACTGCTCCAGAGAGAAGATCTCGGTCATGTGCGCTTCGCACGCATCGATCAACTCACTCGCTCGGTTGATGAACACGTCCGCGCGCGGCTTGTCCTGCTGATCGTAGACGTCGGGCGCGTCGGCGAGCAGCGTAGAGACCTGCTCGCGGAGTTCCTGTAAGTCGTCGTGGTGAGGCTTACCACTGGACGCGATGTGGTTGGCCGTCAGCGAGAAGATGTTCTTGGCGTAGTCACCGATGCGCTCGGCGTCCTTCGCCACTGACATCAGCACCATCATCTCGGGGATTTGCTGTGCGCCGTGCACGGACGCGTGCACTACGATCTGCCGCCGAATCGACTGCTCGAGCTTGTCGATGCGCTTGTCGGTCTCCAAGAGGTCTTTGCGAACGCTATCAGGACCCGCGCCACCGATCAGCGCGCTACAAGCCGTATCGAAGGCGTGGCGCCCTTCCTGAATCATGCGCTCGAGGTCGCGCGTCATCTTGACGACGCCACCGCCGCTGCCTTTCGATCTGAACAGCCAATCCAACATCGTTTCAGTCCTTGAAGAACAGCATGCCGGCGATTGGGATCACGATGAAGGTGACACCCACATACGCTACGGCCCAGAGCCTGTTACGGGTGGTCAAGCGCGCCAGGCCCTCGGCCAGCCTGACCGGTAGGTAGCGTGCCGCGGGAATTGGGTAAATCAGCGCCGTGGACGCGAGGTTGAAGAGCAGGTGCACCAATGCGATCACGAGCCCCCACGAACCGGTCACGATCGCAGCCAGCATGGCAGTAATCGTCGTTCCGATGTTGGCGCCAAGCGTGATCGGAAGCGCATTGCGCAGGGACAGGATACCGGCCGCGATCATGGGCACGAGCAACGAAGTCGTGATGCTCGAGCTCTGTACGGCCACAGTCATCAGCGCGCCAATGAGGATCCCGATCAGGCCACTCTTCTCGAGAGCCCGGTTGAGCATGCGCTCGGCCCGGTTCGCCATGAGCTTCTTCATGTTCTTCGTGATGTACACGAGCGACGCGAAGATACCGCTGAGCGAGACGACGAACATCACGACGACCTCGCTCGTCGTCGGATTCTTCGAGTCGGCCATCACGAGGTTCTGAATGAACTTCGCCAACCAGCCCACCGCGACTTTGATCGGGCTCTTCCAGCTCTTGCCCTTGACGACTTCATCCGCGACGGCGCCACTGAGATCGATTGCCGGATCCAAGAACTGCGCGAGCTGAACGGCCGCCTCGGTCAGGATGCCGCCCGTGTGCAACGAGAAGCCGCCACTCGTGACCAGCTCGATTGGTAGGAAAACCGTCACCGCCATGACGTTGAAGAAGTCGTGCATGGTGGCACCGGCGAACGCGAGCTCGAACTCCTTGTTCTGACGCACGTGACCGAGCGCAACGATGGTGTTCGTGATGGACGTCCCGATGTTGGCTCCCATCACCATCGGTACGGCAGTCTCGATCGGCATCGTGCCGCTACCCACCATCGCGACGATCGTCGCCGTGGTGACGGAAGACGACTGCACGAGCACGGTGGCGAGGATCCCAACCGCCAGGCCAGCGAAAGGATTGCTCACGCCCTCGAAGAGACCGGCGGCCGTGTCCTCGCCGAGCGCCTTGATCGAGGAGCCCATCAACTTGATGGAAACCAAGAAGAAGAAGAGCAGGAGGAGGAAGACGACGAGCCGCAACAGCGGATGCAGATCGCCACGTTGTTGCGAGGTCATTCCTAGGGCTGTATCGGGCTCAACTGGATTGGCCGGTGCTCGAGGTGGAGGTCCGAACCGTCGAACCGTCCCTACCGTGCATGTTGAAGGGTCGCCACGCCAGTCTACATCCGACAAGGTGCGAGCCCGCCAGCCACAATGTGCGGGTCCCGCGAGCGCCCCTTTCGAAGGCAAACGCCGTCCGCTGCGAGGCCCGGATCCGCCTCGATCAACGGCATGTCGTTGGCCCGGGACCAGATCGCGGCGGCCGTCCCCAGGGGACGGCCGCCAGCGCTCACGTCGCCTGGGGCTGCGGCGCCGGCTGCCCCTCGTCCCCGGCGATCATCCGGTCGAGCGAGAAGCGCCCTCCGCCGCGCCACACGAACACCACGAGCGTGAACAGCACCAGCATCGCGAACTGGAAGTTCAGATTCTCGCCCAACAGCTCCATGGTCGTCGAGCCGGTGACGGTGACGAGCACCGCCCCGAGCAGCACGACCAAGTTCAACCCCGCGGCCCAGCGCGTGACGAAGCCCAGCGCCAGGGCCACCCCACCCACGGAGTGGGCGAACACGACGAACCAGGCGACGAGGTTCCTCCTCTCGCCGAAACTGTCGCCCATCTGGGTCTCGAGGGCGTCCATGTTCGTGATGAAGAAGATGCCCTTGATCGCCAGCGCGATACCCAGGTAGAGGCGTAGCAGGGTGAGGGGCGTGAACACCACCCTGCCCGGGACCGGAGCCGGCAGGAGGCGCGGCTTGGCCCTGCGCTCGGCGCGCTCGGCGCGCTCCGCGCGCTCCGCGAGGGCTTTCTCGTGCTCGGCCGCGGCGGCCTTCTCGTCGGCGGCGCTGAAGCGCACGAAGACGGTCAGGAAGCTGAAGGCGAGCACGCAGAAGCCGAGGATCAGCAGCGCCTTCGGCCAGGCGACGTCCTCTCTGCGGAACAGGAAGCCGGCCGCGACCGCCCCCATGTTGCCGCCCGCGCCGACGATGCCCGCGATCGAACCCAGCGCGCGCTTGTTGATGAACGGGACGACGGAGTAGGTCGCGCCCTCGGACATCTGCACGAACAGGCTGAAGACGATCATCGTCCCGATCGCCACCGGGAGGACGGTCATGCGCGAGAACAGGAGCAGCGCGATGCCCTCCACGAACAGCGCGATGAAGAGCCAGCGCACGCGGCCCTTCAGCCCCCAACGCTGCCCGAACTTGTCGCCGATGAGCCCCCCCGTCGTCCGGGCGAAGATGTTCATCAAGCCGAACAGACCCGCGACCAACCCGGCCGTCTTGAGGCCCAGCCCGAAGTAGTCGGTGTAGTACAGCGCTGCGATGTTGTTGATCGTCAGCTCGATTCCGAAGCAGGCGCCGTAGATGAAGAACAGCGCCCACACGCGGGGGTCCTTGGCCGCTAGCCAGAAGGTCCCGCGCGTCTTCTGCTTCGACTCGATTTCGCCGCGCGCGCGCAGCTCCTTGAAGTTGCCGTCGGGCAAGTCACGGGTGAAGAAGTAGTACAGGATGCCGGTCACGAAACAGACTGCACCCGCGACGACCATCGACAGCCGCCAGCTCCAGAACTCCGTGTAGCCCAGACCGACGAAACCCGCGAAAACCAGCGGCATCACCATCTGCGTGACGCCACCGCCCAGGTTGCCCCATCCCGCGCTGGTCGCGTTCGCGGTGCCCACGCAGTTGGGCGCGAACATCACCGAGGTGTGGTACTGCGTGATGACGAACGAGGCGCCGATCACGCCGATGCCCAGCCGGAACAACAGGAACGACTGGTAGTCGTGCGCTAGCCCGATCCCCATGACGGGGAGCGAGCCCAGGAGCAGGAGCACCGTGTAGCTCTTGCGCGGCCCGACGAGGTCGCAGAGCCAGCCGACCACGAAGCGCGCCAGGATCGTGATCGACACCGACGCGATGATCGTGTTGCCGACCTGCTTGGGGGTGAGCCCCAGCTCCTCGCGCACGATCGGCATCAAGGGCGCGATGCCGAACCAGGAGAAGAAGCACAGGAAGAAGGCGAACCACGACATGTGGAACGCGCGCATCTGCGGCTTCCTGAGGTTGAAGAGCTCGATGCGCGTCGCCTTGTTCTTGACTTCCATTGATGGTCTCCAGGCGGTCCTCGACGGCCGCGGGGGGTTCCAAAGTCGACGACCCCGCGGGAGGGGGCCGGTACCGGCCGCTCTGCAAGCGACGTGCCATCGGAGGGGACCTGCGCGCCCCCGAGTACGAGCTTCGAGGCTGCCTCGGGGCGACTCGCCTGCGTACCGCGCTATGCAGCCCGCATACTCCGCGCGGCAGCGCCGCGGTCACCAGAGCGCCCGCTTACGGGAAGTACGGATCGTAGTCGTTCGGCAGGTACTCGCGGTAGGCCCCCTGCAGGAAGGCCACGACGTCGATGAGCTGCTGGACGGTCATCGAGCCGTTCATGTTGACCATCAGGGACTCGCCATCGCTCGAGACCACTTCGGAGGGGTAGTCCTCGGAGATGTCGTGCGAGGGGTGGACGACCGCGGTTACCAGCTCGCCGTAGGTGCGCACGCGGTGGACCTTGCCGCCCAGCCTGATATCGATCCCGCGCTCCTCCGGCTCATCCAGCTCCGCCCCTTCGACCGCATGGCAGTTGACGCAGCCGAGCGCCGTGAACGCGGCCTTCCCCGCCTCCGGGTCGCCGTCCGGCAGACGGAACCCGTGCGAGGACTTCGGACCGGGCGAGCAGGCCGCGAGCCAGAACACGGCAGTGCCGAGCATGAGCTTCCCTATCACCATCGACGGACTCCTTGTGAGGCGTGGTCAGAGCGACAATAGAAGGCTCGGGTGACGGAGTCGCTGGGTCGGTCGGGGCAGCTGCGGGTGGACAAGGCCGTAGCGGCCACGCGCGAAGGGCGCAGGCGGCCCGCCCTCAGTTCAGGCTCGAAACGACCAGCAGCGTCCACGCGGCCGTGAGACCCGCCTCGCGCAGTCCGCGGACCCGCAGCCCGTCGCGATCCCACGTCGCCCCGTCCTTCAGCGGTGCCGCAATCCGCAGGCTGCGCCTGCAGGAGAACGACCACAATAGGACGAACAGAGCGGTCGCTCGGCCCGCCCGACAGTGCGACGGCGGGAGCCGCGAGAACGAGAGCGGCGAGCAGCGCCCCACTCCCAATCGAGGCGAACAGGTAGACCCATGCGCCGTGGGCCCGAATCGGATCGAGCGTCACGGTCGCTGCAGCCGACATGCCCACCGCGGCGGCGCCTCCGCTACCCGCGGGCCTTCTCGAACTCGTCGTGGGCCCAAGTCCAGGCGGCGACGGTCGCGGGGAGGCCGACGGTGCTCGCGGCCAAGGCGATGACCTGCTCGATCTCCTCGGGTGCGACGCCGAGCCCGAGAGCCTTGCGCACGGCGGCGTGCAGGGCCCCCTCGCGCTGAGCACCGGTCGCAACGGCGACCTTGGTCAGCGCGAGCGTTCGCTCGTCGAGCGGGCCGGCATCCAGGGCGCCCACGCGGAGGAGGTTCCACGCCTCCCCGAGCTTGGGGAAACGACGGATGAAGTCTTCGTAGGGCTTCGGCGGATCGGTCATGGGGTGTGCTCTTCTTTCTTCCGGAAGGTGGGCCAAGGCCTTGTTCGCCAGGCCTCCGGCGCGCCCATCCTCCATATCGGGGGGGTCAGTGCAACCGGGGAGGGCCGAGCCCTCCTTCAATCGTGGTGGCAGTAGTAGCATTCGACACGCCCCGATCAGAAGGAGCATCATGAGGACTTCCAACGCACTTCTCGTCACTCTCCTTCTCAGCGCCGCTACGTCCGCCCTGGTCGCGACGGTGCTGCGCCCCGAGCTCGTCGCGCCCGCGGCGGATGGGGTCGCACTCGAGCCGAGGCGCACGTGACGACCGAACAGCACCAGGCGCTGGCGCGCGAGTCCGTCCGCGAAGTGGCGGATGCAGAACCGGCGGGCAAGCTGAACCCCACCGAGCTCCTCGCACGCATCGAGGCTCTCGAAACACGGCTCGCGCACGACCCGGCGCTGGACGAGCGCTTCCTGGCGGAGCTCGAACCCGAAACCCCGATCCCCGACCTGCAGACCGACAGGCCCGACTTCCGACACGTTCACCGCCGTGTCCTCGACTACCTGCGACGGTCGAAGGATGCCGGCCGACCGTGGGTTGTGGCCTGCGACGAACCCGGCGACGCCACCCACTCCCTCCGCCCCGACGATGACGCGGGGAACTCACACGAGGACGGCCGGAAGAACGCCCTCTGGGGAACCCTCCTGGCCGGCGGGGCAGGCAACGAATGGTACTTCGGCTACGCGCACTCCCACTCCGACGTGACGCTCGACGATTTCCGCAGCCGTGACAAATGGTGGGACGTCTGCCGTTACGCCCTCGAGTTCTTCGGGGACAACAAGATCCCTTTCTGCCTCGCGTGCGGTGGGTGCTGGGCCGTCCGACGCGGGGGCTCGTAGGTACGATCACGACAGCCCAGCCGTTCCGCGACGGCGTCGAGGTCCTGTTCGAGACGATCCAGCTCTTCGGGCTTCATGCGGGGTTGGAGCGGGGCGGGGCCAGATCCTTCGATGTTCCTCGCAGAATCGCCAGCGACCTTGCGTGGGAGCCTCGACGGGTCAATCGCAATGTCCGTGAAAGAGCGAAGGCGGCTCTCCGTTTACAGAGTGAACGGGCAGGGACCGCTGGAAGCCGGACCGAAGAGAGTCGGCTTTCCGCAAGGACGAGCATCGGCAGAGAAGGCTCGGGTCCGGTTCGTTCCTGACCTTCCAAGTATCAATCAGCAGAGGTTTTTGACTATGAGATTCGTCTCTTGCAACCCCCGGGCAATCGTCCGGTGGAGCGCACTATTCATCACGTTGGGCGCGGGGGCACCGGCCCAGATCGTTGCAACCTCCGGAGACGTCGTCGAGGCAACACTCACCGACGTGCGCAACGGAGTGGCCGAGAACGACGACGAGATCCGTGCTTTCCACGAGAGCAACGTCGTACTTCCCGCAGCCGGCCTGCCCGTCGACATCACACTGCCCGGTGACTACGGAACGACCCTGACGCCGGGTGTGATCCCGGGCGGCGTGGCCGTGAGCTCCTTCTACTTGCACGCGGATCAGACGAGCGTGGTCCCGACCGTCGTGCTCCAGGGCAGCATCACGTTCGCGGACCCGATCATCGGTGTGATCATCACGGACGCGGGACTCGACGGGACGGACGCGGCCTTGGGCAGGCCGGGGACGTCGTACGTGCCGAGCACAGCGCTGCACGGCTTGAACGTGGCCAATGCCGACTGGATCCGTGTTTGGGGACACACGCTCGAGCTGTACCTCCCCGTGCACCACGTTCAGGATCACGTGCGCGTGATCACTGGAAACCTGATGGCGTGGTCGACCGACTTCGGCTCGGACACTGGCTTCTGTGACCCGGTCACGGACGGCAACGAGGTGCACGATCCGGGCGACGTCTACGGATCCGCTTTCCTCGCGGGAGCACCGATGTTGCTCGATGACGCGACCTACGCTGCCGTCTTCGCGCCCGAGTCGGTCGACGGCGAGCCGTACACGTTCGGTTGCTCCCCTCCGGGGCCGCCCACTTGCTACGGCGACGCGTACGACCTCGACGCCTACGACGTCGTGAACATCGACGCCGCGTGGCTCGCGAGCCTGCCGCAGGGCCAACAGCACGGGCCCTTCTTCCCTGGGCAGGTCCCGCGTGAAGACGATCAGTTGAACTACCTCGGGATCTTCCTCGCCCAACAGCTGTTGATCTCGTTCGACGACGACGTCGCCCGCAGCTGGTCTGCCACGAACCCCCTGCGCATGCCGGTCGAGAGCTTGTCGCCGTCCGGTTCGACCTACGGGCAGGGAGTCAACAACGACGAGGTCCTGGAGGTCGTTCTCGGCTTGGGCGCCTACCCGTTCACGGTCAGCGCAATCTTGCCTTTCCGAGACGAGGTCGGGGTCCACGCCGACCTCGGTCCGAATCCGACCCCCGGGGCCAATCCGCAGGCGCGCGATGACGATGTCGACGCGCTCGACTGGCGCGCCTTCGCCAGTTCCGTGCAGCTGTTCAGCCCGGACCACGAAGGGCACGCGGGACTCACGCCGGGAGCGATCTACGTCGTCATCGCGGGCGTTCCGACCCTGGCGATCCAGGCGTCACAGCTTGGAATCCCGATCCCGGCCGAGGTCGACATCGACGCCTTCGAGCTCGTGCAGCTACCGCAGGACCCCGAGAACCCCTACTCTCCCGTGTACCTCGCGGTGCTCTTCAGCGTCGACGACAACGACCCTCGCACGCCCGCCATCGACGAGACCGGTGGACTCGATCCGACGATGATCTACTACTCGTTCCTCAACAACACGTACGGTCCGTTCGCAGGCCCCTTCGACGACGACGTCGATGCGATCGCGGCCCTTCCGCCGGACCTCTTCGAGCAGGCATCGGTGAGGAACTACTGCGACCCGGCGGTTCCGAATTCGACGCAGCAGCCCGCGACCATCACCGTGACGGGGAGTTTGCGCGTGTCCGACAACGCCTTGACGTTGAGGGCCGAGAATCTGCCACCGAACCAGTTCGGGTACTTCCTCGCGAGCCAGAGCCCCGGCTTCATCCAGCCGCCGGGTGCAGCGGGCCCTCTGTGCATCGGCTGCAGCGGTTTCCAAGGTTGCTCGGGCATCGCACGCTTCAACCGGCCCGCGGAGGTGATCCAGGGCCCGACCGGAAGCCTGCTCATCGATCTGAGCGCGATCCCCGTGAATCCGCCGGCGCCGGCGGTGCCGGGTGACACCTGGTACTTCCAGAGCTGGTACCGCGACGCGGGGTCGAGCAACTTCACCGACGCCGTCGAAGTGAGGCTCATCGGAGTCTTCCCGTCTCGCAATTGAGAGTCGTATCGGGCCACGCCCGTCGGCAATCTGGCAACGCACGGGAGTAGCCCGCCGGAACATACATCGAGCCACCCGACCGAAGTCGCGGTGGCTCGATCGTTGGAAGCGGTCGCGGCGCGCTCGGCAGGTAATGGGATAAGACCGCAACTGTCTGCATCACCCCATTAGTGGTGTGATTCACTCTTGTGCGGCATTTTGGTCGGCCCGTACCCGCCCGCTGCTGCGTTGCGCCTCCTCCGAGACTTGCAGCGAAGTCGCGTCGTC
>JAAELL010000570.1 GCA_024226735.1 bacterium | reverse complement strand
GGCGTCGCGCCAAGGTCCCCAATGGCATCCAACCATGGGGAACTTGTCGCTCCTTGATCTGCGCCCGATGCTCGGTACCTCGCGAATCGTGACCACTCCGACAGCCTGCTAGTACTGGCAACGCGCTCGAGCGCGTGCCGTCCGCGCCTCTGGGCCTCAGGCCGGGTCTACTCTTCCTGCTCGTCCACGAGCGTCTGGTCGTCGACGAGTCCCTCGCGTTCGGTGCTTTCCTTCATCTGCGATTCAACGTGACCGGCCAGGGGCCATGGACTTTGCACACGACGGCGCCCCGTGAAGATCGCCCGTCCACGTGGGCGCCGAGCAGGGCGGCGGGGACCCCGCGCGCGCGCCGAGCCTTCCGGATCCGGCGCCGAGCGATCGGCAGGCTGCTCGAGCAGCAGCAGCAAACGCCAATCGGTCGGTTCGCGCGCTGAATCCGCCAGCAGGAGGCGCGCCAGGGGGACGTCGGACTTCACGTGTGCAGCTTACTCGACAGGCTTGCTGCAACCGTTGGGGTCAGGGGCGTAGGTCGCATCGGAGGAGAGCGCACGCGCCGCGAGTGATCGCGACTCAGCACTCGCCACCGGTCAACTACGCTGCCGAGGGCACAGCCCGGCCCACGGACTTGGGCTACGGTCATCACGATCGAGCAAGAATCCGGAGTCCAAGGATGAATGAGGATCCACGAGGGATGGTCCAGCCGTCGACATCGGATCGCCGTGATCAGCTGGTCGTCATGCGCCGGATCCTGGTGTGTCTCGACCGTTCGCCGCGTTCCGAGAAGGTGCTGCAGCACGCCATCGGGCTGGCCCGCGCGTACGGCAGTGAGGTCACGCTCGTGCACGTGCTGGAGTCGCACCTGCGCGCCCACGAGGGGCCCCCGTCCGACACGCTCGAATGGGAGATCGCCCGCGTCGAGGCCGCCGAGCACCTGAATCGACTGGCCGCCGATGTCCAGGCCCGCGGGATCCGCGTCGAAACGGTCATCCTCCAGGGGCATCCGGCCGAGCAAGTTCTGTGTCTCAGCGACCGCGGCGGCTTCGATCTGATCGTCTTGTCGACCCATGGCGAGAAGGGCGTGACGGAGTGGGGGCTCTCGAGCACAGCGGACAAGGTCGTCGCGCGGAGCTGCGCGTCGGTGCTGATCGTGCCGACCGCCTGGTCGCAGTCGCACGATCGCGCAGAGTGCCCCCTGCAGCGGATCCTGATTCTGCTCGACGGCTCTCCGCGCGCCGAGGCCGTCCTCCCACCGCTGCGCCGGCTGGCGAGCTCCGCGGGCTCGACGCTGGTCCTGCTCCACGCCGTTCCGGAGCCGGAGATCCTGCACTTCGACCCGCCGCGCCCGGAGGACGTCGAGCTCCTGGCCCGCTTGCATCGCCGCAACGAGCGCGCCGCAAGGCAATACCTGAGCCGTGTTCGTGATCACCTCGGCGACGGCTGTCACCTGGAGGACCTCGTGGAGCACGGGGACCTGCGATTGCTTCTCCGGGGCATATGCGAGCGGGAGCGGATCGATCTCATCGCGTTCACGGCCCACGGCAAGACGGGGCATCGCCCTTGGTGCTACGGAGGCATTGCTGGTCACCTGGTTCACCATGCCGAACGTCCCATCCTGATGATCCAGAACCTGCCGCAACGTCGTTCCGAGTTCGAGGAAGCCGTGCGCCACGTGCGGGAAGCGGAACCCCTACGAGGCGGCGCGCGCTTCGGCACTCCGTGACTGAGACGCGTGCGGGAGCGGCTGCCCGTGCCCAGCGGTGTGAGCCGAGCTCGGAATCGCTCGAGTGGGCGCGGGAAGCCGCGCGTGCCGTGCGCGACGCACCGCCGGCACGGCTCGGGGCGCTGGAGCGACTCGCGGGCGTGCCCTAGTGGTTCGCGAGGATGCGCTCGACCCTCGAGGCCGAGCAGCATGGGGCGAGCGAGCACTACCGCGCCGCGGAGTGGTTTCTCGACAACTACTTCTACGTTCAACGCGCCGTGCGCCAGGTTCGCCAGGACATGCCGCACGGATTCTTCCGCAGGCTCCCGGCCCTGAGCGATGGCGACGGCGCCGGCCTGCCCCGCGCGTACGTGCTCGCCGCGTGCCTGCTTCGTGAGGCCGAGCTGATTCCGGACTCCGACCGGATCCAGCAGGCTCTGGCGAGCTTCCAGTGGGACGCGACGCTGACGATGGCCGAGCTCTGGGCGCTGCCTGCTTTCCTGCGTCTAGGCACGCTCGAGCAGCTCGTTGGCGCGCTGGCAGAAGTCTCCCCCGAGGTGCCCTCACCCCTCCCCCCATCGTGTCTCGGTGCGGCCCTTCCCCGAGCGGACGTGGGGGAGACGGTCGGCTGCTGCATACGGACTCTACGCTGGCTCGACGGAGTCGACTGGAGGGCCTTCTTCCGCCAGGCATCCCAGGTCGAGCACATCCTCGAGCGTGATCCGGCCCGCACCTATGCGCTCACGGATTCCGAGACCCGGGACCGATGCTGCAAACAGGTCGAGGAGATCGCCTTGCGCACGGGCCGCGACGAGCCGGACGTGGCGCGAGCGGCGGTCGCACGCGCGGGGACCTCCTCGGAATGCGGCCCGCGCTACGCGAACGTCGGGTACTGGCTGATCGGGGACGGACGCTGCGAGCTCGAACGCGAGCTCGGCTACCGGCCGCCGTTGCTCGAGGCGCTGCGACGTGCCCTGACCGCGCGCCCGACACTCACGCTGGTCGGTGGCACGACTGTGATGACGGCGGCCGTCCTGGCGTACCCGGTCAGCTACCTCGCCGCTCGGGATGCGGGCGCTCTGCTGTGGTGGGTCGGTCTGCTGCTGCTCCTCCTGCCCGCTTCCACGCTCGGCGCGACCCTGGTGCAATGGGTGCTGACGAACGTCCTGCCGCCACGCGTGCTGCCCAAGCTCGACAGCGCGTGCGGCTTCCCGGAAGACTGCCGCACCCTCGTGGCTGTGCCGTGCCTGCTCGGCAGTGTGCGCGAGGTGCAAGGTCTCGTTCGAGAGCTCGAGCTCCACTATCTCCGCAACGCCGACGAGCAGCTCGAGTTCGCCCTACTCTCCGATTGGGTCGACGCGCCGGAGGAGACCCTGCCGAGCGACTCCGAGCTCCTGCGGCGCGTCGAGGCCGGCATTCAGCTCCTCAATCGCAAGCACGGGAAAGAGGGTCGCGGTCCGTTCCACCTCCTGCATCGACGGCGGCTATGGAATCCGTCCGAGGGCGTGTGGATGGGGTTCGAGCGCAAGCGGGGCAAGCTCGAGGAGCTCAACAGGCTGCTGCTCGAGGGGGCTTCGCCGGGCCTCGACCACGTCGTCGGCCGCCCCGATGGATTGCTCGGCGTGCGCTACGTGATCACGCTCGATGCCGGCACCCTGTTGCCGCAGGGCGCCGCGGGCCGGCTCGTCGGCGTGCTGGCGCACCCCCTGAACCGCCCCGAGCTCGATCCGAAGACCGGACGCATCCGCCGCGGCTACACCGTGGTCCAGCCGCGGGTCGAGATCCTGCCCACGGCCGCGGCGCGCTCGTGCTTCACGCGCCTGTTCGCCGGTGACGCCGCGATCGACATCTACTCGCGTGCCGTCTCCGACGTCTATCAAGATCTCTGCGCAGAGGGGATCTACGTCGGCAAGGGAGCCTACGACGTAGCGGCTTTCGCACGCAGTCTCGCGGGCCGCGTCCCTGAGAACGCGCTGGTGAGCCACGATCACTTCGAAGGGTTGCACGGGCGCGTGGCCCTCGCGAGCGACATCGTTCTGTACGAGGACTATCCGTCCCACTACGTCGCCTACGCGAGACGGCTGCACCGCTGGGTGCGCGGCGACTGGCAGCTCCTGCCTTGGCTCGGCAAGCGTGTGCCCGAGAAGGGTGGCGGACGTGCTCCGAACCGCTTCACCGTGCTGGGGCGTTGGATCCTGTTCGACAACCTGCGCCGCAGCCTGCTCACGCCTGGGCTGCTCCTGGTTCTCGCCGCCGGTTGGCTGTGGCTTCCGGGCCATCCGATCGTGTGGTGTGCGCTGGGAGTCCTGGCGCCGGCGGGCCACGTCTTCACGGGACTGGTCTCGGGTCTCGTGCGCGGGCCGCGCAGGAATCGCGTGCGGGCGTGGGCCGCGCGGTTGGTGCAGACGCTGCGTCAGAACGCCGGACGCTGGTTCCTGTATATCGTGTTCCTTGCGCACGAAGCGATCGTCGTCACGGACGCGATCCTCCGCACGCTCTTCCGCCTGACCATCACTCGCCGCCATCTCCTCGAGTGGCGGACGGCCGAGCACACTGCGCGCCTGCTCGCCGCACGGCGACCGCACACGCTCGTCTGGAGGGAGATGGCCGGAAGCCCGCTCGTTGCCCTCGTCCTGCTCGCGGCGCTCGCGGCGTGGCGCTCGACCTCGATCCCCTGGGCGTCGCCCTTTCTCGCACTGTGGATCCTGGCGCCGGAGATCGCGCGCCGCGTGAGCCTCCCGCGCGCCCCGGTGCGCGAGACGATGCCGCGCGAGAGCCGGTCTCACTTGCGCCGGATCGGGCGTCGCACGTGGTTCTTCTTCGAGACCTTCGTCGGTCCGGAGGACCAGTGGCTCCCCCCGGACAACTACCAGGAGAACCCGCGGGGTGAGATCGCCCACCGCACTTCGCCCACCAACATCGGCATGTACCTCGTTGCGGCGGTCGCTGCACGGGACATGGGCTGGCTGGGGCCGATGGAGCTCCTGTTCCGCGTGCGCAATACGCTCGAGACTCTGGGGCGCATGTCGCTGTACCGGGGACATCTATACAATTGGTACGACACGCGCACGCTCGAGCCACTCCTGCCGCACTACGTCTCGACCGTGGACAGCGGCAATCTCGCGGCTGCGCTCCTCGTCGTCCAGCAGGCCTGTGCCGAAGCTGCGACCTCGTCCGTCCTCACGCCTGCCAGCTGGCGCGGGCTGCTCGACTGTCTGGAGCTCTTCGAGCGCAGCGTCCGCGACCTGGCGCGCGCGGATCCGCAGTTGGTGGCTGAGCCATTTCTGGAGCGGCTCGCGCGCTTGCGAGCCGACGTCCGCGATGCGTGCGACCAACGCCGGCGCTGGTTGGCGCTGGTCCCGCGACTGCTCGAGGTCGAGCTACCGGCCCTCGACCGAGCCCTGATGGATGCAGTCGCGACGCACAGCCAGTCGGACCACCCCGAGATCTTGCACGAGGTGCGCGTGTGGATGGCGCGCACGCATCAGCACGTTCAGGGCATGGGCCGCGAGATCGCTCAGCTGCTGCCGTGGGCGGGCTGGCTCGAGGAGGCTCCGACTCGCGTTCAGTCGTGTACGTCGTTTCGACGGCTCGAAGCCTTCCTGCCGGTGACGAGCTCCCCGACCAGCATCGTGGCGGCGTGCGAAGAGGCGCTCCTTCTCCTACCCGCGATCCGCGCCGAGTGCGGTGCCGGAGACGCGGAGTTGGACACTTGGTTCGAGGGCTTGCACGGTGCTCTCGTCGGCGCCGGAGCGAACGCGCAGAGCCTGCAACAGGAGCTGCTCGGGCTCGGCGTGCGAGCCGACGAGCTGGCGCGAGCGATGGAGTTCGACCTGCTTTTCGACGACGAACGCTTCCTCTTCCACATCGGATACAACGTCACGAGCGGGGAGCGCGACGCGAATCGCTATGACCTCTTGGCGTCCGAGGCGCGCATTGCGAGCTTCCTCGCCATCGCCAAGGGCGATGCACCGGTCAAGCATTGGTTCTTCCTGGGTCGGCCCATGACGCGCCTGCGCGGCGCGCCAACGCTGCTCTCCTGGGGGGCGACGATGTTCGAGTACCTCATGCCCGCGCTCTTGATGCGCAGCGGCGACGACACGCTGCTCGCCCAGAGCTGCCGCGTCGCGGTGGCAGAGCAGCTCGAATACGGTCGCCGGCGTCGTGTTCCTTGGGGAATCTCGGAATCGGGTTTCCATGGATTCGACGCGGATCGCAACTACCAATACCGTGCGTTCGGCGTGCCCGGCCTCGGCTTGAGGCGTGGGCTCGCAGACGACTTGGTCGTCGCGCCATACGCATCCGTTCTCGCCCTGTCTTTCGCACCCCGCGCCGTCTGCGAGAACCTCTCGAGCCTCGAGGCCCTCGGCGCGTCCGGTCCGTTCGGTCTCTTCGAGGCGGTCGACTTCACGCCCGAGCGAGCGCCGTTCGGGCGACGGTACGCAGTCGTGGAGTCGTACATGGCGCACCACCAGGGCATGATCCTGGCCGCGATCGACAACTACCTGAACGGGGAGCCGCTCCAGCGTCGATTCCATGACAGCTCCCTGGTTCAGTCGACCGAGCTCCTTCTGCACGAAGGCGTCCCCGCCGGCGTATCGCCGCAGATGCAGCTCGAGAGCCTCTCTCCGCTGCCCCGGCCGTCGTCTCCCCGCTCGCAAATGCCGTCGTGGCGGCCGCCGTCGGGAGGGGCGCTCCCCGAGGCCCAAGTCTTGTCGAACGGGCGCATGACGACGGTTCTGACGGCTTCCGGTGGCGGCTCCACGACCTGGTGTGACATGGCGCTGACACGCTGGTCCGCCGATCCGACCCGTGATGCCGGGGGGACGTGGATCTACGTCCGGGACGAAGAGACGCAAGCGCTCTGGTCGGTCGGAGACAGTCCGGTCGGCGTTGAACCGGAGGAGCAACACGTCATCTATCATGCACACGCCGTCGAGTATCACCGCCGGGTCCACGGGCTCTTCGTGCACATGGAGGTCACGGTTGCGCCACACGACGACGTCGAGATCCGCCTCATCCGCTTGACGAACGAGACGCACGTGCCGCGTCGCTTGATCGTGAGCTCATGTCTCGAGCCGGTCTTGGCCCCGCTGCGCGACGACGAGCGGCACCCGGCGTTCTCCAAGCTCTTCATCGAGAGCGAGTACGTGGCTGACGAGCACACGCTCGTCTTTCAACGCCGCCCGCGCCGGCAGGACGAGCAGGCGGTCGTGCTGGCCCAGCGATTGGTCGAAGGCGTGGGGAGCCGATTCCGTGGCTACGAGACGGATCGAGCACGCTTCCTGGGAAGGGGGCGCACCTGGGAGCGTCCCCGCGCGCTCGACCCCGGCGGGACTCTCTCGGGGACGGTCGGCGCGGTGCTCGATCCAGTGGGAGTCCTGCAGGGCGCGGTCGAGCTGGCGCCTGGCCAGAGCGCGCGGATCGCCTTCCTCTCGTGCGCTGCGAGCACCCGTCAGGCAGCGCTCGAGACGGCAGGCCGTTTCCGCTCGATCTCCGCTGCCGAATGGGCGTTCGAGGACGCCCAAGCCGTCATCAGCCGCGAAGTACGAGATCTCGGCGTGAACCCCGAGCTCCTCCCGACCTTTCAGCGACTGGCTTCGCTGTTGCTCCACGCGAGCGAGGTGTCGCGCTGCGATCCTGCTCTCATTCGTGACAACCGCGCGAGCAAGCGACGTCTGTGGGGACACGGGATCTCCGGCGACCTCCCGATTCTGCTGCTCGAGATCAGTGATCCGAACGAGACGCGCCTGTTGGCGGAGCTGATCGATGCCCACCGCTGGTGGCGCCGTCGCGGGACGTCTGTCGACCTCATCGTGCTGCTGACCGGTTCGTCGAACTACGCGGGCGAGGACGAAGAGGCGGTCACCCGCCTCATGGCCAGGAGGGGGGCCGCCGACTCGAGGAACCGCCGGGGCGGGATCTTCATCCTGCACGCCGACCAGATGCCTCCGGACGAGCGCCGTCTCGTGCTCGTCGCGGCGCGCGTCGTCGTGCGCGAGTCCAGCGGACCACTCGCGGGCCAGATCAGAGAGCTGGACCTCGATCACGACTTACCTCCCCGGTTCGTTCCGACCCACGACGTCACCGAGACGAGCGAGGCGACGCCGGCGTTGGAGGACGTGGGCGAGCTCCTGTTCGACAACGGGCTCGGCGGCTTCTCCCGTGACGGTCGGGAGTACGTGATTGAGCTCGACCCCGGGCAACGGACGCCGTCGCCGTGGTGCAACGTGCTCGCCAACCCTCGGTTCGGGTGCCTCGTGTCAGAGAGTGGGTTGGGGATGACCTGGTCGCAGAACAGCGCCGAGCGGCGTCTCACCACTTGGCGGAACGATCCTGTCGCGGATGAGCCTGCAGAGGTCGTGTACCTCCGTGACGAGGAGACCGGTGTGGTCTGGACGCCGACTCCACTCCCGGCGGGTGAGGACGTCGCGTTTCGCGTCCGCCACGGGGCGGGGTGGAGTGACTACCGAAGCTCGAGTCAAGGCCTCGAGCAACGCTTGCGGGTGTTCGTTCCGCGCGACGATCCGGTCAAGGTCGTCTCTCTGCGGCTTCGGAACCTCTGGAGCCGCCCGCGGCGCTTGACGGTCACCTACTACGCCGAACTCGTTCTGGGGGCGGTGCGCGCAGAGGCTTTGCCTTTCACGTGCCACGAGTACGATGGGAGGACGGGAGCACTGCTGGCAGGCAACGCCTGGGATCCCGAGCACGGCGGACGTGTCGCGTTTCTCGTCAGCGATACGCTCCCGCACGCGGTGACCGTCGACCGGCTCGAGTTCCTCGGCCGCAACGGCAACTTGCGTCAGCCCGCCGCCTTGCGGCGCTGGGGCCTCTCGGGACGTGTGCGCGCGGGCGTGGATCCGTGTCACGTGTCGATGGTGCACATCGAGCTCGCGCCGGCGAGCGAGCGCGAGGTGCACTTCGTCTTGGGGGACGGCGCCAGCCGTGAGCATGCGTTGGACCTGGCCGCCCGTTATCGCTCGGGCGTTGAGATCGCTCGGGCTTGGGAAGCGCTCCGTGCATTCTGGGACGAGATCCTGGGGGCCGTCGAGGTCGAAACACCCGAGCCGGCCATGAACATTGCCTTGAACCGCTGGTTGCTGTATCAGACGATCGCCAGTCGGGTCGAAGGGCGAACGGGGATGTACCAGTCGAGCGGCGCCTTCGGTTTCCGCGACCAGCTGCAGGACGTGCTCGCGCTCGTGCACACGGCGCCGGAAAGGACGCGCGCCCACGTCTTGGATGCTGCCCGGCGCCAGTTCGAGGCCGGTGACGTCCTGCACTGGTGGCACCCTCCGCTGGCGCGCGGCGTGCGTACGCGGTGTTCCGACGATCTGTTGTGGCTGCCCTACGTCGCCGCGTCCTACGCCCAGGCGACGGGCGATCTGAGCATCTTCGAAGAACCGGTCCCCTTCCTGAGCGGCGAACCGCTCGCCGACAACGAGGTCGAGCGCTACGCGGAGTTCGCTACGACGGAACATGAGCTCTCGTTGCTCGAGCACTGTCGGCGGGCGCTGGACCGTGCCCTGACGAGTGGACCTCACGGTCTCCCGCTGATCGGATCGTGTGATTGGAACGACGGATTCAGCCGCGTGGGCGAAGGCGGCATCGGTGAGAGCGTCTGGCTCGCCTGGTTCGCCATCGCGACGCTGCGCTCCTTTGCGGGCGTTCTCGACGAGCTCGGACACGGCGAGGAGTCGAATGAGTACCGGCAACGCGCCGAGCAGCTGGCGGAGCGCGTCGATCGGCACGCCTGGGACGGAGCGTGGTACCTGCGCGCGTGGTACGACGACGGGACGCCCTTGGGGTCCGCATCGTCGCGACGGTGTCGCATCGACGTGATCGCTCAAGCCTGGGCGGCACTCTCGGGGGCCGGGGACCCCCGGCGAACGAGCATCGCGCTCGACTCCGCGCGGGAGCAGCTCGTGCGGGAGGAGGACGGGCTCGTGCGCCTGCTGGCGCCACCGTTCGACCTCGGCCACGAGGACCCAGGGTACATCCGCGCCTACCCACCCGGGATTCGCGAGAACGGTGGACAGTACACGCACGCCGCCACGTGGCTGGGCTGGGCCTTCGCGGCGGTGTGCGACGGTCGTGAGGCGGAGCGCATCTTTCGGCTGCTGAACCCGATCCTGCACGCGACGAGCCCTGACGCGGTGGCGCGCTATCGGGTCGAGCCCTACGTCGTCGCTGCCGACGTCTACGGCCTTGCGCCGCATACGGGTCGCGGGGGCTGGACGTGGTACACCGGTGCCGCCGCGTGGCTCTGGCGCCTCGGCGTCGAGGCGATCCTGGGACTGCGGCGCGTCGGTGGTGATCTCGTGATCGAGCCGTGCATCCCGCCCGACTGGGAGGGGTTCCGTGCGATGGTGCGAACGTCCCGCTGTCAGTGCCGAGTCGTCGTCGAGAACCCGCACGGCGTCGCGCGTGGCGTGGCGAGCGTGACCCTCGACGGTGAGGAGCTGCCGTCGAGGCGCGTCGCGCTGACCGAGCTCGAGGGCCAGCACGAAGTGGTCGTACGGATGGGGCGCTGATCGCCGGGTCCGTGCGCAGCCCGCTCGCGCGTGCTACGCCACTCGGCCCGTGGTTGCAGCTCTGCTGGAGGTCGTATCTTTGTCTGCGTTCAACTGCTTCCGCCGAGGTGATCGACGTGAGAGTCCGAGACCTGATGATTCGTGACGTGGGGACTATTCGCCCCGAAGACCGTCTGAGCTACGCAGCTGAGATGATGGAGGTGCGGGACTGCGGCTGCATCGCGGTCGTCGACGCCGATGGGCACATCGTCGGCGTGATCACGGATCGCGACGTCTGCTTGAAGGCGCACCGGACGGACGCGCCGCTGTCGAAGCTCGACGTGCGCGGCGCGATGAGCGAGCGTGTCCACGCGTGCCACGCGGACGATTCGATCGAGAAGGCCGAGAACGTGATGGGGCAACATCAGGTGCGTCGTCTGCCGGTCGTCGACGCAGAGGGGCGGCTGTGCGGAATCCTGTCGCTCGACGACATCGCCCGGGAGGCGTGTCGCGAGGAGGATTGGATTGCCCCGCCCGTGTCCGCCGAAGCGGTCGGCAGGACCCTGGGCCAGATCGGTCGCCCGCACTTGATCGTGGACGTCGACACCGGCGGAGGTGGGTCATGAGCCACAGCTGCCTGCGTCTCCAGGACGACGCGCGAAGCCGGATCCTCGCCGGCACGACGGCGCTCGCGAATGCATTGCGCCCGACTCTCGGTCCGGCGTCATCGTCGAACGGACGCGCGCCTGTGGCGGGGCGATGGGCTTCGACGCTGCTCGTGGCGAGCAAGTCGACCTCTTCGAGGCCGGCATTGTCGATCCGATGAAGGTCGTGCGCATCGCGCTCGAGAACGCGGTTTCGGTCGCAGGCGTCCTGCTGTTGACCGACGCGACGTTGACCGAGATTGAGGAGCCGTCCGACGCGAAACAGCCGGGCGAGTCGTTCGCGTAGCGGCCCATGGACTCCGGCGTGCGTATCGAGGCGCTCACGGCGGCGCCGGTTGCCCGCCGCACCGTCGAGATCGTCGAGCGCAAGGGCCTGGGGCACCCGGACACGATTTGCGACCGCGTCGCCGAAGCCGTCTCGCACGAGTTGTGCCGCGTGTACCTCGAGCTGGCGGGCCGGGTCTTGCACCACAACGTCGACAAGGCGCTTCTCGTGGCGGGCTCCAGTGAGCCCCGACTCGGTGGGGGACGCGTCTTGCGCCCGATGCGGCTGCTCCTCGGCGACCGGGCAACGAACGTCTGGGAAGGCAAGGCGATTCCGGTTGCCGAGATCGCGGAAAGTCGAGCGGCGCGTTGGTTCGAAGAGCACTTGCGCTTCGTCGACCCCGCGCAGCACTTGCGCATCGAGAGCGTCCTGCGCCCAGGGTCGGCGCAGCTGGTGGATGTGGCAGAACGGCGCGCGGCCGGAGCCAACGACACGTCGGTCGGTGTGGGCTACGCACCCCTGACCGAGACGGAGCGGCTCGTCTTGACCACCGAGGCCATTCTCAACGGCCCCGACTTCAAGGGGCAGTTCCCCGCCGCGGGTGAGGACGTGAAGGTGATGGGCGCGCGGATCGAGCGCAGGGTCGAGCTCACCGTGGCCGTCGCTTTTGTCGATCGCTTCGTCAAGAGCGAGCGCGACTACTTCGACTGCAAAGCGGCGATGCGTGAGCAGCTACTGCAGCTCCTGGGTGCGGCACAGCCGCAAGTCGACGAGCTCGATCTCGTGATCAATGCGCTCGACCGCGAGGGCCACGGGGCGGAAGGCCTGTACCTCACCGTGCTCGGAACGTCTGCTGACGGCGCCGATAGCGGCGAGGTGGGTCGGGGCAACCGCGTCAACGGTCTGATCGCTTTCCACCGGCCCGCTTCGCTGGAGGCCGCGGCCGGCAAGAACCCCGTCAGTCACGTCGGCAAGATCTACAACCTGCTGGCGCAGCGCATTGCGGATCAGATCCAGGCGGACGTCGCCGGCATCGAGGAGACGCGCGTGTTCCTCTGCAGCCGGATCGGACGCCCGATCGACAGGCCGTGGGTCGCCTCGGCCCAGCTCAGCCTCGCGCCCGGGGTCGCGATCGGGGACGTCGCCTCCGACGTACGAGCGATCTATGCGCGCGAGCTCGCCGGTGTCCCGCGGTTCCTCGAACGCCTCGTCCGCGAGGAGGTGCCGGTGTGCTGAACCGCACGAAGGAACCGAGCGCGGAGCCGAGAGCGCAGGTACCCGAGGCGGCTCGCAACCGCGCGATGTTCTGGATTTGGATCGCGGCCCTGTTCGCGCTGCTCCTGTGGTTCGGGGGGAAGACGGCGGGCGGCGTGCAGACGATCCGCTACAGCGAGTTCAAGCAGCACCTGGCACGCGGGGATGTGCTCGACGCCGTCGTGGGCGAGACCCGGATCACGGGGAAGCTGGGGGGCGGTTCCGATACCGGCGACGAAGTGCCCGCGGCGGTGCGGTTCCGCTGTGTCCGCCTCGAGGACGCGGACCTCGTGCAGGACCTCGAGAGCGCGGGTATCCCTTTCACGGGGGCGCCGCGCAATGCGTTCAGTGATCTGCTGTTCGCCTGGATCTTGCCGTTCGGGCTCATGGTCCTGGTCCTGGTCTTGATGTGGCTGTTCGGCGGGATGGCCAGGCGCGCCGGTGGCCAGATGCTGGGCTTCGGCAAGAGCCGCGCGAAGCTCGTCGCGGAAGAGGGCACGGGCGTGACGTTCGAGGACGTCGCGGGGTGCGACGAGGCCAAGGTGGAGCTGGGGCAGATGGTCGAGTGCCTCCGCAACCCGGGCCGCTTCACTGCACTGGGCGGCAGGATCCCGAAGGGCGTCCTTCTGCTTGGACCGCCGGGAACCGGCAAGACGCTGCTCGCGCGGGCGATCGCCGGCGAGGCCGGAGTCCCGTTCTTCTCCCTCTCGGGGAGCGAGTTCGTCGAGATGTTCGTCGGCGTCGGTGCGGCACGGGTGCGCGACCTCTTCGAGCAGGCGAAGGCGCGGGCGCCCTGCATCGTGTTCATCGACGAGATCGATGCCATCGGCCGCCAGCGGGGCATCTCGATGGGGGTCGTCAACGACGAGCGGGAGCAGACGCTCAACCAGCTTCTCGCCGAGATGGACGGCTTCGAGAACAACGCCGGCGTGATCCTCTTGGCCGCGACGAACCGGCCCGAGATCCTGGACAGGGCCCTGTTGCGGCCCGGGCGTTTCGATCGCCAGGTCGTGCTCGACGCGCCCGACATCGTCGGCCGGGAAGCGATCTTGGCCGTCCACGTTCGGGGCAAACCGCTCGCAGCGGACGTCGAGCTCGGGCGCATCGCGCGGGTGACGCCGGGGATGGCCGGTGCCGACCTTGCCAACGTCGTGAACGAGGCGGCCCTGATCGCCGCCGACCGGCACGCCGTCGAGATCGCGGAACGGGATCTGCTCGAGGCGGTCGAGCGCGTCGTCGCGGGCCCGGAGCGTCGTAGTCGACGCCTCGAACCCGCCGAGAAGCGCCGGGTCGCCTATCACGAGTCCGGCCACGCGCTGGTGGCCTCACGCGTCGAGCACGGCGATCGCGTTCAGAAGGTGACGATCGTGCCCCGCGGGCGCGCTGCGCTGGGGTACACGATGCAGCTCCCGGACCACGAGCACTACTTGCGCACCAAGAACGAGCTGATGGACCGGCTCGCCGTGCTGCTGGGCGGTCGAACGGCCGAGGAGCTGGTCTTCGCGGATGTCTCGTCCGGCGCGCAGGACGACCTGCGCGGGGCGACGGACATCGCGCGTCAGATGGTCTGCCTGCTCGGCATGAGCGATCGCGTCGGCCTCGGGAGTTGCGCGCGCCTGGGCGAGGGCGCCTACCTGACGCCCGGCGCGATGGTGCGTGATTGCTCCGAGCGAACCTCGCGTACGATCGACGAGGAGGTGCGTGCTCTGCTCGAGTTGGCCCGCGACCGCGCCCGTTCGATTCTCGAGGCGGAGCGCGGGTGCCTGGAGCGCATCGCTCAGGAGTTGCTCGACAGGGAGACCCTCGACCGCCCAGGCCTCGAGCGGATCCTCGAGAGCGGCTCGGCCTCTTCGGATTCATCCCGAGAGGGCCATTCCGAAGAGGCTTGCGGGACGAGCGCGGCAATCGCGCCGCCATCACCTTGACCCACGTGGGGGTAGGGCTAGCGTACGCCAATGCTCGCCTCTCAATCGACCACGCGTGAGGGCAATCGAGAGCACGGGCGGATGCGCGTCGTCACAACCCGCCTCGCAGTCGTGCTCGTGAGTTCGGTCGTGTGCCTGTCGCTCGTCGAGCTCTCGCTGCGGGTCCCGACCCAAGGAGCACGAAGCGCGTCACCTCGTCCCCGATGGGATCGACGTCATCGATCTCTACGCGGCGTTCGGCGAGCGAGTGGAGGGCTATCGGTACCGGGACTGGCGCTTCGAGAGCGACGGGCACTGGAGCGAGGCCGGAAACCACTTGGCGGCGGTCAGCCTGTACGCGGCGCTCGAGCCCTTGCTTGGCCTGACGCCGGAGTCGGAAACGCAGCTCGGCGAGTCGGTCCGCGCCCACTACGCGAGCTTCGAGGGGTGGATGCCCGGGGACTCACCAGGGGACGGCCCAGGCTCCGAGCAGGCACGCGCCGTCCGCGCTCGGTACGGCCCTCGCGCGACGACCCACTAGCAGCCCGTTGAAGAAGTGCTTCGGATGCCAGGGCGACAGCATCCGCGTCCGGTTGGCGCCTGGAAACGTAGGCGAATGCGTGGATGCGGGGAGGCTTTCAGGTGCCGAGCGGGCGTGGAGGATGCCGTCATGGCGCCGAATGACGTTGTCAACGGGCTGCTAGTGGTGTGAGTCACTCTTGTGCGGCATTTT
>JAAELL010000569.1 GCA_024226735.1 bacterium | reverse complement strand
GTGTCACGTTTCGCCGGCCCTCGCCGCCCCTGGCTACGTTGCGCCTTCTCCGAGTATCCAGCGAATACGCGTCGGCGGCGCGCCTTGCCAGGAACGACGATGGCTCGCCGAAACCTGACACTTATTCTCGGACGGGCCCTCAGCGTAGTTTTTCGTTCCGTTGATCGTCAAAGGCCGGAAGCCAGCCAGGTCCTACAGGATGTCGAGGATGCCGTTGCCTTGGCCGGTCAACGTCTCGGTGTTCGCCCGATAGTTGATCCCCACCGCAATCTTCGCGTTCCAAGGCAGGTCCTCCTTGTCACAGACGATCCCCAGCGCCACCGCCGCGAAGCTCCGCGCCGTCTCCGTGATCCCCTGGTTGCCGAGCATCTCGATCAGCGGGTCGATCGACCGCGCGTCCCCGATCGCGCCGAGCGCCGTCGCGAGGCCGGCCTGCGTGCTGAGGACGTTCGCCTGCCCGAGCATCTCGATCAGGCCCGGGACCGCCGACTTGTCACCCAACAGGCCCAGGCCGATCGCCGCTTGCTTGAGCAGCTCCGGCTTGTACTTCGAGTTCACGATGACGCGCTGGATCGCTTCGATCGAGCTGCGGTCCTCCATCAGACCCAGTGCGACCGCCGCGTAGCCGCGCGCGTTGTCGGAGCCCTGGAAGTAGTCGAGCTTCTCGAGCGCGATCTCGCGCGCCTCGGTGTCGCGCCGGATGCCGAGGGCGACCAGGTACGCACCCGCTTCCGACGGGCGGATGTTCTCGGTCGCCGCCGAGCGCAAGGCATAGGCCGCGCCGGGTTCGATGGGGGCGTTCTCGTCGAGCAGCTGACGGCCGAGCACGCCGACGGCGAGCGCCGCCCAGGGCTTGATCTGGGTCTTGCCGCCGCCCATGTGCTTGAGCAAGAGCTGGCGCGCCTCGTGCGTGCCCGCGAGACCGTCTTCGCCAGAACCGGGCGTGCCCGCGGCCTGCGCGAGCGCGATCAGTGCGAAGCGGCGGCTCTGCTGGTCGCCCTGCTTGACGTTGCGCATGAGCTCGGCACGCGCCTCCGTCTCCCACTTGGTGCCGGCGGCGGTGACGAGCTGGCCGAGCGCCAGGACGCAGCTCATCTGCAGCTCGTTCCGTGACTTCGAGTGCGGTCCGATGATCGCGCGAAGCTCGCCTACAACGAGCTCGCGCCTCTCGTCGAGCTCGGGGCCGGTGCCTTCGAACAAGCGCGCGAGCGCCGTCGGCGCGTGGGCGCGAACGAACCATTCGCGGGTCGTCTTGTTCGCCCGCTGCTCGGCGGGATCGAGGTAGTCGCGCAGGAAATCGATCTGGGCTTCGAGCGTCAGCTCCCCCGCGCCATCGACCGGCGTCAACCCGAGCGCGGTCATCGCGGCGACCTTGATGTCGCGGCGCGAGAAGCTCGGCGTGTCCAGGATCGCCATCAGGCGCCGCGCGATGTCCTGGCGCAGCTCGTTGTCGCCGGAGCGGTGGCCGACGAGCCCGAGGCCGTAGCCGGCGAAGGCGCGCATGCGCACCGGGACCTCGGTCTTGCCGAGGAGCTTACGCGCTTTCGGGCCGTCTTCGAGCAGCTCGAGCAACATCGGCACCGAGCGCTCGTCCGCCAGGATTCCGAGTGCGACCGCCGCCGTTTCGGCGACGTCGGTGTCGGAGTGGCGCAGGAAGCGCGTGATAGCCTTCGTGAGCTCGCTCTCGCCGCTCTCGCCTGCGACGTCACCGATCTTGGCGAGTGCGATCAACGCGCCCGTCAGGATGTCCTTCGACTGCTCGCGCTCGAGCGCGCGGAGCAAGGCGGGGACGACCTCGGTGCGCACCTGCGCTTCCGACGGTCGCAGGCTGTCCTTGGCCTGGTCGTGTTCGCCGAAGCCAAGGAAGTAGTCTTCGCTACCGGTCAGGGGCGCGCCCCCGTGGACCTTCGACTTGAGGCTGAGGTAGGGGGCCTTGTTGAACTCCCACCAGAAGTCCCACACGTTGAGGTCGGTCGAGCCCGACGCTGCGCCCGTCGACGGGCCGCCGAAACCACCGGGACCGCTGCCGGGCGTACCCGGGCTTCCGGGGCCGGGCGTCGCGGGCCCCACCGGACCCGGCGTGCCGGGGCTTCCCGGTCCGGGCGACGAGGGGCCGCCACCGCCGCCGCCTCCGCCGCCTGCGCCGGGCGGCACCGTGTCGCCGGGACCGCGGTACGTGCCGCCGTGACCGGTGGTGAAGGGGAGAAGGGTAAGGGTGCCGGCCGCGAGGGCGAGGCCGGATCGGATCATGCGTTTCATCGGGTGAGTCTCCTGAACGTCGAGGGGACCCACGGGCTCGTCGGAGTCACGAAGAGCAACGGGCGTGCCAGAGTCGATCGCAGCCTGCGCGCGGTGTCGCTTCATCGGCCGGCGTTCCGGCGGCGTAGCACGCTTCTCCGCTAGTGGTGTGAGTCGAAAGTTCGGCGCATTTGTCCGAGCCGCTTTCGTGTGGGGGCAAGGCGCCGGGTTCTGTGCGTAGCCTCTGTGCTACTCACACCAGGGATAGATACTGTCTTGGGGCAACGCCGCCACCGCGCG
>JAAELL010000568.1 GCA_024226735.1 bacterium | reverse complement strand
TCGTATCCCGGCCCGCATGCACGCGCCACGGCGTTGCGGCTCCTGCGACCAATCCCAGTATCACCGTATTGGCAGCGAAGTTGCGTCGTCGCCGCGCCTTGTGGCACGCACACCCGAACTCGGGATAAGACCGCAACTGTCGGCATCACACCACTAGTTGTCCCTCGGCCGCGCGAGGCTCGGCCGCCGGCTGCCGAACGGAGCATCCAGAGCGACCAGGTACGTCTTCCCCGAGGCCTTCGAGCCGCTGGCGTTGTCGCTGACCATCACGATCCGGCTGTCGTCGAGCCAGGCGAGCCCCTCCCAGTTCTTCTCCGCGTCGACGCCCAGCTCCGCGAGGTGCACGCGCGAGCGCGCCTCACCGTCGTGGTCGAGCAGCACGAGCCACTTGTGGGCGTAGTCCTCGGTGTCTTGCAGGATGACGAGGAACCCGGGCTCGGGGGCGGACACGTGCAGGACCGAGGGAATGCGCAGCTCGGACGGGTTCCTCCAGTCGAAGCGCGGCAGGATCGTTCCCGGCGCGCCCAGCTCGATCGTGTAGCGCAGCGGCAGCTCGCGCTCTTCGCGCAGCCGCGCGAGCCAGTCGAGGTCGAGCTCGTGGGCGAACAGGACCGGCCCGCCGTCGCCGCGCTCGAGGACGACCACGACCTCGGCCAGCCCCGGGCCCAGGCCGCGCACGTCGACCCCCTCGAGCCCCTTGTTCCGCGTCTTTCCGAAGCGCTCGTGGTCGTAGCGAGCGACGACGCCGTCCGCGTCGATCAAGTCCCCGTTCCCGTCGCCGGCGTCCTCTTCGCTGATCGCGACGTGCACCGGCGCCGTGGTCGATTGCGCGGGCGCGGAAAAGAGGAGTGCGACGTCCTCGAGCTGACGCGCGCCCTTCCAGAAGTCGTGCTCGTCGAGCTCGTCTCCGATCGAGTACGCCTCCCCCACCTTCAGCTCCGGCGTCGCGAGCCGGTAGTAGTGGCCCTTCTTGTAGTCGCGCACGATGAAGATCGAGTCGCCCGTGACGACGAGCCCCGACGCGCCGTGGGCTCGGCTCTTGCCATCGACTCCAGTCGGATCGCCGCCGGCACCGCCCCCGCGCGTCGCGCGGCAGGCAATCGTCGCGGCGATGCCGGCCGCGATCACGGCCAGGCTCGCCTTCTGCAGCCGCGTCCACTTCATCGCGCGGCCTCGAGCACCGCACACTCGCGCTCCAGCAGCGCAAAGAGCCGGTCCATGTGCTCGCGCGTCGTGCGGAAGTTGACCGGACAGGCCCGGAACCACGAGTGCCCCTTGATGCGCGTCGTGCCGATCCAGAACTCGCCGCCGCGCTCGATGCGGGCGGCGACGGCATCGTGCAGCCGATGGACAGAGTCCTCGTCCAGCTCGCGCCGTGGCAGGTAGCGCACGCAAGCCGCGGACATCGGGGGCTCGGTGATCGACGCGAAGCGCGGGTGGGCTTCGGCGAGTGCGTGCAGGTGGCGCGCCTGGTCGACGTTGGCGTCGACCCAGCGTCCGATCTCGTCGGTCCCGTAGCGCTTGAAGCTCATCCAGACCTTCAGCGCGCGGAAGCGCCGGCTCTGCTCGAGCCCATGCTCGTAGAACGCATAGCGCTCGCCCGCGTCGTCGAGCTCGGTGAGGTACGCGGGCCGGATGCTGAACGAGCGCGTCAACGCACCCGCGTCGCGCACGAGGACCGCCCCGGCGTCGACGGGCGCGTAGAACCACTTGTGTGGGTCGATCGTGATCGAATCCGCCTGCTCGATGCCGCGCAGCGTCTCGCGGAAGCGCCCGGAGACGAGCAGGCCCCCGCCGTAGGCGGCGTCGGCGTGCAGCCATATACCCTCGCGGTCCGCGATCCGCCGCAGCGCCTCCAGGTCGTCGACGGCGCCCGTGTTGGTCGAGCCCGCCATCGCGACGATGCACGCGGGCCGCACCCCACGCGCCTTGTCCTGGGCAAGCGCCTCCTCGAGCGCGTCGAGGCGCACGCGCAGCACGTCGTCGGTCGGGATCGCGCGCAGGCCCTCACGGCCGAAGCCGACCAGGTCGACGGCCTTGTCGACGGACACGTGCCGCTCCTCGCTCGTGTACACCGCCCACTTGCCCTCGACCCCCGAGTCGTGCGCCGAGCTGACCGCGTCGCGCGCGAGCTTGAGGCCGATCAAGTTGGCGGTCATCCCGCCGCTCGTCAGGTTCCCACCAGCGCCCGCGCCGTAGCCGGCCAACTCGCACAGCCAGCGCACGGTCTCGCGCTCCATCGCGACCGCACTGGGACCGATCGAGTACACGCCGACGTTCTGGTTGAGGGCCGAAGCGATGAAGTCGCCCAGGACTCCGACCGGCAGAGGGCTCGCCGTGATTAGCCCCATGTAGCCGCCGGAGCCGGTGTGCGTACAGTACGGCATCAGCTTCTCGTCGAGCTCCGCGAGCACCTCCTCCCCCGCCTTTCCCGAGCGCGGCGGCGGCTCCTGGAAGTGGCGCATCACCTCGGCGGGCTCGACGTCCGCGGCGACCGGCCGGTCGTCGACGGTCTCGAAGTAGTCCGCGAGACGATCGACAACGGCGTGCCCGAGGCGCCGGAATTCTTCGTGGTGCATGGGGCGATCTTAGCGACTCCGTGGCCCATCATGCTCCCGCCACGTATCGTGTGGGTGCAATGGCATCCGAGCTCGCAGCGACGTGGCGCATGGCGGCGGAGGTGAACACATTCGTGCTCGCGAACCTCGACAAGACCGCGCTCGCGGCGCGCTACGACTCACGCACCCGGGGCGTCGCCGCCCAGTTCGCGCACATGCACGACGTGCGCCGCCGCTGGCTCGACCACGCGGCGCCCGACCTCGCGCAGGGGCTCGAGCCGCTGCCCAAGGACCCACGCCCGACCGCAGCGTCCCTCAAGCGGGCGCTCGCCAAGTCCGAGAAGGCGATCGCATGCTTCCTCGAGGCCAGCGAAGAGGCGGGCAAGGTCAAGGGTGGCGCGGCCCGCCGGCGACCTTTCTCGGCTACCTCATCGCACACGAGGCCCACCACCGCGGCTTGGCGATGGTCGCGTTGCGCGCGGCTGGGATCCGCGTCCCAAAGGAGGTCGTGTACGGCCAGTGGGACTGGGGCAAGCGCTGCAGCCTGCGTTAGCGGACTAGTGGTGTGATGCAGACAGTTGCGGTCTTGTCCCGAGTTCGCGTGTGCGTGCCACAAGGCGCGGCGACGATGCAACTTCGCTGCCAATACGGTGATACTGGGATTGGTCGGAGGAGCCGCAACGCCGTGGCGCGTGCATGCGGGCCGGGATACGACTGCGAATGTCTGCTTCACACCACTAGGATTCAGCGGACTAGTATTTGGCGCACGATCCGCGCGAACAGCGCGAGGAACACCCCGCGGCACACGATCCGCACGCCAGGTGGGCAGACGAGCGTGAGGTAGACCTCGCCCTCCCCCAGCAGTCCCAGCCCATCCGTGACGTCCTCGACCCACGACTCGGCCTCCGCATCCCACGCCCCGGTCCACGTCGCGATGCAGCGTGCCGCGCTCGGGTCGGACTCCCGCGAGGCCCGCGGATCGTTGAGGAATACGTGCACGCACGGCTCGGCCGGCGCAGCGGTCCCCGCTTCGCGCACGAAGCGCGCGCCGCCGAGGCGCAGTACGGCTTGGCGCAGGTTCGCGGGCTCGAAGCGCGCGTCGAAGCGCGCACCGGCGACGTGCACGTCGGCGGGGTCGAGGACGGGGCCGAAGGCGACGTCGAAGAGGTCCTCGGTCTGCTCGCCGCGCTGGCTGATCTGCATCTGCGTCCGGCGCGCGTCGCCAACCTGCGTCGCGAGCGCCCAGTAGATCTTGATGCGCGCGGTCTCGTCCGTCATGTCCATGCCACTGGCGACGCCGTACTCGGAGAGTTCCGAGGAAGATGCGTAGCGACCCATCTGGACCTGCCCGTGCAGGCACTGCGAGACGTTGACGATCAAGCACCCCGCGTCCGCGGCGCGGCGCAGGAGCGCGTACAGCTCCGGGTCAGGTGGCGCGTTGCCGACGCCGTAGGTGTGCAGGATGACGCCGACGAGGTCCGGCAGGGCCAGCAGGGCGGCGAGATCGCCGAGGTGCAGATCCGGCGTCAGCTCGATCCCGATCACGCGCGCGCGCCGGTTCTCCTGCGCGAACATCTCATAGCGCACGGAGAAGGGCTCGCGCGCAGGATCGGGGCGGTGCCGAAGGCGACCGTGGAAGACGCGGATCCGGCCCGGCTCGATCTCACCCAGGTCGGGGCCGTTGAGCGACGCGAAGGCGTTGCGCGCGGACGACGACACCTTGGTGGCCTGGCAGCCGCGCAGGATCCGATCGCCGAACACGATCAACACCTCGGGAATGATCGGGACGCCGGGCGAGCTGTGCGCCGCGACCTCGATCGCGTTCAAGAGGTTGTTGCGTGCGTCGGAGGGCGTGCGGAAGAGCGGCATCTGCGAGCCCGTGAGCACGACCGGCTTGGCGAGGTTCTCGAACAGGAAGGCGAGCGCGGACGCGGTGTACGCCATCGTGTCGGTGCCGTGGATCACGACGACACCGTCGTAGCCCTCGATCTCGCGCTCGATCAGCCGCGCCAACTCGACCCAGTGCTCGGGCCGAACGGCGGCCGAATCGATCGGCGGATCGATCGAGCGCACGTCACGGTCCACGTCGAAGTCGATCCCGCTACCGAGGCCGCGGATCGCTGCCTCGAGGCCGGGGTTGAACGCGAGCGAGTCGGCAAAAGGCCGCGGCACCAGCGGGCTCGCCGGATTCTCCGGGTCCCGTGGGAGCATCCCGATCGTCCCGCCGGTGTAGACCAACAGGACCCGCGTTCTCGTCCTTCCCGTCAAAGCTCGACTTCGTGTTCTCGACTCACCATCCCGACCCGCCCCCGTCACCGCCCCCGTCACCCGCCCCCGTCACCCGCCCCCGTCACCCCGTGACGCGCCACTTTCCCCCGTCTCAACCGCGTCAGCGGTTGAACCAGAGATAGGAACCGTGCCGCGAAGCGGCACTTAGGGGGGGGCTTTGCCCCCCCCTAACGGTTCTCCCTTTGGACGCGGCGGAACGGGTGCACCCAGTTCGCGAGCGACTGCGGACTGCGCGACTGGATCCACAGCTTCCCGCGCCCCGAGAAGCGCAGCAGGATCTGGTCGCCGAAGAGGAACGAGCGGATGCGCCGCGCCTTCGTCAACTGGAAGTCGAGCGTCGGCTCCCACGCGACCGCGTAACCGTTGTCGACCAGGTACTGGCCGTCGACGTCGACCTCCTGGATGTCGCCGTAGGCGTTGAAGAACAGCGTTCCCGTCCCCGTGCAGCGCAGGATGAACAGCCCCTCGTTGAAGAAGCCGCGCAGCCCGGAGAACTTCGGGTCGCACGTGATCGTGCTCTCCGAGGCCAGGTACGCGCCCTTTTCCAGGAAGAGCTCGCCGTCGACCATGTCGTAGGCGACGACGTCCCCGGCGCTGCCGCCTGCGATCCCCAGCGTGCCCGCGCCGTCGGTCGCCGTATAGGTGTTCTGGAAGAAGCTCTCGCCGGTCAAGAACTTGCGTTTCAGACCCGACAGCGCTCCGCCGCGGGTCGTCGTCGCCGTCCGGAGCGTCGGGTCCATCCACGTCATGGCCCCCGAATCGGTCACGATCGACTCGCCCGACTCGAGGCGCACTTCGACGAGCGCGTAGCTCGGCTGGCTCAGGATTTCGTAGTTCATCGATTAGCCCCTTCGCGGTGGGAGCAGGCGCCCGAGACGCGTCCCGAACTCCTTGGCGTTGTGGGACTGGACGAACACGCGGCCGCGCCCCTTGAAGTGCATGACGATGCCCTCGCCCGCGAGAAACGAAGTGACCCAGGAGCCGCCGGTCTTGGTCGTCGTGTACGTCAGCGTCTCCTCGAAAGCGACCAGGTGGCCCGTGTCGATGATCAGCTCCCCGTCGACCTCGACCTCGCTGATGCGACCGTAGGCATTCACGAGGAGCGAGCCTTCTCCCTGCACGTGCATGAAGAACAGGTTTTCCCCGCTGAAGAGACCGCGCAGCCCCTGGAACTGCACGTCGAGCTGGAGCTCGGACGAGGACGCCATGTAGCTTCCGCCGGCGCACACCCAGCTGGTGACGCCGTCCATGGCGATCTCGCGCACCTCCCCGCCGAGTGTCGGTGACAGTCCGACCTCGCCGGCGCCGCCGTCGGTCGTGCGGTAGGTCGAGAAGAAGAAGTTGTCGCCGCCGAGCAGGCGCTTGACCCCGGCCAGAAGCCCGCCCTTGCCCTTCGACTTGGTCGTGACGTCGATGTCCATGTTCGACGAGGCGCGGAACATCGCCCCCGACTCGGAGACGAACGACTCGCCCGGGTCGAGGTGGATGAGGGCGCTCCCGAAGGCGCCGCGTGCGAGGATTTCGATTTGCATCGCGCTACCCGATCGTGAAGGGGGTCAGCCAGCGGGCGGTCGAGGACAGGTGCCGCGTCTGGAGCCAGAGCTTGCCACGTCCCTCGAAGCGCATGACGAGCCCCTCGCCCGAGAACAGGGTCTGCTTGATCCCTCCCATGCCGCCGATCTTGTAGGAGAGGCTCGGCTCCCAGGCGACGAGGTGCCCCGTGTCGACGGTCAGCGCGCCGTCGATCTCGCGCTCGAGAACGGAGCCGTAGGCGTTGTAGAACAGCTCGCCCTGGCCCGAGCACTCGATGAAGAACGCGCCCTCTCCACTGAAGAAGGCGCGCACGCCCCCGAACTTGGTCTTGAGGTGGACCCCCGGCGTGCAGGCGAGGAACGAGCCGGCGGTCAGATAGACCGCATCGTCGTTGAGCTTCCTGTGGACGACGGTGCCCGGAACGCCGGGCGACAACCAAAGCTCCCCGCCGCGGTCGCCGCCGTACTCGCCCAGGAAGAACGACTCGCCACCGAGGAACTTGCGGCCGAGCGCGGGCAGCATCCCTCCGAGGACGCGGCTTTTCAGCTCGAGCCCGACCGACATGCGGCTCATCGCGCCGCTCTCGGTGACCAGCTTCTCGCCAGGAGAGAGGCCGACCTGCACCTCGCCGTAGTCCGGATTGCCGTGGATTTCGAATTGCATCGCACCGACACACTAATGTCCGACGGAAGAGCGATCCAGCCTGGCGGGCTTGACGGCCGTCGTCGTTCGACGGAGCAAGACGGGCCCCACATGGAGGGGCCCTCCGATTTCGATCCACGATCCTTGGAGACCCCCTGATCCGCCGTTTCGCCCCCGCCATCCGGACCGGCATCCTGACCGGCGTCGCTCTCACCCCCCTCGCCGGCGCCCAGACCATCGTGGGCGGCTCAGACCTGCTCACGACCGCGGACGTCACGTGGCTCGGCGTCCTGCTCGACGAGGGCGGCCCGCTCGTGCTCACCAACGTGTTCGACAAGGCGCCCGGCAGCACGTCACAGGACTTCCACACCGCCGTCGACGGCATCGGCCTCACGCCCCCCGCATCGATCGTCAACTTCGAGTCGGGCGCGTACCAGGAGCAATGGCGCCAGTGGCAGAGGTACAACACCGCCTCCTACGGCCCCACCTTCGGCGGCGGCCACGACATCTGGGTCCAGCAGGACTCGAGCTCCGGCTTCACCCAGACGGCGTGGGACGAGATCGAGGTCTTCACCATCGAGGTCGTCCCGCTCGGAACCAACTACTGCACGGCCGTTGCGAACTCGACGGGCGAGACGGGCAAGATCCAGGCCGGCGGCAGTCCCGTCGCGCTCGACAACGACTTCTTCCTGACCGCCGTCGACCGACCGCCGAACGAGTTCGGCTACTTCCTCGCCAACGACATCTCCGGCTTCATCGCGAACCCCTCGGGGAGCAACGGCAACTTCTGCCTCGGCGGCGGCGACGACCTCGGTCGGTTCTGGGCACTGCAGGGCAACACGGGGGACTTCGGCTACCTCTCGATCGAGGTCGACACGCAGGCGATCCCGGTCGCCGCGGCGTTCCCGCCGGCCTACGCGCCCACGGCCGGTGACACGTAGTATTTCCAATGCTGGCACCGGGACAAGGGCGGCAACAACTTCACCGACGCGGTCGAGGTGCCGTTTCAGTAATGGCCAGACCGCGCACCGTCGTGCAGGGGGCCGCGCTGTCGCACGCGTCCCCTCGCACCAGCGAGTGGATCAAGACGGGACACTCGTGTTCGTTCGCGCTGCAGCACGAACGGCCGGTCGGCGACGGGTGTCCGCCACGCCTCGCGAAGGAGAGAGTAGACTGACCCACGCGCGAACGCCGGCAAGCGTTTGCGCACCACGAGAGAGTTCATGCCATTCCTGGCAACGGTCCCGATCGCATTCAAGGGGACCTAACAAGGAGGAGAGTGAGATGGTGAGTCCAGATCGCCTGTCCCGGTATTCGCAGTCACAGCAGGAGCTCGCGCGCGACTTCGTGAAGCAAATGCACGAGGTGTACTCGAGCTACCGGCTCGACATCGCCGGAGTCGCAGCGGACGCTTCGAACAAGGCGCGGACCTTGGGCGAAAAGTACGGCGGTGCGTTGCGCTCCGCCGCCGCAGGCGACGACGCCATGGAGCGCGCGCACGCGGCCGCCGTGGACTACCAACGCCAATACGCCGTGCTCAACGAGGAGTACGTCAAGCACTGCCGCGATCGCTACGAGCGCTACACGCAGACTCTGCAGAGCGTGCGCTCGGGCGCCTCCGTACAGTCGCTAGACGAATACATCGATCTGCTCGCGGAGGCCAAGCGAGAGCTCTCCGAGGGCCGGCCGAACGACACCGCCCACTCCTGAGCGCCGCCAGCTCGAACGCCTGCCCCAAGAGGAGTCGGGTGGGACTCGACGGCGCCGCCTCGACAGGGGCCCCTGCGCGCCGCGGTCACGCCTCCCCACGTGAGCCAACAGCAGTCCGATAGACCGCAGGCCGGTCTGAATCTGTCCCCGGAGCGCCAAGCCCTGCTCGCGAAGCGGCTGGCGGCGGCGGGGCTCGCTGCTGATCCGGTGGACGTCCAGGACCGAATCCCCCGTCGCGATCCCACCGAGCCCGCGCCGCTCTCGCACGCGCAACAGCGACTCTGGTTCATGGACCAGCTCGCTCCGGGCAATCCGTTCTACAACGTGCCAGCGGTGATGCGCATCGAGGGGCCCGTCAACCCACAGGCGATCGGCCGCAGCCTGGCCGAGCTGGTGAAGCGTCACGAGGCCCTGCGCACCTCGTTCCCGACCACCGGCGAGCTTCCGGTGCAGGCCATCGCCGAGGAGCTCACCGTCCCCCTGCCCCTCATCGACCTCGAGTCGCACCCCGCGCACACGCGGCGCGCCGAGGCGGAACGCCTCGCGAACCTCGAAGCCCGCAAGCCGTTCAACCTCGGGACGGGACCCGTCCTGCGCGCGAGCCTGCTGCGGCTCACGGCCACCGAGCACTGGCTCCTCTTGACGCTGCACCACATCGTCACCGACGGCTGGTCGATGGGCGTTCTGTCGCGCGAGCTGGGCGAGCTCTACTCCGCGGCGCTCGAAGGCCGGGCGGCCTCGCTCCCGGACCTACCGATCCAGTACGCCGACTTCGCGTGCTGGCAACGCGAGCGACTGCAGGGGGCGCGGCTCGAGCGCGAGCTCCAGTATTGGCGCGGGCAGCTCGCGGACCTGCAGCCGGTCCAGCTCGTTCCGGATCGGCCGCGCGGGTCGACGCCGGACTACGAGGGCTCGGTGCAGAACATCGAGATCCCCGACGACGTCGTCGAACGCCTCAGAGACCTCGCCAAGGAAACAGGTGCGACGCTCTACATGGTCCTCCTCGCGGGGTTCCACGCGTTGCTCGCCCGCTACACGAGCCAGGACGACGTCGTCGTCGGCTCCCCGATCGCCAACCGCACGCACCGCGACCTCGAGGGTTTGATCGGCTTCTTCGTCAACACGCTGGTGATGCGCGGCGATCTGTCCGGCACGCCCAGCTTCCGTGACGTTGTCGGACGCACGCGCCGCACGGTGATCGATGCCTTCGCGCACCAGGACGTCCCCTTCGAGAAGCTGGTCGAGGAGCTGGCGCCGGACCGCGACCCGAGCCGCAACCCGCTCTTCCAGATCGGCTTCGTCCTGCAGACGGCCTGGGACGTCGAACGCGGTGCGCAGCGTGGCGGCGAGATCGGCGGCGACCAGTCCCTGCCGGACATCCAGCGCGGGACCTCGATCTTCGACCTGGCCATGCACCTGTGGGAGAACCGTGCCGGGATCGGAGGTGGTCTCGAGTACAGCACGGCGCTGTTCGACACCGAGACGATTCGGCGCTTCGGCGAACACTTCGTGCGCCTCTTGCGCAACGCAGCGCGTCAGCCCGACCTGGCCCTGGCCGATCTCGTCCTGGAGGACGAGCACGAGCGTCAGCGCGTCCTCGTCGACTGGAACCGCACGCGCGCGAGCTACGACGACGGCGCCTGCTTCCACCAGCTCTTCGAGGCCCACGCGCGACGCACCCCGGAAGCAACGGCCCTGCACTGGATGGACGAGCGGTTGTCGTACGGCGAGCTCGACCAGCGCAGCGCAGCCGTGGCTCGCCACCTGCGCGAGCACGGCGTCGAGCCGAACGTGCTGGTCCTGATCTGCCTCGAGCGGTCACCCGAGATGATCGTCGCGCTGCTCGCCGTGCTCAAGGCCGGTGGCGCGTACGTGCCGCTCGATCCGGACTACCCGCCGGAGCGGCTGCGGTTCGTGCTCGAGGACACCGCGGCGCCGCTGTTGATCACGACCGATGCGCTCCTCGAGTCGAGCTTCGCGACGCTGCCCGCGGCCACCCTGCCCGAGCCCGTGCGCATCGACGCGATCGAGGCCGAGCCGGCCGCGGACCCGGGCACTATTCACACCGGCGCCGCGCGTACGGTCGGGCCGTCCGACCTCGCCTACGTGATCTACACCTCCGGCTCGACGGGCCGCCCCAAGGGCGTGATGGTCGAGCATCGCGGACTGTGCAACGTCGCCGCCGCCCAACAGCGCGTCTTCGGAGCCGGCCCGCGGAGCTGCGTCCTGCAGTTCGCGGCGCTCAGCTTCGACGCGTCGATCTTCGAGATCAGCATGGCGCTCGGCGCCGGAGGAACGCTGTGTCTCGCGCCCGCACAAGCGCTCCTGCCTGGACCCGCGCTCGTCGAGCTGATGCGCCGAAGCGCCGTCACGATCGCGACGCTTCCGCCCTCCGCGCTGGCGGCGCTGCCGCACGAGTCCCTCCCCGAGCTGCGCACGATCACGGTGGCCGGAGAGGCGTGTCCCGCGCAGCTCGTCGAACGCTGGGCACCGGGGCGCCGTTTCTTCAATCTCTACGGCCCGACCGAGACGACGATCTGGGCCACCTGGTCCGAGTGTGAGCCGGGCGGCGGCAAGCCGTTGATCGGGCGACCGGTCGCCAACACGTCGGCCTACGTGCTGGACGGCGCCGGTCGGCCCGTGCCGCTGGGCGTTCCCGGAGAGCTCCACGTCGGCGGTGTCGGGCTCGCGCGCGGCTACCTGAACCGCCCGCGCCTGACCGCGGAGCGCTTCGCCCCGATCACGGTGGACGGCGCCGCCGCCGAGCGCCTCTACAGGACCGGGGACGTGGTGCGCTACCGCGCCGACGGACAACTCGAGTTCCTCGGGCGACGCGACCATCAAGTCAAGGTGCGCGGCTTCCGGATCGAGCTGGAAGAGATCGAGACCGTGCTAGCGGACCTCGCGAGCCTGCAGGAGGCCGCCGTCGCCGTCCGTGAGGACCAGCCGGGCGACAAACGCCTGGTCGCTTACGTCACTCCACGACACGACTTCGCCGACGTGGACGAGGACGTTGCCCGCGAGCTCGCGTCCGAGCAAGTCTCGCACTGGCATCGCGTCTACGACGACACGTACGGCCAGAACGCCGAGGCGAGCGATCCGACCTTCAACATCTCCGGCTGGAACAGCAGCTACACCGATACCCCACTACCCGCGCTCGCGATGCGCGAATGGGTGGACCACGGCGTCGCGCGCATCTTGGCCCTCGAGCCACGCCACGTCCTCGAGATCGGCTGCGGGTCGGGCCTGCTCCTGTTCCCGATCGCGCCGCATTGTGAGTCCTACACGGGCACCGATTTCTCGGGCGAAGCGCTCGCATACGTCGATCGCCACCGCGGCCACGTGCCCGACGCGATGCGACGCATCCGGCTCCTGGAGCGCGAAGCCAGGGACTTCAGCAGCTTCGAGTCCGGTGCGTTCGACGTCGTCGTCCTGAACTCCGTCGCGCAGTACTTCCCGAGCATCGACTACCTGCGCGAGGTGCTCGCGGGCGCCGTCGAGGTCCTCGCTGACCGCGGACGCATCTTCCTCGGCGACCTGCGCAGCCTGCCGCTGCTCGAGACGTTCGCAGCCTCGGTCGAGCTGGAGCGTGCCGACGCCAGCCTCCCCCTGCGCGAGCTCGAAGAGCGCATCCAGCGGCGACTGATGCTCGAGCAGGAGCTCGTCGTCGACCCCGCGTTCTTCCCCGCACTGCGTCGCGAGCTGCCGGACATCCGAGCGGTCGAGGTCCTGCTCAAGCGCGGCCGGCACCGGAGCGAGCTGACGTCGTTCCGCTACGACGTCGTGCTGCACGTCGGGACCGTACCGGGCCAGGCCACGGCCACGGGCCCGGCCACGGCCCTCGCGCTGGTCGACGGAGCACGCGATCCATCGTCGGTCGAGGACCTGCGCGGCCTGCTGCACGAGATGCCGAGCGGCGCCATGCACGTCACCGCCATCCCCTCGAGCCGCCTCGGCGTCGCGCTCGCCGCCCGGGCCGCACTGGGTGGTCTGGGTGGTCTGGGTGGTCTGGGTGGTCTGGACACCGTGGGCGCACTCGGCGAGGACGGCACCGCCGGTGACCTGCGGGCGCATGCCGACGCGGACCGCGGCGGCATCGAGCCCGAGGCGTTCGTCGCGATGGCCCACGGCGAGGGCTTCGAGGCCGAGCTGTACGAGTCATGGAGCGGCGGCCCGGGCACCTTCGACGCCGTGTTGCGCCGCGCGGGCGAGAGCGCCCCGCTTCCCGCCGTGCCGGACGCCGGCGTGAGACCCTGGAGCCACTACGCGAACACGCCCGGTCGCGGCAGCTTCCTGCGCAAGATGGTGCCGCGCATCCGCGAGCACCTCGCGGCCCGGCTGCCGAGCTTCATGGTGCCGTCGCAATACGTCCTGCTCGACCGGATCCCACACACCACGAGCGGCAAGGTCGACCGCTCGAAGCTGCCCGCTCCCGGACGCGCTCGCCCCGATCTCGGCCGCGAGTACGCGCCCCCGTCGATCGAGGTCGAGAAGAAGCTCGCCGAGCTCTGGGCGGAAGTGCTCGGCGTCGACCGGGTCGGCACGCACGACAACTTCTTCGAGCTTGGCGGTGACTCGATCCTCGGCATCCAGATCGTCGCGCGGGCGCGGGATGCGGGGCTCGAGATCCGGCCAAGGGACCTGTTCGAGCGCCAAACGATCGCGGAGCTCGCCGCGGTCTGCGTGCCGACCGAGGCCGGCACGGCGGAACAGGGCCCGGTGGTCGGTGATGTGCCGCTCACGCCCATCCAGCACTGGTTCTTCGATCAGCGCCTCGCCGACCCGCAGCACTTCAATCAAGCGCTGCGCCTCGACCTCCAGACGCCGCTCGCCCGGGAGCCGCTCGAAGGGGCTCTGCGCCATCTGGTCGAACACCACGACGCCCTGCGCCTGCGCTTCGACGCGCCGGACGGCGCCTGGCGGCAGGTGTCCGCCGCGCCGGGAGGAGGCTTCGCGCTCGAGTCGCTCGCACCGCGCGGGAGCACCACGGCCGAGCGCGAGCGAGAGATCGCCGAGGCGATCGACGCCACGCACGCCGCGCTCGATCTGACCGACGGTCCGCTCTTGCGCGCGCTCCTCGTCGAGCCCGGCGCCGGACGTCCGGGCCAGCTCTTGCTCGTGATCCACCACCTCGTCGTCGACGCGGTCTCCTGGCGCGTCCTGCTCGAGGACCTGACGCGCGTCTACGGTCAGCTCGCTGGCGCCGAAGCGGTCGAGCTCCCCACCAAGACCACGTCGTTCCGCCGCTGGTCGGAGCTCCTGTCGAAGCGCGCGGCAGGCGCGGACCTGCGCCGCGAAGTTGCCTTCTGGGAGTCGATGCACGCCGCGCCGCCGGCCGCGCTGCCGATCGACTTCACGGACGGCGAGAACTCCGTCGGTGCCATGGCAACCGTGACCGCGGAGCTCGATGAAGCCGACACGGAGCAGCTGCTCACCAAGCTCCCCAAGCTCTTCACCACGCGCGTCGACGACGTGCTACTCGCCGCGCTCGCGCGCGCCGTCACGCGCTGGACCAACAGCTCGGCGGTGCTCGTCGACGTCGAAGGTCACGGCCGCGAGGACCTGTTCGACGAGGTCGACCTCTCGCGCACGGTCGGGTGGTTCACGAGCATCGCCCCCATCCGCCTCGACGCCCCCACCGGTAGCGCCGAAGAGCTGCTCAAGTCGATCAAGGAGCAGCTGCGCGCAATCCCGAACCGCGGGCTCTCCTTCGGCATGCTGCGCTACCTCTGCGACGATGCCGAAGTGCGCGCGACCCTGGCGGGACTGGCGGCACCGGAGATCGCCTTCAACTACCTGGGTCGGTTCGGTCGCCTCGAGGGCATGAGCGGGTCGGTTCCGGGCGATCCGCGCGCGGTCGGTGCGACGCGCAGCCCGCGCGCCCGGCGGCTCCACAAGCTCGAGCTCAACGGCTACGCGTCGCACGGCCGCCTGACCGTCCACTTCGACTACGGCACGCAGCTGCACCGGCCCGAGACGATCGAGCGGCTCTGCGCCGACTTCACAGCGACGCTGCGCGAGCTCGCCCAGCTCGGACGCACCGTGAAGGAACGCCAGGTCACCGCCTCCGACTTCGGGCGTGCCCGCCTGAACCAGCGCGACTTCGGCAAGCTCATCGAGCGCCTGGGCAAGAAGGGCAAGGGGGACGCCTGACGTGAGCGACTCGCAACAGCTCTCGGACATCGAGGACATCTACGAGCTCTCGCCGATGCAGCAGGGGATGCTGTTCCAGTCGCTCCTCGCGCCCACGTCGGGCGTATTCTTCGAACAGCAGGTGATCCGCCTCGGCAGCGAGCTGGACGTCGCCGCATTCGAGAGCGCCTGGCAGGCGATCGTCGACGAGACGCCCGTGCTGCGATCGTCGTTCTTCTGGGGCGACATGGAGAAGCCGGTCCAGGTCGTGCGCAAGGACGTGCGCCTCGGAATCGAGCGGATCGACTGGAGCGAGGCGGACGGTGCGCAGCGCGAGCGCATGCTGCACGAGTACCTGCTCGAGACGCGGCGCGCCGGCTTCGACCTCGAGACACCGCCGCTGATGCGCCTGTCCCTCATCCGCTGCTCGCCAACCGAGAGCCTGTTCGTCTGGCACTTCCACCACCTCCTGCTCGATGGCTGGAGCGGGCAGCTCCTGCTCGCCGAGCTGCTCGAACGCTATCGCGCGAAGACCGCGCGAGAGTCCTACACGCCGCGCGAACGACGCCCGTTCAGCGACTACGTCGGCTGGCTCCAAGAGCAAGACGCGGCGGCGGCCGAGCGCTTCTGGACCGAGAGGCTGCGTGGCGTAACGACGCCGACGGCGATCGGCGTCGGCAGACCGCGCGGCGCCAGCGCGCCTGATGGAAACGAGGGTCAGTCCGTCCTGCGCCTCTCCCGGGCGCAGTCGGACGCGCTGCGCCGGTTCGCGCGCGAGAACCGCCTGACGCTCAACACGCTCGTCCAGGGTGCGTGGGCGATCCTGCTCGCCCGGTACGGCCACAGCAGCGACGTGCTCTTCGGAAGCGTCGTGTCGGGTCGCCCCCCCGAGCTCGCCGGGATCGAGCACATGATCGGGCTCTTCATCAACACGCTCCCAGTGCGGGTCGAGGTGGACGCGGACGCGCCGCTGATCGGGTGGCTCGAGGAGCTCCAGGCGAGCCAGCGCCGCGCGGATCGGTTCCAGTACGTCTCCCCCCTCCAGCTACAGCAATGGAGCGAGCTGCCGGCGCGCACCAAACCCTACGACAGCGTAGTCGTCTTCGAGAACTTCCCCGCCGCCCAGGCGGCATCGTCGACCGCGCATCAGGAGCCCTTCTATCTCGGCCGCACCGACGTCGATCTGACGGTCGTCGTCCTTCCCGAGGACGAGCTGCGCGTCAAGTTCCTCTACAACGAGCGACGCTTCGACCCCGAGACGATCGAAGCGATGTCCCGCCACGTCGAGACGCTGCTCAGCCGCCTGCCCGACAGGGTGGATCCGAACGAGGCCAGCGGCGTACGCGTGGGCGACCTCTCGCTCCTGTCCGCCGAGGAGCGCCAGCGCGTCCTCTTCGAGTGGAACGCGACCGCGGCGCCGGGCTTCGATGTCAAGCCGCTCATGCAGCTTCTCGGCGAACGCGCTGCGATCACTCCGGACGCGACGGCGTTCGTCGAAGACGGGATCGAGATCTCCCTGGCCGAGATCGACGAACGCTCGAGCCGTCTGGCGCACCACCTGATCGGGCGCGGGGTCGAGCGCGGCACCATCGTCGGCGTGTGCATCGAACGCTCGATCGCCGCGGTCGTGGCGTTTCTGGGGATCCTCAAGGCGCGGGCCGCGTACCTGCCGCTCGACCCGGCGTACCCGCCGCAGCGCCTGGAGCACATGCTGAAGGACTCCGGCGCCGAGCTCGTCCTCACGTGTGGCACGCCAAGGCCACTGGGCGCGGGCGTCACGACGATCGACCTCGACGCCGAGGCGGCGGCGATCGCGGGCGCGAGCGCGACCGCGCCCACGCCACACGCGAAACCCGGGGACCTGGCCTACGTCCTTTACACCTCCGGATCGACCGGCGTCCCCAAGGGCGTCGCGGTCGAACACCGCCCGATCCTGAACCGGCTCGACTGGATGTGGCGCTGCTACCCGTTCGTTCCGGACGAGGTCGGGATCATGCGCACGCCGCTCAACTTCGTGGACTCCTTCTGGGAGCTGCTCGGCTGCCTGCTCCAGGGCGTACCGACCGTCATCGCGACGGAGCGCACCGCGCGCGAGCCAGCCGAGCTCGCCCGGCTGCTCGCCCGCCACGGAGTCACGCGCATGTGGTTCGTGCCCTCGTTCCTGGAGATGATGCTCGACGCCTGTCCGGACCTCGGTGCGCGCCTGCCGGCGCTGCGCTTCTGGTCGAGCGGCGGTGAACCGCTGACCCCCGAGCTGTACCGGCGCTTCGCCGCCGCGGCGCCGGACGCGACGCTGTTCAACGTCTACGGGGCCTCGGAGCTCTGGGACGCCACGATCTTCGATCCGGCTCTGGAGGGCACGCCGACCGATTGCGTGCCGATCGGTCGACCGATCGCCAACACCGAAGCGTACGTCCTCGACGAGCAACTCGAGCCGGTGCCGATCGGTGTCGTCGGTCGGCTCTACTTCGGCGGCGCGTGCCTCGCGCGTGGCTACGTCCAAGGGGGCGGACTGACCGAGGAGCGTTTCGTCCGGCATCCGTTCAGCGAGACGCCGGGTGCCCGTCTCTACGACACCGGCGACCTCGCGCGCCACACGAGCGATGGATCGATCACCCTCGTCGGTCGGCGGGACGATCAGATCAACCTGCGCGGCTTCCGCATCGAGCCGCGCGAAGTTCAGGCGTGGATCGATCGACATCCGGCGGTGTCCGAGTCCGCTGTGCTAGCACGCGAAGTGCTCCCGGGCGACGCGCGCCTCGTCGCCTACGTCGTACCGGACGGCGAGAGCCGTGACTCCGCCAGCCTGCTCGACTCCTTGACGCGCGTCCTCCCCGCATTCCTCGTGCCCGCGTCGGTCGTGTGGATCGACGCGATGCCCAAGACGCCGAGCGGCAAGTGCGACCGGCGGCAGCTGCTCGAGCTGGACTTCGAACCCCACGAGCACACGCCTTCGGCGGCACCGCGGGGCCCCGTCGAGGAGAAGCTCGCGCAGCACTTCCGCGAGCTGCTGGGGGTGGAAGCGGTCGGCCGGCGCGACGACTTCTTTGCCCACCTGGGCGGGCACTCGCTGCTCGCGACGCGCCTCGTCTCGCGCGTGCGCGATGAGCTCGGGGTCGAGCTCCCCCTGCGGGCCGTCTTCGACGCGCCGACGGTCGCCGGGCTGGCTGCCGTCGTCGCGCGCCAGCGCGGCCCCGAGACGGACGCCGAGACGGGCGACGACGGCCCCGCCGACGCGCTCCTCGCAGACCTCGAGGGGATGTCGCCCGAAGACGTCGAGGCCCTGCTCGCGGAGGTCGAAGAGCACGAGCCGGAGGGGGAGCGATGAGCGACCTCGAGGCTCGTATCCGCGAGCTGGACCCCGAGCAGCGGCGGAAGCTCCGCGCGCGCCTGGAGACCCGGCGCCGCGCAGCCGCCGACAGCGGCCCGATCCCGCGGGTCGAGCGCACCGAACGCGGGCATCCCGTCTCGTTCTCCCAGGAGCGATTGTGGTTCCTCGACCAACTCGCTCCGGGCAACGCGGCCTACAACCTGTCGTTCGCCCAGCGCCTCGCGTTCGCGGTCTCGGTGCCCGCGCTCGAGGCCGCGCTGGCGGACCTCGCCCACCGCCACGAGGCTCTGCGCACGTCGTTCACGAGTGCGGGCGGCGAGCCGCTGCAGCGGGTCGACCCGCTCGAGTCCGTCGCTTGCCCCGTCGTCGACCTCGGTTCGCTCCCACCCGCGTCCGTCGACCTGGAAGTGCGGCGACTGGGCGGCGAGCTCGCGCAAACACCGTTCGATCTCTCGCGCGCGCCGCTGTTCCGGGCCACGCTGATTCGCGCTGGCGACGCGTCGGTGTTCTTGTTCGTCATCCACCACATCGTCGCCGACGCCTGGTCGCTCGAAGTGCTCTTCCGGGACCTGGGGAAGCTCTACGCCGAGCGTACCGCCGGCCGCTCCGTCCCGCTGACCGAGACGAACCTGCAGTACGTCGATTTCTCGGTCTGGCAGAGGGGGCGACTGCAGGGCGAGCGCCTGGAACGGGAGCTCGCGTACTGGCGCCGTGCGCTGCAGGACCTGCCGAAGCTCGACCTCGCCACCGACCGCCAGCGTCCGCCCGTGCAGCGCTACCGCGGCGACCAAGTCGCATGGAGCTTGTCGGGTTCCAAGGTGGCGGCGCTCCGCAGGCTCGGCGGTGAGGCGGGAGCGACGCCCTTCATGGTGCTGCTCGCGGCGTTCTACGTTCTGCTCAGCCGCTACAGCCGACAACGAGACCTCGTCGTCGGCACCCCGATCGCGAACCGCAGGCGCGCGGAGCTCGAGGATGTCGTCGGCTTCTTCGCCAACACGCTCGTGCTGCGCTGCGATCTTGACGGCGCCCCTTCCTTCCGCGAGCTCATGGCACGCGTGCGAGCGATGACGCTCGATGCCTACGATCACCAGGACCTGCCGTTCTCCCGTCTGGTCGCCGCGCTGCGACCGGAGCAGGACCTCAGCGTCAACCCGCTGTTCCAAGTCAGCTTCCAGCTGGTCTCGAGCGCAGGCGTGGCGCAAGCGGGTGCACACGGCCCCCAGGGCTCGATGACCGTCGAACGGTCGACGGCGATCTTCGACCTGACGCTCAATCTCTGGGACACGGGCACGGACGTGCGCGGGCTCCTCGAGTACAGCACGGATCTCTTCGACCGGGCCACGATCGAAGCCCTGGCGGACAACTACGCACACTTGATCGACGGCGCGTTGGAGCGCCCCGACGACCCGGTCGAGCGCCTGCCGCTGCTCGGCGAGGCCCAGCGCCGCCGCTGGCTGGTCGACTGGAACGCGGACGCCGTGCCCGCGGACCGAACCGACGCGCAGCAGGTGCCGGTTTCCCAGGTTGACTCGTTCCCCGAGCTCGGGCTCTTCGGCCTGTTCGCGCGCCAGGCCGAAGCGACACCCGACGCTGTAGCCGTTCGACGGGGAGAGACGGCGCTGAGCTACCGCGCGCTGGCGGCGCGCGCCGCGCGGGTCGCCGCCGCCTTACGCGTGTGCGATGCGCGCACGAAGCGCCACGTCGGGATCCTGCTGGAGCCTGGCTTCGACCTGGTCGCCGGCATCCTCGGCATCCTCCACTCGGGCAACGCCTACGTCCCGCTCGACGCCACGGCGCCCCCCGAGCGGCTCGCTCCCATGCTCGCGGACGCGGCGATCGAGGTGGTGTTGACCTCACGCACGCTCGAGCCGCGCTGCGCTGCACTGACCGTCCAGTCGCTCGTGCTCGACGACGTGTCGAGCGAGGGCGACGACTCCGACACGGCCCGCGCCCCAGCGACCGCGCCCGAGGACTGTGCCTACGTGGTCTTCACGTCCGGATCGACGGGCCGGCCGAAGGGCGTACGCGTTTCGCAGCGCAGCGCCACGGGCTACGTCGAGAGCTGTGCGCGCACGTATCCGGTGCACGCGGGGTGCGGTGCGCCGCTGACTTCGCTGCCCTCGTCCGACATGGCGGTGACCTCGCTGTTCGTGCCGCTCGCCACGGGTGGAGCCGTTCACGTGCTCGAGGGCGACGACACGATCGAGGCGCTCGACCGGGCCCTGCGGACAGGGCCCGAGTTCAGCTTCGTCAAGCTGACGCCCACGCACCTGGTGGCGCTGCACAACCTCGCGCTCGGACGTGGCGCACCGAGCGGAACGCATGCGTTCATCGTCGGCGGCGAGGCGCTGCGCGGGGAGGACGTCGCCCTCTGGCGCGAGAGCGCCCCAACGATGCGCTTCTTCAACGAGTACGGTCCCACCGAGGCGACCGTCGGGTGTTGCCTGTACGAGCTGCTCGCGGGCGCTGCGGAGGCGGGCGCGGTCCCGATCGGACGGCCGTTTGCTGGCAGTCGGCTCTACGTCCTCGACGAGCACCGCGCGCCGGTCGGGCTGGGCGTCCCCGGCGAGCTGTACATCGGTGGGCCGGGGGTCGCGCTGGACTACGCCGCGGCTCCGGAAGCCACCGCCGCCAGCTTTCTCGACGACCACGTCTCGGGCACTCCCGGCGCACGGCTCTACCGCACCGGCGACCTGGTGCGCCATCGCTCCGACGGCGACCTGGAGTACCTGGGACGCCTCGACCGCCAGCTCAAGATTCGCGGCCACCGCGTCGAGCCCGCCGACCTCGAGGCCGCGCTGCGCCTGCACGCGGACGTCGCGGACGCCGCCGTGATCGCAAGCGACTACGGCGACCACGACCGCAGGCTCGTGGCGCTGGTCGTTCGCTCCCGGGCCGAGGGGGTCGAGGGGGTCGAGCCGGAGGCCTTGCGCGCGTACCTGCATGGAAAGGTGCCTCTGCACATGATCCCGGCGCACGTCGTCGTCATCGCGGAGATTCCGCGCACGGCGAGCGGCAAGACCGACGTCCAGGCCTTGGCGGAGCTCGCGCGGGCGCGAGAACCGGATAGGTCGGAGTCGCTCGCGCCGCGCACGGCGCTCGAAGACGTCATCGCCCGCGTCTTCGCCGAGATCCTCAGGGACGGACGGATCGGTGTCCGCGACGATTTCTTCGCCAAGCTCGGCGGCGACTCCCTACTCGCCACGCGCGCCGTCGCGCGGCTGCGCGAGCTGTTCCAGGTCGAGCTGCCGCTGCGCACGCTGTTCGAGGCCCCGACGGTCGAGGGGATCGCCGGCGCGCTGCAGGCCGGCGGCGAGGCCTGTGCGCGCATCGAAGCCACGGCGGACGTCCTGCTCGAAATCCTCGCGCTGAGCGACGAGCAAGTGGAGGCCGAGCTGCGCGAGGACGCGAGTCCGGATGGGAACGGAGGCCGAGCATGAGGAGCGAGCCATGCGCGTGACGCTGGACGTCTTCTCCGGTCGGCCCAACCCGAGCTGGACCCTCACCTCCGGCGAGTGCCGGCAGCTCGTCGACCGCGTCGCCGGACAGCAGCTGTGCGAGCCCCACGATCGGGCGGAGTGCCTCGGTTTCCGCGGGCTCGTCGTCGATTCCGGCGAGGACGATCTGGCCCGGCGGGCGGGCCTGCCGCAGCGCTTCTCCATCAGCTCCGACGGTAGCAGCGGTATTTCCACAGCCACGGCCACGACGGCCACCACGGCCACCACCGCAGGTGGGCCGCCGGCCGCCGTCCGACCAGCGCGCGGTCCCGCCGACGTCGCGAGCGCGGTGCGCTGGTTCCTCGAGACGTCGAAGGGCGCGGTCGCGGACGATCTCTGCCACACGGTCGACGAGATGGTCGCGCCCACCGCGCGAACGGCGAGTGCGCCCTCCGCGGAGGCTCTCGACCTCGCCGACGGACCCGCCCTGACGGCGCCCGCCTGCGAACCGTTCCTCACCCCGCTGCGGCTGGGGTTCTGGAACAGGTCGACCGTGCGGCCCTACAACAACTGCTACAACTACGCGGCCAACTTCGCGTCCAACACGCTCGCCCAGCCCGGGCGTCGCTCGGGCCGCATCTACACCTCGTTCGACTGCGACGCGGTGGTGCGCGCGGCGGCAGCCGACGGCTGCCGCCCGGCGTGCGACGCCACCTTGCGCACGCTGGCCCTCGCGATCTGGCCTGGCTTCGACTTCCACTGGTGGCGCCTGCACCCGAACAACGTCTGGGCCCAGAAGGTCGGCTGGTCTCCGGCGACGCAGCGCGACAACTCGGGCCGAATCATCGGCGGTGGGCTCACGCCCGAGTCGAGTCACCGCGCACCGTACACCGTCTTCTGCGGCTACTTCTACGCCCCGCTCGACATGTGGGTCCTCTAATGCTGTGTGTCAGAAGTTCGGCTCTTTTGTCCGGCCGGTTTCGCGCGGTGGCGTCGTTGCCCAAGACAGTATCTGTCTCTGGCGTGAGGAGCACAGAGGCTACGCCCGGGACCCGGCGCCTAGCCACCCCACGAAACCGGTTCGGACAAATGACCCGAACTTCTGACACACACCACTAGCTCGAACCGATGGCAACCGAACCGCTCACGCGCGTGGAGATCGACGTCTTCAGCGGCCGTCCGAACCCCGGATGGACGCTGGGAGCCGCCGCGGTCGCGGAGTTGCGAGCCAAGCTGAACGAGCTCCCGCGCGAGCCGCAGCCGAGCCCGGTAGCGGCGCCGCAGCTCGGATTCCGTGGGTTCGTGATCCAGCGCGCCGACTCCTCCGGCGTGATGCGCCCCTGGCTGCGGGTCGCGGGCGGCGCATGCACCGACGTCGCGGACGCGGCGGCGGCAGCGCGTCAGGACACGGCCGGGATCGAAGCCTGGCTCGTGGAGCTGGCCCAGCGCGAAGGTTTCGGGGCGCTCCTCTCGAGTGCCCGTGGCGGCGAGAGCGCGTACACAACGCAGTCCAGGAGCGACAAAATGCGCAGTGACGACCCGACTTCCCACACACCGAACGAGCGCCGCGGTGACGGCTCCAAGTTCGTGGCTGCGATCACGAGGTTCCAAACGGAGCTGCAGCGGACGTGGCCGTCGCCGCAGGCGCAGCAGTCCGTCGCCGAGGCATTCGAGCGCTACCAGGCGACGCTCCGCGAAGGCTTCGAGGGACACGACGTCTCGGCGCGCGCCGCGACCGATTTCGCGGAGTACATGCACCGCGTGCGGGAGGCCTTCGGTGGCGGCGAGGCATGCGAGCGCGTCGCGGCGGCCTTTCGGCGCTACGCCGACGACGTCCAAGAAGCTTGGAGCACCCTCAACCCGGCCCTGCTCACGCCCGAGAACATGAGCGGGATCCTGGGCGGAATGTCATGGGTCACCGGCATCGCCGAGACGGCGCGAAGGAAGGGAGAGGGGGAGGGAGAGCTTTGAGCGAACCGGCCGAGGGCGGGCACGTGGAACACACGCTCGACCCGGATGACTGGAACGAGCTGAGAGCGCTCGGCCACCGCATGGTCGACGACATCTTGCGTGATATGCGTACGCTGCGCGAGCAACCGGTCTGGCGCCCCGTTCCCCAGAGCGCGCGCGACCATCTCCGCGCGGAGGTGCCGCTGGAACCCGAGGGGGCGACCGCCGCCTACGAGCAGTTCCGCGAGCACGTCGCACCGTACCCGCGCGGCAACAACCATCCGCGCTACTGGGGCTGGGTGAACGGAACGGGCCTGCCGCTCGGCGCACTCGCCGACCTCCTGGCGTCGGCGATGAACCCCAGCGTCGCCTCGTTCGAGAGCGCCGCGAACCTGGTCGAAGAACAGGTGCTGGGTTGGCTGAAGTCGATGCTCGGCTTCCCCGCCGCCTTCAGCGCCGTGCTGACCAGCGGCTCGTCGATGTCCAACATCATCGCACTCGCCGTCGCACGCGACGCGCGGGCGGACTTCGACGTGCGCCGCCACGGCCTGGCGGGCTCGAATGCACGGCTGGTGCTCTACGGCTCGCTCGAAACCCACAGCTCGCTGCAGAAGGCCGCGGAGCTCCTCGGGCTCGGCGCGGATGCACTGCGCCTCGTTCCGACCGACGCAGACTTCCGCGTCGACGTCGCGCAGCTCGAACGGGCGATCGCGACCGATCGCTCCGCTGGCCTGCGGCCCTTCTGCGTGGTCGGCAACGTCGGCACCGTCAACACCGGCGCCGTCGACGACCTGCACGCGCTCGCGAACCTCTGCTCGAGAAGCGAGCTGTGGCTCCACCTCGACGGTGCGTTCGGAGCGCTCGCCTGGCTCTGTCCGGAGATGCGCGGCGTGCTCGGCCCGCTGCAGCGCGCTGACTCACTCGCCTTCGACCTTCACAAGTGGATGTACCTGCCGTACGACGTCGGCTGTGTGTTCGTGCGCGACGCCGCCGCGCACCGCGCGACGTTCGCGGTCACGCCGAGCTACCTGTCCGCATCACCAGCCGGCGGCAACGGGCACGCGACGCGCTTCCCGGACTACGGCATCGAGCTCAGCCGCCGCTTCCGTGCCTTGAAGGTCTGGATGTGCCTGAAGGAGCACGGCGTACGGCGCTTCGAGGATCAGGTCCGCCAGAACATCGGCCAGGCCCACGATCTGGAGCGGGCGATCCGAGCACTCCCGAACCTGGAGCTCGCAGCCCCTGTCGCCCTCAACATCGTCTGCTTCCGGTTCGTCGAGGCCGGCCTCTCGCCGCGCGCGCTCGACGAGTGCAACCTCGCGATCGTCGCGCGCATCCAGGAGGGCGGCCGAGTCTTCGCCTCGCACACGAGGCTGCACGAGCGGGTCGTGATCCGCGTGGCGGTCACCAACCACCGTAGCCAGGCGGAGGACTTCCGACTGCTCGTTCAGGAGATCGAGCGCCACGGCCGAGAGCTGCGCGCACCTGCCGCCCAGCACAACGGCGCCGCGCCGCGGGACGCCTCGGGGCTGACCTGATCAGGCTCTGCTCACGGCAGGTAGCGCGAAGCCCGCGTCGACAGGCGGCTCGTCATCCACAGCGGCAGTCGTCGCCACGTGTCCTGCAGGACCTTCGTCTTGGGGTTCGAGGGGTTCAGGCTCGGTGGGGCGTCGTCCTTCACCAGCCGGTAGCGGTAGTGCAGATCGCGCGGCTCGAAGCCCTGGTGCGTCTTGAACGAGTGGGCGCCCGAGTCCTTGCGGCTCCGGCCGAAGTCGAAGATGCGGTAGCCGTGTTCGATGCACCACTCCTGCAGCGAGAGGTACATGAAGTTGCTGGCGCTGAACGCACGATCGACGCCCTCGCCGGTGCCGGAGTAGTAGGCGAGGACCTGGTCACGGAAGAGGAACGACATCACCGCCGCGAGCGGCTCGGAGCCGCGCCGCACCAGGTGCACGACGAACTCGCCGGGGAACTCCTCCATCAACGTCTTGAACATCGCCGCGGGTAGAGCGGGGGAACCCAGGCTGCGCTTGTTGCGGTGGAACAGGCGGATCAAGTCCTCGACGTACCAGTCGCCCTCGGAGAGCTCGAGGTCGTGCTTCTTGCGCGCCTTGCGTGCCTCGGCGCGCGCCTTCTTGGGCATCTTCGCGAGTACGTCCTCCGGCTTCTCGGGCAGCTCGCGGATGAACGTCGCGTAGAGCTCGGAGCCCGGCAGATCGAGCTCGGGGTCGTCGAGGCAACGCAGCTCCAGCCGACCGACGTTCTGCGCGACCGCCAGGCGCTCGGCCTCGGCGAAGAGCGCGTGCTCGACCTCGCGACTCGTGCCGGCCGCACCGCCGTAGACCGCGTAGGGGATCGAGATCAGGCTGCGCCCGCCGCGCAGGCCGCGACACTCCATCAACGGCAGGACGCCGACGACCTCGTCGCCTCGCAGCGCCAAGAGGTCGCATCCGCGGTGGCGCATGACGCGCTCGACCGTGCGCCGCCAACCGGACAGGTGGAAAAACGTGCCGCGCTCGGCGCCGCGGACGAAGGCATCGCGCGCTTCGTCGTCCGCGGTCGTCGCGGGGCGAATCGTGATCGGTGTGTCGTCGCGCGCAGGCTGCTCGGCGGTGTCGTGCGCCGTCGTGTCCGCGTCTTGGTCAGGCATCGCCAGGGTCATTCGTAGATTCGCTCGATCCGGTACTCGCGCACGTGCCGCGCCTGCGTGAAGATGATGATCTCCCCCACCAATCCGAAGCCGACGATCTGGATCCCCAGGACCACGAACAGCACGCCCAGGAGGAACAGGGGCCGGCTGAACAGCTCGAGGCTCGGATTCAACAAGTGCTGAACGGCGAGCCCGCCGGCAATCAGCAGCCCGAGGATCATCGACAAGCCTCCCAACGCTCCGAAGAAGCGCAGCGGCTTGTGGGTGAACTTGGTCAGGAACACGACGCCCAAGACGTCGAGCAGACGACGCCCGTAGACGCCCGGCCCGAACAACCCGGACCCGCCGCGTTCCTTCAGGTGCCGCACCTGCACCTCGTCGACGCGGAACCCCTGCGTGTGCGCGATCACCGGCAAGTAGCGGTACATGTTGCCGTAGACCGTCAGCTCCTCGAGCACCTCGCGCCGCATCACGCGCAGTGAGCAATTGAGGTCGTGGAAAGACGCTCCGACGAGCCCGCGCATCACGCGGTTGAAGCTCGCCGACTGCACGCGATTCAGGGCAGCGTCGACGCGTGGATGGCGCCACGAGGTCGCGACGTCCGCGCCCGACTCGATCGAGGCCATCAGCTGCTCGATCTCGTGCGGGTCGATCTGTACGTACTCGGGAGAGGTCAGGATCGCGGCGCCGCGCGTGTGGTCGAACGCACTCGACAGACAGACCGACTCGCCGAAGGGCTTGTGCAGCGCGATCGTGCGCACCTGTTGCTTGCTCGACTCCTGCAGCGAGAGACCGATCTCCCAGATGTCACCCTTGATGCCGTCGTACACGAGCAGGCACTCCCAGCTCAGGCCGAGGCGGTCGAACTGACCGCCGAGGGCGGTCACGACCTCACGCACTTCGGCGTCGGGGTGCTGGATGGGGACGACGATGCTGACGTCGACGGTCGCTCGCTCGGGCGCGGCTCCGGTCTCCGTACCAGCCTCGCTCTCCGGGTCCAAGGAGTCCCCCACCTCGCGGGAGACCGGCGCGGACGGCTGCTCGGCGGGCACGGGCTCCTCCGCGGGCGGGGGGGTCGTCGCGGGTGAGCTCATCCCTCGCCCCCGGCGGACAGGGGATCGAACGACTTGCGACCATGCAGACCACTGACCTTGACCACGAGCTCGGCGAGGAGCCCGAGGAGCAGGAAGTAGATGCACGCCATCGAGAACAACATGAACGTCAAGAGAACCGACTGGCCCCACTTGTTGTCGAACGAGATCTCACCGTAGTTGGCGATGCCGACGGCGAGGAAGAACGCGGTCAGGGCCGCGAAGGGCATGGCGAGCAAGGCGAAGTACTGCAGCGGGCTGCGCGAGAAGGAGCTCAGCATCTTGACCGTCAGCAGGTCCAGGAGGACACGGACGGCGCGGCCGAGACCGTACTTGCTGACGCCGTAGATGCGCGGACGGTGGTTGACGACGACCTCGCTCATGCGCGCGCCGCTGGCGAGCGAGAGCACCGGCAGGAAGCGGTGTTGTTCGGCGTAGATCGGCAGGTTCTCGACGAGCTCGCGGCGGTACGCCTTGAGCGTGCAGCCCGTGTCGTGCACGTCGGCGCCCGTCACACGCACGATCAGCCGATTCGCGATCCGCGACGGCAGGCGGCGCAACAAGAACCCGTCGTGGCGGTCCTTGCGCCAGCCGACGACGATGTCGTACCCGCGCTCGAGCTCCTCGACCAGCCGCGGGATATCGGCCGGGTCGTTCTGCAGGTCCGCGTCGAGCGTGATCACGACCCGGCCGCGGCTGTGCTCGAACCCCGCGGACATCGCGGCCGTCTGACCGAAGTTGCGGCGGAAGTGGACGACGCGCACGTGGGGATCGTCGCCGCGCAGACTGAGCAGCACCTCGAGGGAGCGGTCGGTCGAATGGTCGTCGACGTAGATGACCCGCCACGGCCGGTTCATCCCCCCCACGTGCTGGGCGATCTCGGCGTGCAGCTGGGGCAAGCTCTCTTCCTCGTTGTAGACGGGCACGACGATCGAGATCTCCGGCGGTCCGAGACCGGGGGCCACGGCGGGCTGCGTGCCGGCGGCGGACGCCGGCACCGATCGCGGATCGGAGGACATGGGGCGGAGATTCTGCGTCCAGCTCGGAGAAGCCACCAGAATCCGCCGGGATTCGAGGGTCCTCCGCTCCCTCATCGCCCAAAGAGCCAGGGTTGCTCAAGGTGAAGCCCGCCGCCACCCGCGAGTTGTCGGCCGCGCCTCTCGGCGCGCACGGGGCCCCCGGGGGCCGAGCCACGGCCAGGGATGGCCGGATCGCCCGCCGATTCGCCCGCAATGACGGTCATTCCGCCCGCTGGGCCCCTTTGTTCGGGGCAGGCAGGCGGCTACTATCGGAATCCATGGACGAGTTCGCAGGCGATCGCTTCGTCATCCTGGTCGGACCGAGCCTACGGCTGGGGCCGGTGGCCGCGTTGCTCCCCGCCCTCGGCCGCAAGCTCGCGGGCAACGCGGCCCCCGAGGTCCGCGCCCTGCGCGACCTCTGGGACCTCACCTCCGTGGACGAGCCCCTGGGCCGGGCGATCCTGGACGCCGACGAGATCGCGCCCGAGGACCTCGGGCTCGTGCGCCGGTTCCTCGACCACTACCCCCAGTTCGACCTCTGGCTCACGGGCGCGTCGTCGGAGACGCCGGCCGTCCGGCGCCTCGCGACGCACCCCTCGGTGCGCTGGGTACCCTGGCCGCTGGACGTCGACCAGCTCACGGCGTTCGTCGACCCGATCGAGTTCGAGGATGAGCTCGACATCGAGATCGTCGAGGACGACGAGGAGCTCGCGGAGCTCGAGGTCGTCGACGAGCCTGCAGCCGACGCCGAGTGGGACGCGCGCTGGGACGACAGCGACGGCGACGGTGAGCCGGACGGCGCCGCGGACGCGGGCGAGCAAGCACCCGTGACCTGGAACGAGCCCGCTCCAAATATCCCGCGCCTCCACGACGACCCGGAGATGGCCGCGATCGCCGACATCCTGGCCTCCGAGCCTCTCGGTGGACCCGAACCCGACGCCGACGCGCCGGATTCCCCGGTTCCCACGTACGCCCCCCAGCCCGCGATCGAAGCCGTGACCCGTGCGGCCGAGGCCGCGGTCGCCACCGAGCGCCTGCCGTCCTTCTACCGCGAGCAGGTCGCGGATCTGGCCGACATCGTCCAGCGCCTGCGCCTCACCGTCGGCGCCGCGCGAGCCGCGGGTGACGCCCCCAGCGAGGCCTCCGAGCTCGCGCGCCTCGACGGCGAGGTCGCCCGGCTCCAGCAGTTCACGCGCACGCTCGGTTACCTCGTGTCGCCGCCGGCGCGGGGCACGCAGGAATTCGACGTCGCGATCCTGTTGGAGGAGATGCTCGGGACGCTGGCGGGGTCGGGACAAGAGCTCCCCCGATTCCTGTTCCGCGGCACGCAGGACGCGGCGGTGCGCTCCGACAAGTCGCTGCTCGTCCAAGCCTTCGATGCACTGCTGCAGGTCGCCGCCGAATGCGCCGACGCGGACGACACCGTGCGCGTCTCGGCCGACACGGGCGTCGATCCGTCCAACGGCCCACGCGTCGTCGTCCGCGTCAGCTTTCCCGCCGGTCCCCTCGCGGGCATGGCCCCGCTCGAGATCCTGCGCCCCTACGCCCTCAAGCGCGAGCTCCCGACGATCGGCCCCAACGCCCTGGCGGCCGCAGCCGGGATCGTGCGCGGGCAGGGTGGGGAGTTCGAGCTCACGCACGAGGAGGAAGCGCGCCTGGTGTGGATCGCCTCGCTGCCCCACTGCAGGAGCGAGCCCTCCCCCGAACGCAACGGGCACGACGGCGAGCCGCCGCCCCCCGTCGAATCGGGGGGCCCCTTCGGCTGATCGCCGGGCTCGCCCGCGCCTCGAAACGAGGCACGCGCGCCCACCACTGCGCGCCGACGTGGATTCCCCCATCAGCTCCGGGGCCCTCCGCGTCGAAAAAACTCGACATGTCCTCACCCGATCAGCCGCTCGTGCAGCGGCCCTGGCCGCGGCGCGACTCCGGTGACGGTCCCTGGTCGGGACGCAGCGCGCTCGTGCTCGACCCCGACCTCGTGGCGGCCCGAGCGCTCGCGACGACGCTCTCGCGCCTGGGCTGCAGCGCGCAGGCGCGGCGCGGCGGCGACGACGCCGACACGCCGCTCGTGGCGACGACGTGGGATATGCTCATCGCCGCGCCCCACGCGATCGATGGCCGGCTGCGCGAACAGCTCGAGCGGCTCGACTACCGGCCGGGAATCCTGATGCTCGAGGATCGCGGGTGGGAACCCACGCTCGAGCGTCACCGCGACCTCGTCGACGGTACGGTCCCGCTGCCCGCGACCGAGGACGCGCTGCGCCTCGCGATCGGGCGCAGCCTCGAGCGCCGCGACCTCGCCGAGGAGAACCGACAGCTGCGCGATCGCCTCGCGGCCCGCTTCGCGCTCGGTTCGATCGTCACCCGCGACGCGGCGTTGCGCGCCGTGCTCGAGACGGTCGAGACCGTCGCCGACACGCGCGCCAACGTCCTGATCCTGGGTGAGACGGGCACCGGCAAGACCATGCTGGCGCACGCGCTGCACGAGCACTCCACGCGCCAGGGCGGCCCGTTCGTCGTAGTCAACTGCGGGGCGCTCCCGGGCTCGCTGCTCGAGAGCGAGTTGTTCGGACACGCCAAGGGCTCGTTCACCGGTGCCATCAAGGACAAGGTCGGGCGATTCGAGAAGGCCGATGGCGGCACGCTCTTTCTCGACGAGATCAACAGCGCAACGCTGGACCTGCAGGTCAAGCTCTTGCGCGTCATCCAGGAGCGCGCGTTCGAGCGCGTCGGTGAGTCGAATACGCGCCGCGTCGACGTGCGCATCGTCACGGCCTCGAACGCCGACCTCGTGCAGGAGATCGACGCGGGCAGGTTCCGCGAGGACCTCTACTGGCGCCTGAACGTCGTCACGCTCAAACTCCCGGCCCTGCGCGACCGGCTCGGCGACCTGGCGCTCCTCATCGAGCACTTCGTCGCGCGCCACGCCGCCGAGTACGACAAGCTCGTCGACCGCGTCCACCCCGACTGCCTGACGCTGCTCGCCGCCCAGCGCTGGCCCGGCAACGTCCGCCAGCTCGAGAACGTGCTCGAGCGCGCCGTGCTGCTGTGCCAGGGCCGCGAGCTGATCCCGGCCGACCTGGGCCCGGAAATACTCGCCGCGACGCCCGCCGCGGGGATCGAGGGCCTCGAAGCCTCGCTCGCGCTGGGGCTGCGGAACCTCGAGCGCCTCCCGTCGTTGAAAGACGCGCTGGAGGGCCCGGAGCGACAGATCATCCGCCGCGCCCTCGAGCTGTGCCGGGGCAGTCGCCAGGAGACCGCTGAGATGCTCCAGATCAACCGCACGACCCTGTTCAACAAGATGCGTAAGTACGAGCTCATGGATCTCACCTTCCAGGCCCAGGACCGCTAACCTCTTCGGAGTGAATCAGAGGCACATGCGATGAAGTGGATCACGGCGACGGGGCTCTTGACCCTGACCGGAGTAGCGACGTTCGGGGGCCGGGCGATGCTCAGCACCGACAACATCACGCCGAGGCGGACCGTAGCGAAGGTCCGCGGCGAGATGAGCATCCCCGGCTACGACCAGCTGCAGGCCCTGCGCGAGCTCGACCGCACGCTGCTGCACGAGAGCGTGCGCCAGGACGAGGAACTCGCGACCGAGGTCCTCGGGCTGCAGGCTGACATCTACCGCGAGCTCGGCGCGTACGCCGACGCGCGCGAGGCACTCGAGCAGATCGTCGCCGTCTACGAGCCCGAGTCGCTCGACCTCAAGCTCGAGATCGCAAACCTGCAGTCACTGGAAGGGCAGACGCAGGCCGCGCGCGGACGCGTGACCCGCATCCTCGACGACGCGCCGACCTTCGGGCCGGCCTGGCGCCTGCGCGGTCGCCTCGAAGTGGTGGAGGGCAAGCAGACAATCGACGAGGCCGCGGACATCGCGCGCCAGTTCCTCATCGCCGACGATGCCAACCGGGCGATCGAGATCTTGAACGAGCTCGGAGCCCGAGAGGCGGGCGACCCGGCCCGCATTCCGGCCGCGCACGCGCTGCGCGAGATCTTCCTGCCTCGCAACAAGCAGCCGCTCCAGCAAGTCCTGAACCTCGCGGACAAGGCGAGCAGCGTGCTCTCGGGTGCGCGCGCGTCCTACGCGCACGCCTTCACGCACGAGGTCGACGCGACCGGCGCGCGGGAGTACGTCGAGCTCTTGATGGACGCGGGGCGCGGTGGTCTCGCGGGTGACTTCGGCGAGGCGGCGCTCGCGCTCCCGGTGGTCTACTCCGACCCCTTCTTCCGCCGCAGCCTGATCCTCGTGCACGAGAGGCAGGGTCACGGCGACCGTGCGGCGAACCTCGCGGCCGACTGGGAGTACCGTCGCGACGGCGCGCCGATCCCGCTGGCCCAGACCGCGATGCGCATCCTCGCCGACAGGAATCGCTGGGGACGAATGGGCCAGGCCGCCCACTTCCTGCGCACGATCGGCTCGCCGACGATCCAGGGCCCGGCCTACTTCTACCTCGGCAAGATGGCCTACCACCAGGCCATCAACGGCACGGGCCTGACCGATCAGGACCGCTTCGAGCGCTACGGTCGCGCGCAGGTCCAGCTGTCCGAATACCTCAAGAGCGATGCACCCGAGCCGTACCCGGGCGCCAACGCCGAGGCCTGGTTCTCGATGGCGCGCGCGCGCGGGGCGCAGAGCGACACCGAACGCGAGCTCGAGCTGCTCATCCAGGCCATCCTCGAGTTCCCGTGGACCGACGGCGAGGCGTACCTGCGCGTCGTCGAGCTGCAGCGCGAACACGCGAACTCCGGCTACCGCATCCCCGAGGAGCGCTGGACGATCGGGATGGCGATGCTGCCCGAGCGCACCGCGGAGCTGTACGACACGTGGGTCGAGCTGGGCGAGGCCTCGCTGCTGTCCGAGCAGCAGGACTTCGACAAGCTGTACACGCGCGTCCGCATGCGCGACGCCGCGTTCCCCTCGGCGGACGTCGGTCCCTACACGCTGTACCGGATCGCCGAACGCCACTACGAGAACGGCGCCTACCTGTCCGCGATCCGCGTCACGCGCGAGCTGCTGCTCAACTACCCCGACCTGCTGCCGGTTATCGACACGTTGACGAAGTCACTGATCGCGCGCGGCCAGTCGCGTCAAGCGATCGAGCACATCATCGAGCGCCTCGCCCTCGTCGGCGCCGACGAGACGACCCGCGGCTACATCGCGCAACTCGAGCCCGAGGACTTCACCGAGGACCAGATCCTGCGTGCGATCCGGGCGGACCCGATCGGGCTGGGGCGCTCCTACGTGGCGCGCTTCCTGCTCGACAACGGTGCGCCCGAACGGGCATGGCGAGCCCTTTCGATGGCGGACGCACCCGCCGACGACATCGACCAGCAGCTGCTGCGTGGCGACGCCCTCATCCAGCTCGGCCGCTTCGAGGAAGCCTCCGCGCAGTTGAGCGGCATCGAGCTCGGTCGCCTCGACGGGCGTCTCATCGAGACGTTGATCGAAGCGCGCCTCGGCGCGGGCGAGAACGACGAGGTGCAAGCGCTCGTCGGCCGTCTCGTCGCCACAAGCGATCCCGATCGCGAGGTCCTGCTCGCCGTCACCGACCAGCTCCTGCTCGGGAGCCGCTACGAGGATGCCGGGCGATTGCTCGAGCGTCTCGACGGCGACGTGCAGTCGCGCGGCAGCGACGTCCTCGTTCGCATGGCGCTGCAGTGCGCACTGACCGGGGATCGGTCGGGGGCGCTGGACGCGCTGGAACGCGCCGAGCCTTTCTACGCCGATGGCAGCCTCGAGCTCGTGCGCATCTTCTTCGCGGTCGAGGACCACGACTGGACGCGCCTACCGGCGCTCGTCACCGAGCTGCGTGCGACCGACTTCACGCCGACGCCGCTGCAGGACGCGATCCTGGCGCTCTTCGAGGAGCGCCTCGAGGCCGGCAACCAGATGGCGGAGACTGGCCGTCGCGAGAATCCGTACTCCCCGGAGTGGATGATCGTGCACTCGGGCGCGCGACTGCTCGTCGATGCCGACATCGTCCCGTCGGCCTACTTCGGCAAGCTCGCCAAGCAGGACACGCGCGCGCTCCTGCGCGGAGGAACCGGCGTGAACCGCGATCCACGCGAGGCACTGATGCTCTTGCTCGCCATCGACCACGGAGGATGGTCGATCTGGGCCACGCCACGGGTCTTCCGGCTGTTCCAGGAGAAGGGCGGGATGATCTGGCCCGCGTACCTGTCGACGCGCCTCTACCGCGTTCTCGGAAAGAACGACGCCGCGCTCAACGGGCTCGAGCGCCTCGCCGAGCGCCAGCCGGACTTCGGCCCGGCCTGGGATACGCTCCTCGAGGTTCTCTACGAGGAGTACCCCGAGAACCCCTACCACGGACGCATCCTGGCGACGCGCGTCAAGCGCCTGCGCTCACTCGGCCGCGTCTTCCAGGACGAGCCGCTGCAGATCGCGATCGACGCCGCGTCCGAGCTCGTGCTCGATGGCGACTACGCACGCGCGGCGGACCGCATCCAGCGCGCCCTCGATCAGGCCGAGGGTTCGACCAACGCGGGCCGCGCGCTCCTCGGGCGCCTCTACTCGCTCGAGGGCAACTACAAGCGCGCCGTCGTCGAGTACGACCGTGCCTGCGAAGACCTGGAGCCCGCCTCCGACAGCCCGCTCGTCAAGGAGTTCCTCGACATCCTGCAGCGCGCCGGGCGCACCAACGCCAAGCCCGGACAGCGACTGTCGCCCGAGCGCATCAACGCGTACCTCGACCGCCTCGAGGGGCGCTTCCCCCACGACCCGCTCATTCCCCTCGAGCGCACGCGCGTCGAGGTGGCGAGCGATCCGCGCAACCCCGACCTGTTCGTGACCCGGGCCGAGTTCAACCTCAGCAAGCTGCGCGAGCGTACCGACGACGCTGCCCTCAACGCTCTACGGCCAGGCGCGGCGGACACCTGGATCGCCTACCTGCTCGAGTTCGCGCCGGGGCTCGCCGAAGAGTTGATCCGCGAGGACCTGCGGCACTCCCCCGGCGACGTCGATCTCTGGCTCCTGCTCGCACGCACGACCGAGGTCCGCGGCGACCGCGAGAGCGCCCTGCAGCTCTACGAGGCGATCGTCGCGACCTCGGATGACGCGACGGCGCACCTGGCGTACGCACGCCTGCTCGCCGACTCGGGTGCGAGCCTTTCGGACGTCAAAAAGCACCTCGACGCGGTCAGCGCCGCGTCAGGAGAGCGCGTCCCGGTCACGGCCCACTACACGCGCGCGAAGGCGATCCTGCACGACCGTAACCCGAACCTGCGCGAGGCGATCTCGATCCTCGAACGGCTCTGGACCGCGCGCAAGGAATCGGCCTCCGCGATCGACACGTTCGAGCTCGGCCGCACCTACACGGCGGCGCTCATCGCGCGGCGCCGCGCCGAGGACTTGACGCGGCTCGAGGAGCTCTTCGACGAGATCCGGCCGCACGCGATCGTCGACCCTTACGCCGACGACTTCCTGCGCGCGATGGAGGCGGTCGTCGCGCAGGCGGCCCCGCTCGACAAGAGCCAATAGCAGCGCGCGGATCACATCCGCGAGACGGCGTGGAGCCAGAAAGCGACGAGCGTTCCGACCGCCAAGCTCAGCGCGGCACCAGTCTGCCGTCGAAAGTGCGTCAAGCCGGTGAGGACGGCGACCTGCAGCAGGGTGAGGAGGAGCGCGAGGCGCCAGTCCGACGTCTTCGTACCGAGCGCTGTCGCCGGCGGAAGTCCAGGCAGGACGAAGATGCGTCGCAGGAGCCACGCGCCTTGATCCGAGGCGAGGACGAGCACCGCCAGCGGCGCCCACAATCCGGCGATCACCCACCCAAGTGCGGCCGACCAGGTATGACGTCGAAGTGCACCGGCCACTCGCGCGGCGAGCGCTTGCCGAAGACCGGATACACGGCGAAACCGGCGTCGTCGGGGCGAGCGTGAGGCTCTTCTTCAAGATCACGCTCCTAGCTGCAATCGTGCTCCTCGCCATGGGCTACTTGGCGCACAAGGTCGGTTGGATGGAGCTACCCGGGTCTTCGCTCGGAGAAGCCTGGCGCGAGATCGGGCTCGCGGTGGGACGCCAGACCGAACGCGTCAAGGACTTCCTCTCCGGGTACCTGCCGGCCGGCGCCGCGACCGTGACGGGACTCGGAACCGGTTTGACGCGGCGGCCTCAGTTTGACGACGACACGGATTGACTGACCAACCGCGCCGCACGGCTGGCGCAATTTGCTTCGCGCGCCTAATCTCCACTCGCGATGTTCTCCAGCCATACTTGTCTCATTCTCGGATTCCACGCACTCACCTTGTTCGCGACGACTGCGCCCTCTGCGGCGCTGCAGTCGACCGATAGGGGGTTTGCGTACGCCACACACACCAGCGACGATTCGGTTTCGATCTACCGTTTCGATTGCGCCGGCGAGCGCTTGCTCGCTAACGGATTCGAACAGGCTCTCGCTGGCGTCAGCGGCCCCGAGGACGTCCACGTCGTCCCACCCGGTGACTTCGCGCTCGTCACCAGCCTCGGCGACGAGATGTCGCCTCCTGCCCTCGTGAGCTTCGCGGTCGATCCGCAGACGGGCGAGCTCTCGGCCGCCGACTCTCGGCCGCTCGACATCGGTCCGCACTCGATGGAGGCCGCTCCCGACGGCAAGACCGTCTACGTCACCTCCTCCGGCTCGGACTCCGTCGCGGCCTTCGGCATCGACGCGAGCACGGGTGCCCTGACCGCACTCGGCCCGGCGCTCCCCACGGGGTCCGGCCCCGGCGCGATCGGCGTCGATCCGCACGGACGGTTCGTCTACGTCTCGAACGAGCTCGCGCGCAGCATCTCGCACTTCGACGTCGCGCCGAGCGGCGCGCTGAGCTCTGTTCTCCCCGATCGGTCACTCAACGGCAGCCGCGCCTCGAGCCTCGCCATTCCGCCCGACGGCGAGCACCTGCTCATGGCGATCGAGAACTTCGCGTTCGTCGTCAGCTGGCGCATCCACCCGACCGACGGCAGCTTGACGGTCGTCGACTCCGAGTTCACGGGCGCCAGCCCCTCCTCGATCGCGGTCCACGCGAGCGGCTCGCTGCTCTACGTGGCGGAACGCGGCGCCGGGCGAGTCGCCAGCATCGACTACGACCCCGTGACGGGCGCACTGACCGCGGGCGCATCGGCGCAGGCGGGCTCGGCCCCCGAGCACGTCACCTTCATGGGCGGCAGCGACTTCGCGTTCGTCGCCAACGCAGGCGAGAACGAGCTGCTCACCTACCGCGTGATGCCCGACGGCTCCCCCCTGCGCGTCGCCACGACGCGCGCCCGCAGCGCACCGCAGCGCGTAAGGTTCTCACCTCGCCTCAATCTCCTGACGGCGCGCGGCCAGTTCCTCTACGTTGCCAATCTGGCCGCGGATGACATCACGACCTACCGCATCGACGCCACGACGGGCAACCTGACGTCGACGGGCTCGGTCGTGCTCAACGCCGGCGCGCAACCGGTCAGCGTCGCAGTCGATCCGCACGGACGTTTCCTGTTCGCGGCCCTGCGCGGTGGTAACCAGCTAGCGGGGTACTCCATCGACGCGAGCACCGGTGCGTTGACTGCCGTCTCTTCCCAGCCCTTGTTCGCTCCGACGGCGGTCGCCGTCGACGCCCGCGGGGCGCACCTGTTCTCCACCGAACTCAGCGGCCGCGTGCGCTCGTTTTCCATCGACCCCATGACCGGGGCACTGGGCGTCCTCGACGTCGAGCTGAGCGGAAACACACCGACCTCGCTCGCCATCGAGCCGACCGGGCGCTTCCTGTTCGTCGCCAACGCAGCGAGCGATGACGTCATGGCCTTCTCCCTCAGCGGGGGCGACATGACACCGATCGGCTCGGTCGCCGCGATCGGCGCGCCGAGCTCGCTGTCGGTCACACCGCTCGGCGACAGGCTCTACGTCGCGCTGCCCGGCTCCGACCTCGTCGCTCCGTTCGCAATCGATTCGAGCACTGGAGCGCTGGAAGCGATCGCGGGCTCGGTCAATACGGGCGATCGTCCCACCGCGATCGCAGTTCACCCGAGCGGCCAGTACGGATACATCGCCGTCAACGAGCCCGCGGCCTCGGGGAGCGTCAAGGCGGTGCTCATCGACCCCGTAACGGGCGCGATGACCTCGTTGAACGACTACGCGAGCGGAATGAACCCGCGCGACCTCGCTGCCGACCCGAGCGGGCTCTACCTGTTCGCGCTGGGCGAAACGAGCGACGACGCGGTGCGCTTCGCGGTCGATCCGCAAACAGGCATCTTGACGGCGCTCGGCTCGACGGCCTCGAGCGACCAACCTGTATCCGTCGCGGTCGCGCAAACGCTCCTCTCGCTGGGCCCCGACTGCAACGGCAACTGCGTGGACGACGCCAAGGACATCTCCCTCGGCACCAGCCAGGACTGCGACGGCAGCGGCGTGCCCGACGAGTGCGAGGGATTCGTCGACTGCAACGCCAACGGCGTGTGGGACATGTGCGACATCGCAGCCGGGACGAGCCTCGACTGCAACGCGAACGGGATCCCCGACGAGTGCGACCTCGCGTCGGGTTCCAGCTCGGACTGCAACGCCAACACGATCCCCGACGAGTGCGACATCGCCTCGGGTTCCAGCCTCGACTGCAACGGCAACGGAGTCCCCGACGACTGCGACGTCGCGAACGGCACGAGCCTCGACTGCAACGGCAACGGTGTCCCCGACGACTGCGACCTCGCTTTGGGCAACAGCCTCGACTGCAACGGCAACGGCCTGCCCGACGAGTGCGACATCGCCGCCGGAACGGCCCGCGACTGCGACCTCAACGGTGTGCCGGACAGCTGCGACATCGACTCGGGCACGAGCGTCGACTGCAACGCGAACCTCGTCCCGGACGCGTGCGACATCTCGGCTGGCACCAGCCTAGACTGCAACGGCAACGGCGTCCCAGACGAGTGTGATTTCGACTCCGGCACGAGCCTCGACTGCAATGGCAACGGCATTCCCGATGAGTGCGACATCACCTCGGGCTTCAGCCTTGACTGCAACACCAACGGCGTCCCCGACGACTGCGACCTCGCGGCCGGAACCAGCCTCGATTGCAACACGAACGGCGTCCCGGACGAGTGCGACATCAGCTCCGGCACGAGCCAGGACTGCAACGGCAACTTGATCCCCGACGAGTGCGACATCACCTCCGGCTTCAGCCTCGACTGCAATACCAACGGCGTCCCCGATGACTGCGACATCCTCGCCGGCACGAGCCAGGACTGCAACGGCAACTTGATCCCCGACGAGTGCGACATCACCTCCGGCTTCAGCCTCGACTGCAACGCCAACGGCATCCCCGACGACTGTGACATCGCCTCCGGCACCAGCCTCGACTGCAACACGAACGACATCCCCGATGAGTGCGACCTCGCGGCGGGGAGCAGCCTCGACTGCAACGGCAATGGCGTCCCCGACGAGTGCGACCTCAGCTCCGGCACGAGCCAGGACTGCAACGGCAACCTGATCCCCGACGAGTGCGACATCGCCTCCGGCTTCAAGCTCGACTGCAACGGCAACGGCATCCCCGACGACTGTGACCTCGCGGCCGGAACGAGCCTCGACTGCAACGGCAACGGCGTCCCCGACGAGTGCGATCTCAGCACCGGCACGAGCCAGGACTGCAACGGCAACTCGATCCCCGACGAGTGCGACATCGCCTCCGGATTCAGTCTGGACTGCAACACGAACGGCATCCCCGACGACTGCGACGTCGCGGCCGGCATCAGCTTCGACTGCAACGGCAACCTGATCCCGGACGAGTGCGACATCGCCTCCGGCTTCAGCCTCGACTGCAACGTCAACGGCGTCCCCGACGACTGCGACATCGCCTCCGGGACGAGCGGCGACTTCAATGGCAACGGCATCCCGGACGAGTGCGAGGGCCTCGGCACGGCCTACTGCATGGCGAACGACAATTCGACGGGCGGCCCCGCGGTGTGCTCGGCCTTCGGCAGCGCGAGCATCGCGGTGAACGACTTCAACCTCATCACGAGTGGCGTGTCGCCCGGTCAGTTCGGCTACTACATCATGTCCGAGACGCAGGGCTTCGTCCCGCTCTTCGGCGGCAGCGACGGCAACCTGTGCATCGGAGCGCCGATCGTCCGACTGAACGTGCTGCCCGGCGGCACCGTGCTCGCGGACCCGCAGGGCAACGTACGCTTCACGTTCGATGTCACCGGCGTCCCCGGCCCGCACCGCATCGACGCGGGCGAGACGTGGAACTTCCAGCTCTGGTACCGCGACCTGAACCCGACGCCGACGTCGAACACGTCGAACGGCGTCGAAGTGCCCTTCGTCAACTGACTTTCGAAGCCGCGCCGCTCAGCAGCCCGCGTTCCTCGAGAGCCTCCAGCATCGTCCCGAAGCGGAACTCCTTCACGAGCCGCTCGAGCCGACCGAGGCTCTTGTCGAGGTTCAGGTAGTGCCGGAAGCGCTTGAGGAACGGTGCCTCCATGCGCGGCTGTCCCGGATCGAACTCCCACGGGTGCAGGTAGAGCGCAACGGGGCGGCCCTTGCGCTCGAGGCCGCGCATCGCCGAGCGGTGCAGCCAGCCGGGCAACAGGCGGAAGTAGCCCCCCCCACCGACGGGCATGTTCTTGCCGATCATCGGGTACGTCGCGACCGGGAACTCGACGATCTCGCCGCCTCCGCCCGGAGCGTGCACGACCGAAGGCGTCGGCTCGAAGTCCGGCACGCCGTACGTGGGATGCCGAACCGGGTGCACGGACGAGTCGTACTGGTAGCCGCGCGCGACGAGCACGTCGAAGGCCCACCACGTGTCGCGCGTCAGCGTGAACGTCGAGGCGCGAAAGCCGACCGGACGTGGCCCCCCCGCCGCGATCAGAGCCTCTTCGGTCCGCGCCAGGTCAAGGTCGAGTGCCTCGGGCGTCGCGATCTCGCCGAGGAACTTGTGCTCGTACCCGTGGCTCGCGATCTCGTGCCCCGCGTCGACGCAGCGCCGCACCAGCGCTGGGTGGCGCTCCGCGATCCAGCCGAGAAAGAACATCGTCGCGCGCGCGCCGTGGGCGTCGAGCAGCGCGAGGATCGCGTCCATGCCGACGTCGAGGCGCGACGGGACGTCGTCCCACTTGTCGGGCGGGAAGTGCTCCTTCAGGTTCGCGACCTGGAAGAACTCCTCGACGTCGAACGAGAGTGCGTGCAGCGGTCGCTCGGTCATTTGGACACCCCGACGAACGGCTCGATCGCCTCGACGACGCGTCGCGCGTTGCCGCGCCACGTCAGATCCTCCGTGTGGATCGAGCTCCGCGCCGCCTCGCCGAGACGCGTCCGCAGCGCGGGGTCCTCGACCAGCCGCACGAGCGCGTGGCACATCGCGTCCGCGTCGCCGGGCGGAACCAGCAGCGCGTTCGCTCCGTCCGTCAGGACCTCGCGCAGGTTGGCCTGGTCGGGGGCGATCGTCGCGAGGCCAGCGGCCATGTACTCGTGTAGCTTCAAGGGCGAGGCGTAGGGGTTGATGGCGGGCACGAGCGCGAGGTCGAACGCCGACAGGAGCGCGGGAATGCGCGCGTGCGGCCGCGTGCCCGGAAAGTGCACCCGCGCCGCAACGCCGAGCCGCTGCGCACACTCGCGCAGCTCCGTCTCGGCCGGCCCCGCACCGACGAGCACGAGGTGCGCGGTCTCGAGCGCGGGGTCCGTGAGCGCCTCGACGACCAGGTCGAGGCGATGCCAATCGCGGTAGTAGCCGACGAACCCCAGCACCGGCCCCACGGCCGCGGCGACGCCGAGATCGGCCCGCGCGGCCTCGCGGTCGTCGCCCTCGAAGTGCTCGGGGTGCACACCGTTGGGCGTGACGAAGATCGACTCACGCGGCACGCCCATCTCGACGAGCATGTCGCGCAGGACTCCCGTCACGACGCAGACGCGCGTCGCCCGGCGGAAGATCGACGTCTCGAGCCGCCGAGCGAAGCGCGGGAACGAGAGCCCGCGCGTCTTCGACAGCTCCAGGACCATCGGTGAGTTGACCTCTAGGACGAGCGGCTTCCGGAGCCGCTCCGACGCTTGCACGCCGCCGGCGCAGCCGAACGCGTAGCGCTCGTAGAGGAAGTCCGGGTCGAGCTCGGCGGCCGCGCGCGTGATCTTGCGCTTCGCTGGCACGGTGTAGGCGTACTCGGCGAGCTCGCGCGCGAAGCGCGGAACCGAGCCGATCCAGCTCCAGCGCGCGTCACGCGTCTCGGTCGCCGAGCCGTTCATGCGAGCCGCTGGAGCCCCCCCCTCCTCGGGCGCCGCGGTCACCAGCGCGACCTCGCGCACCGTGTGCCCCTCCGCCCGCAGTGCCTCGATCAGAGACCGGATGTGCACTGCCTGACCGTCCTCGGCCTGGGTGCGGTGGTGGTAGAGGACCTTCATGCGTCGGCTCCGTTTCCGCCGCTGCCACCACGCGCCGCGCAGGCACCCTCCAGGCAGCGCTCCAGCGCCGCGAGGCTGTTGTCCCACGAGAGAGCCGCGACCATCGCGCGCAGCTCCACGGGGTCCTGGGGAGCCCTCAGGAGGTCGGCGAGCTGGGCCCCGATGGCCTGCGGGGACCGGTCGCGCGCCAGCATCGCCCCTTGGCCCACGATCTCGGCCGTCCCGCCCGCCTCCGTCGCGAGCACGGCTCGCCCGCAGGCGAGCGCCTCGAGCACGACGTTCGGCCGCCCCTCGCGCGAGCTCGTCAAGAGCAGCAGGTCGCAGGCCGCGTACCAGTCCGCGAGCTCGCCGGGCTCGCGCTCGCCTGCGAGCGTGACGCGGCCCGCGAGACCGCGCGCTTCGATCGCGGCGCACAGCTCGTCCTCGAGCTCGCCGCGCCCGATGAAGACGAGCCGCGCGTCCGGCGGCGCTCCTGCGGCGAAGGCGGCGAGGGCGAGCAACGGGTCCTTGCGTGGGATGAGGTGCCCGACGACGAGCACGATTTGGCCGCGCGCATCGAGACCGAGCCGCTCGCGCGCCTCCGAGCGCCCGGAGACCTCGAAGAGCTCGAGCGCGACGCCGTTGGGAACCAGGACGCCGTGCCCGGCGCGGCCCCCGAGACGATCCATCGCATCGACCAGATCCTGACTCACCGCGCACCAGTGCCCGGCGGAGACGAGGTTGTGCGCGAGCTCTTCAGCGAGCCCGGCCTCGCCTGCGACCTGCAGCACGTCGCTGCCGCGGCCGCCGACGACGCACGGGACGCCGCGTTCCGCGAGGGCCGGCGCGATCGCGGATGCGGGCCAAGCGTAGTCGCAGACGACGACGTCGGGCGCGGCAACATGGGCGAGCGCGGCGCGCGCGAAGCGTCGCGCGTTGGCCCGCGCACGGCGCGGCACGTGCCAGTAGCGCGGGCGCACGACCGGAATACCGGATCGCTCCTCGCTCGCCGGCATCGCGGCGATCTCGCCCCACGCGCCGCGCGCGAACGGGCCGGGCGTGCGCGGCTGCGGGTGCACGACCTCGACCGTGTGGCCGCGTGCGCGCATCCCACGCCAGCGCCGTTCCGCGAAGATGCCCTCGTGCGGCCGCGGGGGGCTCGGATAGAGCGAAGTGACCACGGTAATCCTCATGCGGCGCACACCCTCATGCGGCGCCGACTCCGGCCAGCCCCGTGACGCCGTGCCGCAGGCGCCAGTGCTCGAGCACGAGCACGCTCCACAGAAGGCGTCCATGGTCACGCCGCCCGGCCTCGTGCTCGGCGAGGCGCGCAAGCAGCGCATCCTTGGCGAACCAATCCGCCGGAACGCCCTCGATCGCCGCCCGCACCTCGCCCGCGAGCGGACCGCGGATCCAGGCCTTGAGCGGTGTGTCGAAGCCGCGCTTCTTGCCGTCGAGCACGTCGCCGGGTAAGCGTGCGCGTAGCGCCTCGCGTAGCCGGTGCTTGCCCCGGCCGCCTTGCACCTTCTCACCGTCCGCCAGATGCGCGAAGCGCTCGACGAAGCGGTGGTCCAGGATCGGCACGCGTACCTCGAGCGAGACCGCCATCGAGGCTCGGTCGACCTTCGAGAGGATGCGGTCGGGCAAGTTCGTGTGGAAGTCGCCGTATTGCGCGCGATACAGCGGGCTGTCGATCTTCGGGCGCCCGTAGTGTTCACCGAACGCGTCGAACGGATCGTACGCGCCGAGCTCGCGCACGACGTCGGGCGCGAGCAGCGTCGTCGCCTCTTCGCGCGTCATCTGGCTCACACTGTTCCAATAGGCCCGGGCCGGGTCGTTCGCGACGTTCTCGAGGAAAGTCTTCGCGCGCAGGAAGCGTGGCGCCCAGTCGAGCTTGGGGTAGATTCGCCCGCCCACCGCGGCGAGCGCGCGTCCCGGGCTCCCCATCGCGCCGCGCAGCCGGTTCTCGGCGACGTCGTGCACGTAACGCCGGTAGCCCGCGAAGATCTCGTCACCACCGTCGCCGGACAGCGCGACCGTCACGTGCTCGCGCGCCATCTTCGAGACGAGATAGGTCGGCACCGTCGAGGGGTCGGCGTGCGGCTCGTCGTAGAACCAGGGCAGGACGTCGATCGCGAGCCGCGGATCGGGGGTCAGGATCTCGGTGTGATGAACGGCTCCGAGACGCTTCGCCGTCGCGCGCGCGATGTCGAGCTCGTCGTGACTCTTCTCCTGGAACCCGACCGAGCACAGGACGACCGGGTCGGACGAGGCCGACGCCATCGCGTCGACGACCGCGGTGCTGTCGATCCCACCGGAGAGGAACGCGCCGAGGGGAACGTCCGCCATCAGACGATCGGTGACGACACGGTCGAGCCACTCGAGGACCTCGGCATCGTCCGCCGGACCGCGCAGCTGGTCGGTCGGCAAGTCCCAGTAACGCGTGATGCGCGGGGCCCGATTCGGGCTCCACTCGAGCACGCTCGCCGGGGGCAAACGGTGGATGCCGCGCCACGCGCTCTCGGGTCCGCCGACGTAGCTCTGGACGAGGAAGTCGAGCAACGCCTCGGGCCGCATCTCGCGCGGGAAGGCCCCCGACGCGAGCAGCGTCTTGATCTCGCTGCCGAAGTACAGGTCGCCCTCCGCCGTCGAGCCCCAGTACATCGGCTTGATGCCGAGACGGTCGCGACCGAGCAGCAGCTTGGGCTCGCCGGGGTCGCGCCAGTCCGCGACGCAGAAGGCGAACATGCCGACCAGCTTGGACGTGAGCGCGGCACCATGCTCCTGGTACAGGTGCAGGATCGTCTCGATGTCCGAGCCCGTCCGGAAGACGTAGCCCTTGCTCTCGAGCTCGGCGCGCAGCTCCTTGAAGTTGTAGATCTCGCCGTTGCCCATGACGGCGATCGTGCGCGCCTCGTTCTCGATCGGCTGGTGGCCGCCGGCGAGGTCGATGATCGACAGGCGTCGGAAGCCGAGGGCAAACGGAGCACGCTCGAGCAGTCCCTCGTCATCGGGGCCGCGGTGCTCGATCGAACGGGTCATCGCGGCGAGGCGCGCGCCGTCGACCCGCGCCCCCTTCGCCGCGAGGGCGTATCCGGTGAAGCCACACATGGGAAAGGCGGGTTCTGGAGTGTGCTGCCTAGCCGGAGCTAGGCGGTCAGCGGTGTATTGCGGAAGCCGCGCGTGCCCCTCGGGCGTCGCCTGAACCCGCGCGGTTCGACCGCGACGAGGCTCCCGCGCATCGAGGCCCCGGGTCGCAGCGGATAGCTCGACTCGTCACGCATCTCCAACCGCGCGATCTGACCGAACACGAGGATGATCGCCTCGTAGTGGTAGATCAGGTCGAAATGCGCACGGTTGAGGAACAGGCTGCCCACCATGAAGGTGAAGAGCACGGTCTCGAACATCGTGCAGTAGGAGAGGATCCAGGAGGAGTGGTATCTTCGTTTCGCTTCTCGGCGCAAGCTCCATATATCGAAGAACGATAGGAACAAGAGGCCCATGTAGAGCATGAACGCTGGCGTTCCGCACTCCGCCCAGACCTGCAGATAGCTGTTGTGCGCCACCCGCGTGCCGCCTCCCTGCAGCTGGGCAGTCGATGGGTTCGGCTCGTAGTCGAGGTAGTTCGTCTTGAAGCGGTTGAACCCGACGCCGAAGACCGGGTTCGAACGGATCATCCGCCCAGCGACCTTCCACGCCTCGATGCGCCCCATCGCGGAGCCGTCGGCCTCGACCTCCCTCAACGTCGATATTCGGTCGAAGTACGACGCCGGCGCGAACGCGACCCCAGCCGCCAGAAGGAGCCCCGCGATCGTGAAGCCCAGCATCCGGCTGCGCGAACGCCAGATGAGCACGAACATCATCACGACCATCGCGAGGAACGCGCCGCGTGAGTGCGTCGCCATCACGGTGATCATCGTCAGCGGCACCATCGCCAGCATGCCGCGCCGCAGGATCTTGCGCCGCTCCGAAAGCCCCAGGTGCAGGAGCATCGGCACCGCCATCACCATCGCGAGACCGAAGTCGTTGTTGTCGGCGAGCATGCCGCCGGGACCACGGATGATGTGCAGCCGGCCCAGACGCACGACAGCCGCAATGCCGTTCTTGACCCCGTAGAACCCGAAGCACAGGGCGATGACCCACACCATCACCCGCAGGTGCTCCTTGGTGCGGATCAGCGCCGTAGTGAAGACGGCGATCGCGATGATCTTGATGAACTCGATGTAGGGCGCGAAGTCGATCTTGGTCTCGCCCTTTCCGAAGAAGAGTCCGAGCCCGACGGTGACGCATAGGATCGCCATCATCTGGGTCCGCATCTCCATGACGGGCGGCTTCTTGTTCTTGTTCGCGACGTAGCCCGCGAAGGTCACGATCGCGACGTAGAACGACCAGCGCTCGAAGCGCGCGAAGCCCCACGCCAGGTCCTGCAGGCGCATGTACGCCAGGACCGAGAACATGAGCAGCCCGACGAAGGGCCGCCGATAGCACGACGGGAGTGAACCGATGACGATTCCGGCGACAATGAGATCGCGCATCGGTCAGCCCGCTCCCGCGCCGCCCTACTTCAACGCCTCACGGACGTTCTCGATCGTGTCGACCATGCCGGCCGACAGGAAGCGTTGATCCATCGCCCAGGCCCAGGTGACGAACCCGACGACGAACACGAAGGCGAGGGTCGCACCGCCCATGACGAAGCGCGCCGCCATCCGCCTGCGGACCTGCCCCTTGGTCACGATCCCGTTGACCGTCCCGAGGACCGGGACGACCATCACGCGCGTGATGTCGTGCACCGAGCGGAAGCAGCTGCGCGAATACTCGGTGATGACCGCTAGGGCGAGACCGAGCGCCAATCCGGCGAAGACCGAGAACAGCACGATCAGGACCGGGTTGGGTTCGGTCGGATTGGTGGGCTGCGTCACTGGCTCCAGGACCTCGAACGGATTCGAGGACGCACTCTCGAGGCCCGCCATGTGTGCGAGACGCGATTGGTACTCGTTCTCCAGCTTCTCGAGCGCGGTGCTGACGCGGCTGCGCTCGTCAGCGAGCTTGTAGATCTTCTCGACGATGTCGTTGAGCTGCCGGGCCTTCTCGCGCGCGGCGACGAGCTGATCGTCGATCCGCTGGAGGGTCCCCTTCTTGCGGCCGATCGCCTTCTGATCGGACTCGATCTGGTCGGCGAGGTCGAGCTTGTCGTAGTTGGTGACGAAGTTCTGCTGCGTGCCGCCCGCGGTCTCCGCGGCCTCGTAGAACGTGATCTGCTCCTGCAGAGCCTCGATCATCGTCTTGATCTGCTTGTGGCGCGGGTGCAAGACCTTGTAGCCCTCGCGCTGCAGCTCCTGGTTCAGAGCCATGATCTCGGTCTGGAAGAGACCGATCTGACGCTGGTAGTTGACGCCCTGCTGCTCCTGCAGGTCGAGGACCTGGTCATCCATCTTCGCGTGCTCGTCGCGCAGCTCCGCGAGGGCGATCTCGGCGGACTCGATGTCGTCCTCGAGCTGCACGCGCGAAAGCTCGTCCTGGGCGATCTTGTCCCACAGCGTCGGCCCGGAGGGATTTGCGACGCCCTGGCGGTTCGCTTCGGGCGGCGCGATCTCGTAGTCGGTGCGGAGCTTGATGATCTCCTCGGTCAGGGTGTCGAAGCTCTTCTGCAGCTCGGCGCGCTGCTGTTTGACTGTCTCGAAGACCTTGACCGCCTGGTTCTTGCCGCGCTCGAGCACCTCCGTCTTCCACTTCTCGAAGAGGAGCTGGACGAACTGCGTCGCGCTCTGCGGGTTGGTGTGCGCGAAGTAGATGCCGACGACCTGCTGGCGCGAACCCGCCGACATCGCCGGAGTCTGGACCTCGAGGGCCTCGCTGATCCCCTCGAGGTACTCGAACTGCTCGACACTGTTCTTCTCCAGCCATTCGGGCCAGCGCAGCTCGGCGAGCACGGCGCGGATCCGGCGCGGAGCGCGAATCACGTGCTTGGCGACCTTCCCCTCCTGGGACTGGCGCGCCGCGTAGCTCATGCTCTGCTCGCCGTCCTCCTCGTCGCGCACCATCACGCGCGTCATCGCCACGTATTTCTTCGGGACGATGACCGCGAACGCGGCACCGAGGGTGCTGATGAGCACGAAGGGGATGATGATCCACCAGACGCGCTTCTTGAGGACCCGTAGGAACTCCTCGACTTGGCTAGTGCTCTCGACTTCGACTGCCATGGTGTCCTCCTAGAAACCGAACCCTACGCCGCGCGTTCGGTTCCTGTTGTTGTTGTTGTTGTTGCCTCCGAAGAGCGCGCCACCAACGCTCTGCAGCACCTGCTTCACCGGGAACAGAAGGTCATCGATGAAGAACGCGAACTGCGCCCACATCGTGGGCGGGACATAGATGATGTCGAGCTCTTGGACGGAGACGTTGAACGTCGAATCACCGCGCAAGATGTCGTTCACGTTGACCTGAATGACGAAGGGGTCCACCGGATCAGCTCGGATCAGCTTGACCCTTCCCAGGTTCGGTGTGTTGTCCTTCGGCTTGGCTTTCATCACCGCCTCGAACACGGTGAGGTCCCCTTCGAATTGCTGTTCGCCCTCGCGGGCGACCTCCCCGAAGATGAAGTACTTCTTCGCGTCGGTCGTGATCTGAACGAGGATATCCGTCTCCTCGTAATATGCGCTGTAACGTTCCGTCAGAACCGCCTGGAGGTCGTTCCGGGTGTATCCGGCGACGTTGACGGTCCCCAGCTCCGGCAGGAGGATCGTCCCGTCGATGTCGACCTTCTGACTCGCCGCCAGGTCTTTGGGGTGGAGCGTATCCAGGATCTGGACCGTATCCCCCAGCGAGATGTAGTTCTCCTCTTCGGCGTGGCCAAAGTAGGTCTTGCCGAATCCGTCGCGGTTCAGCTCCTGCAGGAGGCGCTTGTCGGGCGCCGAGCTGCAGGCACAAAGCGCCGACAGGAGGACGAGCAGAAGGAAGCGGCTCTGGGTCTGGGGCATGGGTGGTGGGGACGGCCTTGGGTGAGGCGCGGGCGCGGGGATCCTACAGGGATCGGCAGAAACGGGTCTCAGGTTGACGCGGCGCTGCCGCGGACGAAGCGTCCGGGGTCCCCTCCAACCCCTTTTGCCCGTCAGGTCCCGTACTGCAGTTGATAATAGTCGCGATAGGCACCCGACCTAACCCTCTGTAGCCATTCATCTTGCGACAAGTACCACTCGAGAGTGCGGGGCAGGGCCTGTTCGAAGGTGTAGCGGGGTTTCCAGCCGAGCTCGCGCTCGATCTTCGAGGCGTCGATCGCGTAGCGGCGATCGTGGCCCGGCCGGTCGGTGACGTACTCGATCAGGTCCTCGGACTTCTCCAGGTGCCCGAGGATGCCCTTCACGATCTCGATGTTGGGGTACTCGTTGTGGCCGCCGATGTTGTAGACCTCGCCCGGCGCGCCCTTCTCGAGGACGGTCAGGATCGCCTCGCAGTGGTCCTGCACGTACAGCCAGTCGCGGATCTGCATCCCGTCGCCGTAGACCGGCAGGGGCTTGTCCTCGCGGGCGTTGGCGATCATCAGCGGGATCAGCTTCTCCGGGAACTGGTACGGCCCGTAATTGTTCGAGCAGCGCGTGATCAGCGTCGGGAAGCCGTGGGTCTTGAAGGCGGCCTGGACGAGCATGTCGCTGCCCGCCTTGGAGGCCGAGTAGGGCGAGCTGGGGTCGAGCGGCGTCTCTTCGGTGAAGAACCCCGTCGGCCCGAGGCTGCCGTAGACCTCGTCGGTCGAAACGTGCAGGAAGCGCTCGACGCCGCGCTTGCGTGCCTCGTCGAGCACGACCTGGGTTCCGAGCACGTTGGCCGTTACGAAGGGCAGCCCGCCCTGGATCGAACGATCGACGTGGCTCTCGGCTGCGAAGTGCACGACGTGGTTGACGCCACTCTCCCCCGCCGCGTCGAACGCGCGCGCGACGTCCTCGGGACTGGCGACGTCGCCCTGGACGAACGTGTAGTTCGCCTGGCCCTCGACCTCCTTGAGGTTCTCGAGGTTGCCGGCGTAGGTGAGTGCGTCGAGGTTGACGATGCGGGCGTCTGGGCGGTCCTTCACCAGCAGGTGGATGAAGTTGCTGCCGATGAACCCGGCCCCGCCCGTCACAAGAATGGTGGTCATGATGGATCGGTCCCGAGGTAGGTCTTGAGTGCGTCCTCCCAAGGCGCGAGCGGCGCACCCCGCAGGGCCGCGAGTCGCGAGCAATCGAGCACGCTGTACGGCGGGCGATGCGCGGGACGCGGAAACTCCTCGGTCGTGCACGGCTCGACGGTGACGCCCTCGGTGCCCGAGTGCTCGAGCGTCGCGACTGCGAGGTCGAACCAGGAGCACGATCCCTCGCAAGCCGCGTGGTAGACGCCGGCCTCGCCCTCGAGGAGGACGTCCCACAGTGCCGGCGCAAGCTCGAGCGTCGAGGTCGGCGAGCCGATCTGGTCGGAAACGACGCGCAGCTGGTCGCGCTCCTGGGCGAGCTGCAGCATCGTGCGTGGGAAGTGCTTGCCGCGCGGTCCGTAGAGCCACTGGGTGCGCACGATCCGCGTTCCGCCGGGGTGCGCCTCGCGCGCCGCGATCTCGCCCGCGAGCTTGGTCTTGCCGTAGACCGAGAGCGGGTTGGTCGGGTGATCCTCGGCGTATGGCGTCCGCGCGTTGCCGTCGAAGACGAAGTCCGTGCTGACGACCACGAGCGGAATGCGTTGGGCGGCGCACGCGCTCGCGAGGGCCCGGCACGCCTCGCCGTTGACGCGAGCGGCGAGCTCGGGCTCTTCCTCCGCCTTGTCGACCGCGGTGTACGCAGCCGTGTGAATCACGCCAGTGAAAGGTCCAAACTCACCGAGCAGTCGCTCGAGCGCAACGGCGTCCGCGAGGTCGTAGCCGACCGCGGCGACGCCGTGGGCCTCGCGCAGATCGGTCCCGATGACCTCGAGGCCATCGGTCACCGCAAGCAGCACCTGGCTGCCGAGCATGCCCGCTCCACCAGTGACCAGCACCCGCTCTTGGGTCGGTTCGGGCTTCGGGGCCTGGTCTCGCTTGAGATCGTTCACGACGCTAGGTGTTCAGCTCCAAGGGGCTCAGTCGAGGCGGTTCGCGCCGCCTTCTGCGACGAGCTTGGCAGCGCCGTGCAGCGACTCGAATGTACCGGCGTCGGTCCACCACCCCTCGAGCACCTCGGCCGTCATCGTGCCGTCCTGGATGTACCAGTTGTTGACGTCGGTGATCTCGAGCTCGCCCCGGTCGGAGGGCTTGAGCGTCTTGATGATGTCCCACACGCGGCCGTCATACATGTAGATGCCGATCACCGCCTTGTTGGACTTGGGGTTCTTCGGCTTCTCGATGATCTCCACGACGCGGTCACCGTCCATGTAGGCGACACCGAAGCGCTCGGGATCGTGCACTTCCTTGAGCATGATCTTGGCGCCCTTCCGCTGCTGGCGGAAGTTGTCGACCGCCGTGCGGATGTTGCGCTCGATCAAATTGTCGCCGAGGACGACCGCGACGCTGTCCCCCTTCGCCCAGTGCTCCGCCAGGCCCAGGGCCTCCGCGATGCCGCCCTCACCCTCCTGGTAGGTGTAGTTGAGGTGCTTGAGCCCGAAGTCCTTGCCGTTGCCGAGCAACGACAGGAAATCGCCGGACTTGCGGCCCCCCGTGACGATCATGATGTCGTCGATCCCGGCGTTGACCAACGTCCGGATCGGGTAGTAGATCATCGGCTGGTCGTAGACCGGCAGGAGGTGCTTGTTGGTGATCTTGGTCAGCGGGAACAGTCTCGTTCCGAGTCCGCCGGCCAGGATGACGCCCTTCATGGGTAGCTCGTGGGGTCGTTTCGGGGAATGCGCTCTGTGAGCCCTCAGCGGGCCCGCCGAGCGGGTCGCAGGGGAGGATGGGTCTTTCGGCCCAGAGGGCCCAAAACCTTACACGACGGGGGTAGGAAAGCGTCCTCACCGGGCGGGAAAGGATGGCTCTCGGGGGCGGAAAGGCGCGCGCGGCGGCTCCTGGATCGCCGCGCACGTGGGTTGTCGCCCACGGCGTCTGCTAGCTCTGATGCTTCGCTCCGACCCGAAACCGCGGCAACGACAACTCGATGCACACCCTGATGCTGCCTGGGCTGCTCCCGCTCTCCCTGCTCCTCTCGCTCCCCTCGTCCGCGCTGCTCGGCGCGCCGATGCCCCGACAGGGTGGGGTCACCCAGGGCGGGTCAACCGCGGGACTGGCCCTGTTCGACTTCGACGACGTGCCGAACCCGTCGACTCCCTGGACCCCCTACTCGTCGATCCCGCGGGGGGTAAAAACGCCCGCCTACTCCACCGTCACGCTCTTCGCCAAATTGCGCGGCTTGTCGATGTCGCACCCGCGCATGTCCGCGATCGCATAGGACAGCAGCTGCAGCGGAACCGTGTTCAGAATCGGCGACAGCCACTCGCTCGAAGCCGGAACCTCCAACGACTGCCCCGCGATCGCGTGGCTCTCGGGGTCGGAGCCGACGGAGAGGACGACGCCGCCGCGGGCCTTGACCTGCTCGATGTTGGCGCGCACCTTCTCGGCCAGCGGGCCCGTGCTGCTGACGCTGACGATCGTCATGCCCGGGTCGATCAGCGCGATCGGGCCGTGCTTCATCTCGCCGGCGGGGTAGCCCTCGGCGTGCATGTAGGAGATCTCCTTGAGCTTCAAGGCCCCCTCGAGCGCGACGGGGTAGTTGATCCCGCGCCCAAGGAACAGGAAGCCGCGCTGTTCGGCGTGCGATTGGGCGACGCGCCGCACGTGGTCGACGGCGTGCTCGCCGAGCATGCTCTCGATGCGCGTGCGCAGGAGCTTCAGCTCGTTCAAGATCGCGCTGGCGTCCTCCTTCGACAGCGTGCCGCGCGCACGGCCGAGCCGCACGGCGAGCAGCGTGACCGCGGCGACCTGCGCCGTGAAGGCCTTGGTCGAGGCGACGCCGATCTCGGGGCCTGCGTGGGTCAGGATCACGTGATCCGACTCGCGGACCTGGCTCGAACCGGCGACGTTGCAGATCGCCCCCACCGAGGCGCCGAGCTCGCGCGCGAGACGCGTCGCCGCGAGCGTGTCGGCCGTCTCGCCCGACTGTGAGATCGCCAGCGCCATCGTCCCGGGGACAATCCGCGGGCCGCGGTAGCGAAACTCGGAGGCGTAGTCGACGTCTACGGGTACGCCGCCGAGCCCCTCGATCAGGTACCGCGCAATGTAGCCCGCGTGGAGTGCGGTGCCGCACGCGATCACCTGGATGCGCGCGACGTCGCGCACCGCATCGTTCGCGAAGGCGCCGTCCTCGAAGACGACGTCGGCCGCCTCGTCGTCGATGCGGCCCTGGATCGTGCGCGCGAGGACGTCGGGCTGCTCGTGGATCTCCTTGAGCATGTAGTGCGGCCAGCCGCCCTTGCCCGTGTCCTCCGGATCCCAGTCGATCGCCTGCGCGGGACGCACGACGCTCTTGCCGCCAAAGTCGGTGATCTGCACGTCGCCGGGGCGCAGCACCGCGACGTCGCCATCCTCGAGGAAGGAGATCTCGCGCGTGTGCGGAAGGATGCCCAGGACGTCGGAGGCGAGGTACGCCGCGTCGTCGACGAAGGCAACAGCGAGCGGAGGGCCCTGGCGCGCGCAGACGAGCTCGGGGCCGTCACCCGTTTCCGCGAGCACGGCGAGCGCGTAGTAGCCGCTGACGCGTCGCAGGGCGCGGCGCACGGCGTCCGACAGGTCGCTCGCGTCGGCGCGTTCGCGGTCGATCAGATGCGCGAGGACCTCGGTGTCGGTGTCGGAGACGAAACGGACCCCGTCCGCGAGCAGCTCCCCCTTGAGCTCGGCCCAGTTCTCGATGATCCCGTTGTGCACGAGCGCGACGCAGCCGCTGGCCCCCAGGTGTGGGTGGGCGTTCTCGTCGCTCGGCGGACCGTGGGTCGCCCAGCGGGTGTGCCCGATGCCCGCGACGCCGTTCTCGAGCGAGCTGTCCGTGAGCCGTGCCTCGAGGTTGTCGAGACGTCCCTGGCGCTTGGCGGACTTGATCTTCCCCTCGTCCGAGACTGCGACGCCCGCGGAGTCGTACCCACGGTACTCGAGCACGCGCAACCCCTCGACCAAGCCGGCCAACACCGGGCCTTGGTTCCGAATCGCTCCGACGATGCCGCACATACTGGTCTTGGCTGAATCTTCTGGGGGAACGTCGTTCCCGGGGGCGGAGCGCGCCTGCGTCAGGCGAGCGTTCCGCCCTCCGCGAGACGCGTTTGGAAGTAGGCGAGCGTGCGCCGCAGACCCGTGTCGAGGTCGACGCGCGGCTCCCAATCGAGCACCGCGCGCGCCTTGGTGATGTCCGGCTGGCGCACCTTGGGATCGTCCTCGGGCAGCGGCTTGAAGTCGATCGTCGACTGGCTGCCCGTGATCTCGAGCACCTTATTGGCGAACTCGAGAATCGTCATCTCGGCCGGGTTGCCGATGTTCGTCGGCAGGACCTCGTTCGAGCGCAAGAGGCGGTAGATGCCATCGACGAGGTCGTCGACGTAACAGAACGAGCGCGTCTGCTCACCGTCGCCGAACACCGTCAGCGGCCGGCCCTCGAGCGCCTGCGACATGAACGCCGGCAGCGCGCGACCGTCGTTGAGGCGCATGCGCGGACCGTACGTGTTGAAGATGCGCACGATGCGCGTCTCGACATCGTGGTAGCGGTGGTACGCCATCGTCATCGCCTCGGCGAAGCGCTTGGCCTCGTCGTAGACGCCGCGCGGGCCCACCGGGTTGACGTTGCCCCAGTAGTCCTCGGACTGCGGATGGACGTTCGGGTCGCCGTAGCACTCCGAGGTCGAGGCGAGCAGGAAGCGCGCGCGCTTGGCCTTGGCGAGGCCGAGCGCCTTGTGCGTACCGAGCGAGCCGACCTTCAAGGTCTGGATCGGCAGCTCGAGGTAGTCGATCGGGCTCGCCGGTGATGCGAAGTGCAGGATCGCGTCGAGCCTTCCAGGTACGTGGATGTACTCGGTGACGTCGCGCTGCTCGAAGTGGAAGTCCTTCTCGCGGAAGAGGTGCTCGACGTTGCCGAGGTCCCCCGTGATCAGGTTGTCCATGCAGATCACCTCGTACTCTTCCGCCAGGAAGCGCTCGCACAGATGGCTGCCGAGGAAACCGGCTCCGCCGGTGATCAGGACGCGGGGTTTGAACATGGCTCGGATGACCACTTTCGGCCGTAGTGGGTGCGGGACTGCGCAGGAACCCTCGTCTTCGCCCCAGAGCTCTACTCGGGATCGACCGGGGGGTCGCTCGCCGCGTCACTCGAGGAGGGGGGCGCCGGATCGTCCGGCGGCGGGGTCGTCACTCTCTGGAGGTCACTGAAAGCCACCTCGTCGCCCGGATCCAGCCTCAAAACGAGGCCCATGCCCCGAATTTCGTGCTCGCCCACGGCACGCAGACGCGTGCCCGACGCGTCCGGCACGACCTCGAGCTCGCCGGTCAGCTGCAATGGGACGCCGGCCGCGTCGAGGGTCTGGAAACTGGGATCGCGGTCGAGCGGGTGGCTGCCTGCTTCGAGCAGGGGTAGATCGACGACCTGCCCTGGATCGAGCCGGATCGTCTCTTCGCGGTACTGGACCACTCCGCCGCCCTTGGAGCGGTTGCGGAGCCGCACCACGTTGCCCTCGACGCGCTCCAGCACGAACGGACCGCCCGACGCGCGCAGAATCGCTCCACCGAGCAGCTGCACGCGGTCTTCCTCTCCGAACATGATGCTCGCGCGCTCGCAGTTCATGAAGATGAACATCGGCTCGCCCCGGCTGCGCGATCCGATGACCCCGCTGCCGAGACCGAACAGGAGCACGATCGAGCCATCGGAGTAGATCACCTCGGATCGTCCCGATGCGCCCGTGAACACCCAAGCCCCCGAGTTGACCCGGATGCGCTTGTCGTAGAACTGCAGCGGAAAGCTTCCGCGCTGGCCCGGGGGCCGCACCTGCACGGGATCGGCGTGCCGGACGATCATCACTTCCTCGGGCCCGGCCGGATACTGCAGGATCGTGCCATCGGGCAGCGGGTCCACGGCAGCCGGCATCGGCGCGGGAAAGCGCTGGGTCTGGATGTAGCACGAGCTCGTCAGAGCCCACAGGCAGAGGCAGAGGCAGAGGCAGAGGCAGGCGCCAAGGCGACCCCAGGGACTCGAAACGAGACCCTCGGGCGAGGGCTGGACCGAACGCGTGGAGACTAGAAGTGCGGGCATGGTCATCCGACCTCCCTCGAAGTGACGGCCGGCGGGTGCGAGCCGAAATAGCGCTCGACGAAACCTGTGTCGTGGTCGCCCGTGCGGAAATCGGAGTGCTCGAGGATGTCGCGCTGTAGCGGCACCGTCGTCTTCGGCCCCTCGATCACGAACTCGTCGAGCGCACGCAACAGCGTGCGGATCGCCTCATCGCGCGTGTTGCGGTGCACCATCAGCTTGCCGATCATGGAATCGTAGTTCGGCGGGATCCGGTATCCACTGTAGCAATGGCTGTCGACCCGCACGCCGGGGCCTCCCGGCGGCACGAAGGCGTTGATCATGCCCGGCGAGGGCTGGAAATTGCGCGCCGGATCCTCGGCGTTGATGCGGCACTCGATCGCGTGCCCGCGCACCTGGATGTCCTTTTGGCGGAAGCGCAGGTCCTCCCCCGCCGCGATGCGGAACTGCTCTTGGATGAGATCGACGCCCGTGACGAGCTCGGTGACCGAGTGCTCGACCTGGATCCGAGCATTGACCTCGATGAAGTAGAAGTTGCCCTCGGTGTCGAGCAGGAACTCGACCGTGCCGGCGTTGTGGTAGTTCGAGGCCTTGGCCATGCGCACCGCGGCGCCGCCGATCTTGTCGCGCAGCCTGGGCGTCAGCGAGGGCGACGGAGCCTCTTCGATCAGTTTCTGGTGCCGGCGCTGGACCGAGCAATCGCGCTCTCCGAGGTGGATGATGTTGCCGCTGCGGTCCCCGAGGATCTGGACCTCGATGTGCCGGCCGCGCTCGACGAACTTCTCGAAGTACACCGCATCGTCGCCGAAGGCAGCCTTCGCTTCGGCCTGCGCGGCGCGCATCCCGGTCAAGAGGCTCGGCTCGTTCGAGGCGACGCGCATTCCGCGGCCACCGCCGCCGGAGGACGCCTTGATCATGATCGGATAACCGATCTCCTGCGCGATCTTCGCCGCCGATGACTCGTCGTGTACGGCGCCGTCGCTGCCGGGAACGACGGGAACCTTGGCCCCCATCGCGATCTCCCGTGCGCGCGCCTTGTTCCCGACCGCGGCGATCGTATCGGCGTCGGGACCGATGAACTCGATCTTGCACGAGCGGCACACCTCGGCGAAGTGCGCGTTCTCGGCGAGGAAGCCGTAGCCGGGGTGGATCGCCTCGACGTCGGCGATCTCGGCCGCGGCGATGATCGCGGGAATGTTCAGGTACGAGTCCGCGCTAGCGGCGCCACCGATGCAGATCGTCTCGTCGGCCTGGCGCAGATACAGCGCATCCGCGTCGGCCTCCGAGTAGACGGCCACCGTTTCGATGCCGAGCTCTCGGCAGGCGCGGATGATGCGTTGAGCGATTTCCCCGCGGTTGGCGATCAGGACGCGTCGGAACATCAACGGGGGGCGACGAGGAACAGGGGTTGGCCGTACTCGACGGGCTCGCCGTTCTCGACGAGGACCTCGACGATCTTGCCGGTGCACTCGGCCTTGATCTCGTTCATCACCTTCATGGCTTCGATGATGCAGATCACGGTGTCCTCCTCCAGCACCGAACCGACCCCGACGAAGGGTTCCGCTTCGGGCGAGGATGCCTGGTAGAGCGTGCCGACCATCGGCGAGTGGATCTCGACGACGTTGTCGGGCAGCCCGCCGTCGACATCGCCACCGCCACGACTCTCGCGGTCGGCGTCGCTGTCGATGTCGATCGGCGCGTGCGGCAGCGGTGCCTGCGCGCCCGGCATGACGACCACGGGCCCCCCACCGGAGCCCTGGGCCCCTTCACCGCGCTTGAGATGGATCCGCAGACCCGCTTTCTCGTCGTCGATCTCCAATTCGTTGACCTCGCCACGCTCCATGATGCGCACGAGATTTCGGATCAGCTTGAGGTCCATTGCGGCGGGTTGGGGATTCGTGGAGCCAGGGGAATCCGCGGAGTGTAGCGGGGACGCGGCGCCGGTTCTTCCTTCCGGCGCAGTCTCCGTCCCTTCCGTGGCCTTCTCCTTCTCCTTGGGGGTCGATTCAGTGCTCATCGGCTCTCCAGGTGCCAGATTTGCCGCCGCGCTTCTCGAGCAGCTCGACGGCCTCGATACGGATGCCCTTGTCGAGCCCCTTGGTCATGTCGTACACGGTCAGCGCCGCCACCGACGCCCCGACCATCGCCTCCATCTCGACCCCGGTGCGGCCCGTGCAGGCGGCTCGGCAGCGGACCTCGAGGGCGTCGGCGCATCCCTCGTCGCCCGCCTCCGCGGGAGCGTCGAAGCGGATCTCCACGTGGTCGAGCCCGAGGGGGTGACACATCGGGATCAGCTCGCCGGTGCGCTTCGCGGCCAGAATGCCGGCGGCGCGGGCGACCTCGGTCACCGCGCCCTTGGGTCCACCCTCGCGCAGGATCCCGGCGAGCACGCCCGGCGGAAACACGACGCGGGCACGGGCGAGGGCGCTACGCGCCGTCTCGCTCTTGGCCCCGACATCGACCATCCGCGACTCGGCGCCGCTCGCGGTCTCTTCGACGTGGCTGAGAGCCGGTCTTTGTGTGGGTTCGTTCAAGCTCGGTCGCTCCTCGAGACTCACCAGTATGAATTGGGTAGGGCGCCCACGGAAGTCGAACTAGGATCCGTAGAGTGATCGGGCGCCCCCGGAGGGCGCTCCGCAGCACGCTCCGTCCTTCGAGAACGCCACATGACCCTCACCGCTCTAGCCCTTCTCGGCCTGTCCCTCAGCCCCTCTCTCCCGGCCACCCAGGACTCCGACGAGGTCGAAGCGATCCTGGCCGAGCGCGGGACCGCGGCGGCCACGAAGTCGCTGGAGGACATCTGGAGCGACGCGCAGGCCGTGGCCAGCCTGGTCGGGGACGAGATCGGGGCCCCGTTCGACGCGGCGATCGACCGGCGCCTTCGCTCGGGCGGAGCCGAGGGCCGGGGCGTCCTCTTCCTGACAGCCGCGCGCCTTTTGGGCGAGGAAATCGACCACGAGCTGATCGTGAACGCCCTCGTCCCCCTGCTGGGGAGCGCCGACGACACGGCGGGCCTCGGCGCCGCGAACCTCCTCGGCGGCTCGGGCTCGGAGTACGGCACGGGCCTCAAGGAGCTCGCCGCCGACGCGCTGCTCAAGGTCGCGCGCGACGGGGATCGGGACCCGCTGCTGCGGGTCGAGTGCGCGGTCGCGGTCCACAAGATCGGACTCGGCACGCAGGTCAGCGACGCGCGCGCCGAGCTGTACGAGTTCCTCAACTCCGCCGATCCGAACCTGCGCGCGAAGGGCGCGCTCGGGCTCGCGAGCGAAGGGATCATCCAAGAGGTGCCGCGCGTCGAGAGCGAGCTCGATCGGCTGGCGGCGCTGCCCGGTGACGACGGTCGCCTCGCGCGCGCCTACCTCAAGCAGCTCGACATCCGCCGCTACAAGGACACCGAGCTGCGCCGCGCGCGCGAGCATGCGAGCCAGATCATCGGCTCGTCGGGCAAGGTCGGACCGGACCTCGAGCGCGTCGAGCGCTTGATCCACCTGATCCAGACGATCCACCTCGAGGGCAGCGACGTCACGCGCGAGGAGCTTGTCGAAGCCGCCCTCTCGGGCATGTTGAACAGCCTCGACCGGCACTCGGCGTACTTCTCTCCCGAAGCCTACAAGGCGTTCGAGCAGGACCTCGAGGCCGAGTACGGCGGCATCGGCGCCTACGTCGGCTCCGACCCCGACGACAACCTCTTCACGATCACGCGCCCGATCTACTCGGGTCCCGCGTACAAGGCGGGACTCATGACCGACGACAAGGTCGTGCGCATCGACGATTGGCCGACGATCGGCCAGGAAGTCGACGACGTCATCGACCGCCTCAAGGGTCGCCCCGACACGCCGGTCAAGCTCTACGTGTGGCGCCGCGGAATGGACACGTCGCTGATCGACCGCCCCACCGAGGACATGGCCGTCACCGTGATGCGCGGCAAGATCACGATCCCGCCGGTGCACTTCGAGCTGCTCCCCGGAGGCGTCGGCCTGATCGAGCTGACGACCTTCAGCCGCGTCGCCAGCAGCGAGCTGCGAAAGGGCATCCAGGAGCTTGAGCGGAACGGCGCGACGGCACTGATCCTCGATCTGCGCAACAACACGGGGGGTCTCCTGACGGAGGCGCGCAACGTCGCCGACCTCTTCCTGCCGCGCGGCGAGATCGTCGTGCGCACGGAGAGCCGCGTGTCGGAGGCCAACCGTGAATACAAGACCCGCAAGCCGGCGCTGATTCCCGAGGACATGCCCGTCGTCGTCTTGATCAACCGCTTCAGCGCCTCGGCGTCCGAGATCGTCGCGGGTGCCCTCCAGGACCACAAGCGCTCCGTGCTCGTCGGCCAGCGCAGCTTCGGCAAGGGCTCGGTCCAGAACATCTTCGTGCTGCCAGGTGAGGACGACGACGAGTTCGCCGACGAGAACGACAACGGTCGCTTCGACAACTGGGAAGAGATCACCGAGGACCACGACGAAGACGGCGAGTTCGACTACGCCCCGCGCATCAAGGTGACGATCGAGCGCTACCGCCTACCGACGGGTCGTTCGATCCACCGCGAGCTCGACGGCGAAGGCAACATCGAGTCGAACGGAGGCATCGACCCCGACCACGAGATGGGCCCGACGCGCCGCGAGCAGTGGCGCCTGGTCGAGATGCGCAAGGTGCAGGGCACGCGCAAGCTGCGCGAATACATCGAGCGCAACTTCGACGCCAACAAGGAGCTGTTCGCCCAGCTCGCTTCGGGCGACGGCGACGACCACGCCAAGTACCCCGGCTTCGACGAGCTCTACGATTCGATCGACACCGTGCTGTCGAAGAACGACGTGCGCTTCCTGTTGCGCCTCGAGGTGCGCCGCCGTGTCCAGGACGCGCGCGGCCACGCGTTCCCGTACGGCGACTACCAGGAAGACGTCCAGCTCCAGGAAGCGATCCGCTCGGCGCTGACGCAACTCGGACAGGACGTCACGAACGTTCCCGCGTACGCCAACACGTTCGACGTGGTCGACGAGAACGGAATCGTGAAGTCGAACGCCGACGTCGGGCGCAGCCAGCTGCGTCGGGCGCTGAAGCTGCTGGCGGACGCGACCGATGGGGATGGGCGTATTTCGGAGGATGGGATGCGCGAGTTGCGGGAGTTGATGGGCAAGAGCGACAAGTAGGCGGGGATCGGGTCGCTCGTCTCAGCGGCCCTCACCCCCCTGCGGCTCTTACCTCCTTCCTCGCGACGGCCCCCGTTGCCCCCCGTTCCCGTTCCCGGTCAGCTCGCCTGCGGTCTTCATCTCCCGTTGTCCCGTAAACGTGCCCGCTTGCGTGCCCGAGCCCGACGGGCGTGGCGGTTAAGGCCGGGAGCGGTGGGGCTGGGAGCATTGAGACTAGGAGCCGGGGGAGCGTCCTACTGCTCCCAGTCCTACTGCTCCCAGTCCTACTGCTCCCAGTCCTACTGCTCCCAGTCCTACTGCTCCCAGTCCTACTGCTCCCAGTCCTACTGCTCCCAGTCCTACTGCTCCCAGTC
>JAAELL010000567.1 GCA_024226735.1 bacterium | reverse complement strand
TCGTATCCCGGCCCGCATGCACGCGCCACGGCGTTGCGGCTCCTGCGACCAATCCCAGTATCACCGTATTGGCAGCGAAGTTGCGTCGTCGCCGCGCCTTGTGGCACGCACACCCGAACTCGGGATAAGACCGCAACTGTCTGCATCACACCACTAGGAGGTCGTTCGGACGCACGGATCGAGCGCCTTCGCCCGCGCGATCCAGCGTGCGACCTGCGGCTCGGTCGGCGAGGTCTTGGCCACGCGCTGTGCGCCGTTGACCTCGATCATCTTCGCGGTGAGGTGATCCGCGCTGCGGTTGCGGAGCTCGTTGACCGTATCGACCCCGGAGGCCTCGAGGAGCTCCGAGAACTGCTTGCCGATCCCCGCGATCCGCATGAGGTCGGCCATGTTCGTCCACGAGAGCAGCAGCTTCGTGGGGATGCCGGTCGTCACGCGCAGCGCTTCGCGGCCCTCGGGCGCGCTGCACTTCGTGAGCAGCTCTTCGGTCGTGCGGGTCTCCGCGGCCGCGAGCTTGTCGCTGTAGGCGGGGCCGATGCCTTCGATCTCATCGATGCGGTAAGCCATGAGAGGTTCGTGCCGGGGGAGCCGGTTGGGAGCAGGAGGGGGAGCCAGGGCGGGAAGCGCGTGAGGCGAGCGACTCGGCCAGCCCGCGTGGAGTATGTGGCGACCGCCGTGATCGCCTGGGTGACAAACCCTTCAATGCGGAGGGCTTCCCCTTCCTGATAACGTGAGGCGCCAGACCCCGCCAGGAGACTTGTCTGTTGAACCGTTGTACGCACTGCGGAGCCTATTCCAGGAGCGCGGTTCGGCCGTGCGACTACTGTGGCACCGTGCCGGATCCGCCGTCCGCCGAGCTCGACCTCGAGGCCGAGGCGCGCATGGACGGACTCGACGAATCGGAGCTCGAACGACTGGAGCAGGCCGGCCCCGACCCGGACGCGCCGCCCGTCTCGGACCGGCCTCCGCGCGCGCTCTTCTTCATCGCGATGGCGATGAGCGCGTTCCTGTTCCACCTGCACGGCAAGGGCGATCTGCCGGGACCGCCGCTCGGCATCGTCATGGTCGCGTGCTTCGTCGGTGTCCCGCTCGTCCTCTTCTTCCGCGCCTCGCGCCGGGGCCGGGCGCGGCGGCGCGCGCCGGTCGAGAACCACAAGGCGGTCGTGATGGCATCGGGCACGGAGGACGTCGATCCGGTGAACTCGGGGCGGCCGCAGCGTACGACGGTCGTGCTGCGTCTCAAGCGCGGAGGCTGGCGACGTGTGCGTGCATCGCGTTCGCTTGCCGACCAGCTGCAGCGCGGCGACCGGGGCGTCGCGTTCCTTCGGGCGAATACGCTGATCGACTTCAAGCGCCTGACGTAGGCTAGCGACCATGCCGCGCCGCCTCTTCGCCCCGCTCGCGCTCGCGCTCCTCCCCGCATGCCGCTCGATCTCGGTCGAGCAGTTCGCCGCGGCCGCCCGCAACTCAGGCGTGCGTTGCGTCGCCGTCGAGCCCGACATGACCGTCGTGTCTCCCTACGCACCCGGCCGGACCGCGGAGTACGTCGATCTGTTCCGCGACAGCGCCGACGCGATCTTCACCGCTTTCGGAGTCGAGGGCACGGACCTCAGCGTCTACCTCGAGCCAGTCGACATGCCCGGCTTTCGGATCGACGAGAGCGGCGACCACTTCGAGCTCGAAGGCGTGCAACGGCCGGCTCACAACGGCGTCGTCGGGCTGGCCGGCGAGCGCCGTGGATCGGACGGCCACGTGATCGTGCTCTACGTTCCGAAGGACCAGGCCGTACGCACCGCCGACGGTCGCGAGATCCGCGGCACGTTCCGGTTCGACCAGGGCTCGACCGTGCGCCACGAGCTGACGCACATCGCCGCGAACCTGGCGGGCCTCGAGGGACCGACGTGGTTCGACGAGGGGATCGCGATCGAGATCAGCTCGATGCGCGTCGAGGGCGGCGTGCTCTTGCCAGGGAGAGGCGACTCGCTGTCGCTCGCGGCCGCGCGCCGCATCCACGCCGAGCACTCGCTCGAAGAGCTGCTCGCCTGGCAGGAGCGCGGGGATCGGTTGCACCGAGGGGACGAGGACGTCTTTCGCGCAGGACGGCCGCTGGCGCACGCGTTGATGCTGTTCCTCTTGCAGCGCGTGCAGGGGGATACCTTGCTCGAGTCCCTACGGACGATCCACTCGATGTCCGCCGCTGAGCTCCTCGGACTCGAGGACGACTGGCACCGCTGGCTGGGGTGAGGTTGGAGCACGGCGGTGTCCCGAGAGCGGGAACCGCCCGCCAAACCGCAACTGTGTGCATCACACCACTAGGTGATCCTGGGGAGCGCCAGCCTGACGAGCATCTCGGCCTCTTCGTGCGATGTGACCCTCGACGGCGAAACCGCCGGCGACGAGCTCGGAACGAGCCTCGCGCCGAGTGACCTGGACGGCAACGGGACTCCCGATCTCGTCGTCGAGGCGCGCGGCTACGACGTCGCCCCGCCGGCCGATGTGGGGCGGGCCTACCTGTTCTGTGGCGGCGCCAAGCTCGCCACCGAGAACGCTGCGATGGCCGACGCGCGCTACACCGGCGAGTCCGTCGCGACCGAGCACTTTGGAGCCGTCGTGCGCTCCGCCGACCTGGACGGCGACGGCTCTGCCGATCTCTGCGCCGCGGCGCCCGAGAACGACGGCGGCGGACTGGGCGCGGGCCGGGGGTCTACGTGTTCTTCGGCAGCGCGACGCCCGCCGACACGCTGGCCACGGCCGACGATGTCACGTTCACGGGTGCTGCCGCGGGCGACGCCTTCGGTACGGGCATGGCTCAGGGAGACTGAACGGACGGTCCGCCGATCACTGCCCCCGCACCCACTCGTCCTCGCGCACCGGCGACATCGGCACGATGTGCCGGTATCCCGCGCGCGTGTTCCACTCCGCGCGGTAGCGCGCGTGCTCGGCGCTCTCGGGATAGCGCTCGTCTTCCCCGTACGGGTAGCCGCTCATCCCGTGGAACGGCAGCGGCTCGACGTTCAGCGCCTCGACCGTGTTCGGGTCGCGGTCCTTCGCCCAGCCGTCGAAGAAGACGAGGTAGTCGCGCACGAACCCCTCGGCCGGCGGCGGCAGCTCGCGTGCGTCGAAGCGCACCGTCACGGTGTCGCCGGCCCCGAAGATCACGAACTGATCGTCGATCGCCTCGAGCAGCGGTAGCGTCTCGCCGTAGCGCGTGTACTGACCCGGGTGCTGGTCCCAGCGCGGCTCGGCGGCGAGCTCCTCCCAGTCGAAGCGCTCCGGTAGATCCGTGCGTCCCGTTTCGATCGGTTGACTGAACCCGCGCGCCCACAGGCGTGCGCTCGCCGGCTCGAGCGACGTGACGCGCAGCTCCGCGTCGTCGTCGCCCGTTGCGAGGCGGATCGAGTCCCAGTAGAGCTCGAGTGTCGAGAACAGTCGCAGCCGCGGTTCGTCCGCGCGCAAGAGGCCCGTGACGTCGATCACCATCGACTTGGTCTTGCCTGCGGGGAAGCCGACTGGCGGGCCCGCGTCCGACCAGCCGCCCTGGCCGTCGGGCACCTGAACGATCGGCGGAACGAAGTCGATCCCCGGCGTGCGCGCGGTCGCGACGTTGACGCTGGCGTCGGTCCAGAAGAGCCATCCCGTGCACACGAGGCGCAGCTTCTTGGCCTGCGCGATGCGATCGGGATCGAACGCGAGCTCGATCCAGTGCGGGGCGACGAGCCCCTGGTACTGGCCGCGATGCGCTTCGAACGGGACGGCGTGCACGTCGTCGATGGTCGTGAGCTCAGGCGCCCAGTCGCGTCCGTCGCTGGCCAGCGCCGAACGCGGCGCGACAGCGCCCTGCACGGTGTGCGTGTGCGGGGGGGGGAAGGGCGGAAAGCAGAAGCGCTCGTCCGGGTAGATCTCGGTGCCTGCGGGGTGGTCGACGACGTCGAGACGCACGCGGTCGAGGTAGGTCACCTCGCGCAGCTCCTCGGTGATCTGCAGCTCCAGGAATCCGTCCTTGGGGACGAGCTGGTCGCCGCGTACGAGCACGTACTCGTCGTGGTCGGGCGGCACGAGCTGGCCGGGCGCCATCGGCAGCCCGAGCGGCGTGATGCCCAGGACGTCGCTGATGAACTCGTACGTCGTGCCGTTCCAGGTGTACAGGAACGGGCACGAGCCGACCTGGCCCTTCGTCTGCTGGCCGAAGCCGGTGTCCTTGTCGATGAAGAACTGGTCGCCGAGCTCCACGTCGACCGTGCTCTGCACCACGCCGTTGGGCCACGTAACGCGCACGACGTCGAGGAAGGGCTTGTCGCCGACGCCGATCACTTCGGCCTGCCCGCGCCAGTAGATGCGCCGGTACAGCTCGCGCGCGCGCACCTCGACGATCGCGCCGATCGCCGCCCGGTTGTCCTTGACGCCGACGAACTTGAAGCGCGCTCCGCCGCCGACACCCGAGGTGGGGCGTGCGACTCGAACGCCGTCCGCCGTGAGCTGCACGATCTCGATGTCGTTCTTCTTGCCGCGCACGAAGTCGATGTCGCCGAGCGCGACGGGGCCTCCGGCGGGACCCTCGACCGCGAGGGCCGTCTCGACCTCCTGCCCGAGCGCGAGCACCCCGTCCAGCGTGCGTTCTTCGCCCGCCCAGGCGACGTCGAGCGCGCCGTCGAGGTCGAGGTCGATCCCGATCGGGTGCGTGCCCGCGGGCACGGTCCAGTCGCTTTCCCGGCGCTCCATGCTGCCGTCGGCACGCTGCGTCCAGAGCGTGCTCGGCGCGCCGGGCACGAAGGCGTCGACGCGCGCGTCGCCGTCGAAGTCCGCCAGGAGCGGCTCGCGCGGCATGCTCGCGTTCGGGAACACGGCGCTCGTGCGGTCGGCGAAGCGGCCGCCGCGCAGGTTGCTGGCGAGGACCAGGGTGTCCGCGCCGCCGAGCAGCAGGTCGACGTCCAGGTCCGCGTCGAAGTCCTCGGTCGTGCACCATGCGAAGTCGCCGCTGGAGGGCAGACCGGAGTCCGTCGTCGCGTCCGTGAAGCCGCCGCGCGGCAGCTCGACTCCCTCCTGGATGATGACGCCCGCGCCGTCGTTGCGCAGAAGCCGCACGCCGAAGGCGCCGACCAGCAAGAGATCGAGGTCGCCGTCGTGGTCGTAGTCGACCGTCACGAAATCGAGGACCGCGCTCGGGAGGGCGTCGATCGTTACCGGCGAGGGCGCGAAGTCGCCGGCGTCGTTCTGCTCGAGCACGACGAGCTGCGGGCCCCGCGCGTAGAGCAGGTCGACGGTGTCGTTGGCGTTGTGCAGCTCGATCGGCAGGACGGCATCGATCGGGCCCTCGACGACGCGCGTCGCCGAGAGCGTCTCGCCGCTGCGCCGCGTCACGAACAGTCCGTACTCGCCCCAGGCGATCAGGTCGAGCCAGCGGTCCCCGTCGAGGTCGTCGGCGATCAGGCCCGAGGCCCCGGCGAGCTCGGGCAGGATCGCTTGCTCTGCCGTGAACGCGGGAGTGGCCGGCGCCTCGGCGACCACCGAGCCCGTCGGTCGCGGCGCGGCGATCTTTGCGAGCAGCCCTTGGTTGAGCTGGCTGTCGCTCACGCCAATGAAGCCGCGCTGTTGGAGCGAGCGGTACAGGTCGTCGTACTTGCGCTGCGCGGCCGTGTCGCCGTCGTCGATCGCGAGCGTGAACATACGGTAGGCCGCGGAGACGTACCAGCCGGTGCCGTTCTCGACGCCGACGTCGAGGATCTCGAGGCACAGCTTCTTTGCCTCGTCCGCGTTCGCCTCCGCCTCGGCGTCGGTCTCGACGTCGAGGTCGAGCAGCACCGAGGCCAGGCCGAGCTTCGCGGCGAGGTCGCCTTGGTGGAGCTCGAGCACGCCGCGCAAGTCGCTGACGCAGCGCTCGAGGTCGCCGTCGTACTGCGCGATGCGCGAGCCGAGATAGCGCACCGCCGGATCCTCGGGGGACGCTTGGCGCGCGCGATCGAGGTAGCCTCGCGCATCCTCGAGATCCGGAATCTGCAGCGCGAGCGCGGCGGCGAGGACGAGGTCCTGCGCGCCGGCGTCCGCCCGGTCGGCGATCGGCGCCAGGGCCTTGCGTGCGTCCTCTTTCTTGCCCAGCTCGAAGAGCGCCACGGCGCGCTCGCGCGCGACGACGTCCTCGACGGATGACGCACCGGCCGATTGGCCGTCGCCGTCGCTGCAGGAGGCGACCAGGAGCAGGGCTAGGGCTGCCAGGGGGGAGCGGGCGCTCGAGAGGATTCGCATGATTGGGAGCTCGAAGAAGGGGAGAGGCAGCGTAGCGGGAGCCGGGGCGCGACTCCAGGAGGGCGTGACCGGGCGCGCGAGGTAGCCTAGAAGGCTCGTGCACGCGCCGAGATTCGTCCTGCTGTTCGCCTACGTGGTCGCGTTGGGGGGGGCTCGTGTTCTGGCTCGCCTCGCGACTCGCGGATTCGACGCGACCGGATGCGGGCGCCGGCCCCGCGGATGCTGGGTTGCCCGCGGATGCTGGGGTGGAGCGGCAGGCGCTCGGCTCCGCAGACGCCGGGGTGTACGCCACGTCCCAGCTGGGGTTGGAGGAATCCCTGGACCGAGCGTCGCGAATCGCGGGAGGCGGCGCGACGACGGCTGCGGGCGAGCCCGTCGCCGGCGCACGTCTCACGCTCGACGGTGAAGCGACCGCCGCGTCCGACGAAACGGGCTTCATCGTCGTCGAGCGGCCCGAGCGGCCGGATGCGCTCGGCGTCGAGGGGGCGGAATGGGAGCTCGTGCCCCAGCCGGGGATCAATCCGGTCAGCGGCCGTTTCCGGGATGGCCGTTGGTGGGCGGTGCCGGTCCGCGTCGTTCCCAGCGCTGCCGCCCCTGGCAGTGTCATTCCTTTGCGGGGATCGCGCTGATCGGGAAACCCGGCGGCTAGCCGAGGTTAGCCTGTGATCATGCGCCCTCGACCGAAGAACCCGTTCGACGACCCTCGCGGCGGCCACGACGGACGCCTCGTGCTGGCGTTCGTGCTGTGGATCGCCGTCCACGCCCTCACAGCCTGGAGTGCCAGGCCACCCGTGCCGCTCTCCGCCGAGGCACCCGAGCGCACGTTCTCGGCCGGCCGTGCGATGCAGGTCCTCGAGCGCCTCGCCGCCGACCTCGGTCCGCACCCGACCGGTTCGATCGCCGCGCACGAGCTGCGCGGCAAGGTCGTACGCGAGTTCGAGCGCCTCGGCTACACGCCGGCTGTGCAGGAGGCCTACGCCTGCGGCCCGTACGGGACGTGCGGCGACATGCGCAACGTCGTCGCCGTCCGCGACGGCGAGAGCACTGGCCCCGCCACGCTCGTCGTGGCGCACTACGATTCGGTGCCGGCCGGGCCGGGCATCTCCGATGATCTCGCCGGGGTCGCGATCGTGCTGGAGGTCGCACGCGCGCTGCGCGAAGGGCGCCGACCCGAGCGCAAGGTGATCTTCCTCATCTCCGACGGCGAGGAAGCCGGGCTCGTGGGCGCGACGGCGTTCGCGCGCGAGCATCCGTTGATGGACGACGTGGGTGTCGTACTGAACCTCGAGGCGCGCGGCACCGGCGGGCCGAGCATGATGTTCGAGACCGGCGCGGACAACGCGTGGCTGATCGACGCCTTCGCGTCCACGGTCCAAAAGCCCGCGACGTCGTCGGTGTCGGTCGAGGTCTACCGGCGCATGCCGAACGACACCGACTACACCGTGTTCCGCGACCTGGGTATTCCCGGCCTCAACTTCGCGTTCATCCAGAACAGCTTCGCGTACCACACGCCGCTCGACGACGTCGCCGGGCTCGAGACCGCGAGCGTGCAGCACCATGGCGACAACCTCCTCGCCGCGCTGCGGGGGCTCGACGCGGTCGAGCTGCCCGAGCAGCCGCGCGGCGACGCGGTCTACACCGACGTGTTCGGTCAAGGCGTGCTGCGGCTCTCCCAGAAGACGAGCTTCTGGATCGCGCTCGGCGCGGCGCTCGCGCTCGTGTGGGGCGGACAGCGCGCGGTGCGCGGCGGCCGGCTGAGCTGGAGCAACGCGGGCTGGGGGATCGCGGCCTTCCCGATTCTCGTGGGGATCACCTGCACGATCGGCCTCGGGCTGATCTGGCTCCTCGAGTTCGCGACGCGCACCCAGCGGCCTTGGCACGCCTTCGGGCTGCCGCTGCAGATCGCTCTCGCGGGCATGACGCTATTCCTGTTCGCCGCGCTCGTTCCGTTCCTCGGCCGGCGCGCGACCGCGGTCGGGCTTGCGCACGGGATCTGGATCGTGTGGGGGATGCTGGGGATGTTCCTGGCGCTGTTCGTCCCCGGCGGCTCCTACCTCTTCTTCCTGCCCGCGACCCTGCTCGGTGTCGTCTCGCTCGGCGTGCGCCTCACCGGCGACGTCGATGCGCGCGTCGGGCGCGCGGGGATGTGCATCGTCCCTTTCGCGGCCATCTTCTGGGCGCCGGTTCAGATGGCGATCGTCGACGCGCTCGGTCCCGGTGTCGGGCCCGCGATCGTCGCGCCGCTCGCCGTGCTGGGATCGCTGCTCATGCCGCTCATCGCGTGCGCGAGCCCGCGCATGCGGCGCGCGCTGGTCGGGTTCGGGGCGATGCTCTGGCTGCTTGGCTTCGTCGTCGCCGCGCTCGTTCCGCGTCAGACCGAGGCACGTCCGGGGCCGATGAATCTGACGTACTACGAGCAGGAGGATGGTGCGGCGTGGATGGTCGACACGTTCGGCGCGCCGCTCCCCGCGGACTTCGCTGGCGCCTTCGACTTCGAGCACGCCGGCGGTTCCCTCTACACGGCGCGCGCGCAGTTCGCCTCGATCGATCCACCGGTGTTCGAGCTGCTCGAGGACGAGCTGCTCGCGGCCGGCGAGCGTCGTGTGCGCGGACGAGTGCGCTCGCCCGCGCACGCCGGTCGAACGAGCGTCGACGTGATTTGTGGAGGGCGTGGGGAGCTCCGGGTCGGCGGCGTGCTGGTGCCCTCGGGCAGACTGCGGGTGGACCTCTTGGCGGTGGGCCCCGAAGGGGTGGAGATCGTCGTCGCGATCGCCGATCCCGGGCACTTCGCCCAGCCGATCACGATCGATCCCGATCCCGATCTCGTTCCGAGCCCGTCTGAGGCCCTCGTTCAGGTGCTTTCGCCTCCTGTCCAGGTATCGCTTACCGACACGATCTGGGGCTTGCCCATGGGCGGCGAGGTCCTCGAGGCGGCGCGGCCGGCTCGGTTCGTGCCCTACGGGCGCGGAGACGTGAGCCGAGTGCAGCGCGTCTTCGACCTCGGACCCAAGCTCGAAGGGGACGACTGACCCCTCGCGATTCACGTTCGGGGGGGGACGCGGTTACTTCGATCTTGCAAGCAAGCGGGCAATGTTGCGAGCCTGGGGCGCGTAGTCTGGATCGTCCCGTTCCTCCTCCCCGCCTCAGATGAACGCCCGTTCCCTGTTCCTCCTCGCGATCCTGGCCTTCGCCGGGGCCGGCGTCTGGCTCTTCACGAGCACCCTCGACGGGGGTGCCTCGGGCGAATTCGAGACGCTGGACGCCTCGTCCGATCCGATTGGGCCCGGCGCGCCCCTCGGGCCGGCGGCGGAGCTCGAGACCCTCGCCGAGGGCGCATCCGTGGGGCCTGAAGTGCGCTCCGACGCCACGGCCGACGTGCAGGACGTGGAGCGGATCGAGGGCGTCGCGGGCGGGCTCTGGCGCGCGCCGCGCGGCTCGGTGTGGATCGGCGGGCGCGTCGAGCTGCCGGAGGGAACGCCGCTCGACGAGAAGCTGTTCGTTACCGCCAAGGGAGCGACGTTCACCAACCGCTCCGACGGCGGCAAGGAGATGCGCGTGGCGGTGGACGATCAGGGGGCGTTCCGCGTCGCGCTCGCCAAGAAGACGCGCGTCGGACGGCTCTACCTCGAGGGGCGCTACCTGTTCCTGAAGAACCCCAAGAAGGTTCGCCTGCGCGACGCGCTCGATGAGGAGATCGTCCTCGAGCCCAAGCTGGGTGGCCGCCTCGTGGTCACGCTGTTGGCGCCCGCGACGCACTCGATGGATGCGGGCGTGTTCGACGGCGCCGAGGTCGTCGCGTCGGTCGGACGCGGCTTCGGCTCGGCGCAGACCGAGGGCAAGCGCACGAGTGACGAGTCGGTGTTCGAGATCGGCGGTCTCGAGGCGGACAAGGAGCACATCGTGCGGGCGAGCTCGCCGATCTTCGCGGACGGCGAGCTGGAGGAGGTCGAGGTGACGGCCGGCGGGGTCAAGCACGTCGATGTCGCGTACTCCGTCGGCATCAAGATCGCGGGCGAGGTCTTCGACCACGAGGGCAACCCGCTGCGCGACGCGATGGTCCTCGTGATGACCGAGAACGAAGCGTCCAGCCGCAACCCGATCTTCAACGAGGGGCAACAGAACACGAAGACCGACCGGCGCGGGGCGTTCGAGCTGCTCGGTGCCGAGCCGGGCGAGCTCGCGCTCGTCGTCGAGGCCGAAGGCTTTCTCGATCACACCTACGAGATGGGCGAGCTGCGCGACGGCCAGCGCCAGATGGGGGTGCGGCTGCAGCTCGACCGCGGCGAGCTGCTCAGCGGCGTCATCAAATGGCCCGACGGCGAGCCGGCGGCCGGCGCCGAAGTACGCGTGTCCCAGGAGTGGGGACGCGGCGGGTTTCAGATCGACAAGGTCGTCGACAGCGTCGTCGTCGGGGCGACGGGGGGCTTCGAGTTCTCGGCGCTGACCGAGAAGAAGTGCGTCGTCACGGCGACGTGCCTGCCGCGCGGTCTGACGCAGAAGCAGATGGAGGAGCAGGGGCGGTTGCTCGGCGACAAGGTCCTGTTGTGGAGTGCGACCAAGGCCGAGGTGGCGCCCGGCAGCATGAACCTCGTGCTGACGCTGCGCCCGGGCGACACGATCGAGGGCCGCATCGTCGACGACCGGGGCGAGCCGGTCGAGCGCTTCAAGGTCGTCGCGACGCCCGCCGGCGACAACATGATCTCGAGCACCTCGCTGAAGCCCGTGCGCGAGCGTTTCAAGGACGAGCGCGGGCACTTCGAGCTCGAGGGACTGCAGCCCGCGGAATGGGTCATCCGCGTCACCGCGGTCGGCTACGGCACGCCGGACGAACAGAAGATCAAGGTGCCGTACAGCGGCGGACCGCTGCGCTTCACCGCGCCGCGCTCCGGTTCCGTCAGCGGTGTCGTCGTCGATCCCAGCGGGGATCCGGTGCACGAGGCGCGCGTGCTGATCGATCACGGGTCGCGCACAGCCGCGGCGACGACCGACCGCGAGGGCAAGTTCGACACGACCAAGATCGTGCCCGGCTGGATCGACGTGCGCGCGACCGCGGACGGCTACGGACAGACCGAGCCGGTGCGCATGCAGATCGCCGCGTCCGGGGACGTGGACAACCTGCGCCTTGCGCTCACGCCCGGCGCCGTCATTCGCGGGGAGCTGCACGCCTCGGTCGAGGAGCACGAGGGGCGCAGCATCTCGCTGCGCGGCAAGGACGACTCGAACGAGTTCGGACAGCAGCGCACGAACTCGTCGGTCGAGACCGACGAGGACGGAAGGTTCGAGTTCACCGGACTCTCGGCCGGCACCTACGTCGTGCGGCTCGAGCAGGCCTTTCCACGCGGACGCGGTCGTGGCGGGGCTGGCCGGCGCTCGAGCTGGATCATGCGTCTGGCGAACCAGGTCGAGGCGGAGGTCGTCCTTGAAGTCGGAGCGGAGGAGTTCGTCACGCTCGGCGAACCTCCCGCCACCGCGGTGCGTGTCTTCGGCAAGATCACGCGCGGCAGCGAGTCGGTCGGGGACGCGATGGTCACTTGCTTCCCGCGTGGCGCCGAAGGCAACGATCCGGTCGGCGCGGTCTTCAGCGACGACGGCGGCAACTACGAGATGACGCTCGAGGAGAGCGGCGAGTACCGCTTCATGGTGGGGGAGCCCGGTTCGCAAGCGAGCTTCTACGAGACCGTCGAAGAGGGCGAAGAGCAGCGCATCGACTTCGAGATCCCGACCGGGTCGATCGTCGGCAAGGTCACCGGCCCCGATGGCGAGCCGCTCGAGGGCGTCCTGGTCACCCTCGACGATCCGGACAACGACGCGAGCATGAACCAGCGTTCTTGGCTCGGCCGCCGGACCGAGGCGACCGACGCGGAGGGCGAGTACGTCTTCGACGACATCAGCCCCGACGTCCCGTACGTCCTGCGCGCTGGAGCCTCGTTCGGCTTCAACACCGCGACCGAGGGCCTGTCCCAGCACACCCAGTCCGACGTGAAGCTGAGCGGGGAAGAGACGCGCCGCATCGACATCGAGCTCAAGCGCTCCGGGTGGATCGAGGGGCTCGTCGTCGACCGCTCCGGCACCCCCGTCGAACGCGCGGAGATCATCGCCGTCGACGGCGCGGGAGTTCCTATCTCGCTCCGGACCCAGCGCTCGCGCGCAAACGGCACCTTCCGGTACGACGGGCTCGCTCCGGGCAACGTCACTGTCTACGCCAAGCGCGGCGGGGCCGAGGGGGAGCGCGTCGAGGTGCGCGTTCTCGAGGGCGTGGGGGCCGAGGCGCGGCTGATCGCCCCGGATGAAGACTGAGCGTCTCACGCACGGCCCGAGCGATACCTTAGGGCCCGTTCGAGAATAAGTGTCAGGTTTCGGCGAGCCATCGTCGTTCCTGGCAAGGCGCGCCGCCGACGCGTATTCGCTGGATACTCGGAGAAGGCGCAACGTAGCCAGGGGCGGCGAGGGCCGGCGAAACGTGACACTTATTCTCGG
>JAAELL010000566.1 GCA_024226735.1 bacterium | reverse complement strand
TGCGTACGCGTTCGCTGCAAGGCGCAGCGACGACGCGACTTCGATGCAAGTCTCGGAGGAGGCGCAACGCAGCAGCGGGCGGGTACGGGCCGACCAAAATGCCGCACAAGAGTGACTCACACCACTAGTCTGGACGGCGCCGAATCGTCAGCGTCCGGCGCTCGCTCCCGAACATCTCGGTGAGCGCCGCGGCCGCTTTCGATCCGGGGCGAGCGAGCTCCAGGCCCGGCTCGACGACTTCGATGCCGGGATCGAGCAGCACGGCGCGATACAGGGAGACGGGCTCGTCCGCGATGGTCATCGCGCCCGCGTAGGGAGACTCGGCGCCGTCGAACAGCGGGAGCTGCGCGAAGCTCACGCCGCCGCCTGGGTCCGCGACAGCGGTGAGGTGCGTATCCAGGGCCGTTGGCTCGCTCGCGTCGAACAGGCCCACGAACGCCGCCCACGGACCCTGCGCGGGGACCGCACGCACGCGCAGGCCGTCGAGCACCAGCCCCTCTTCCTCCGTCACCAGCTGCAGCTCGAGCGGCGCCGACCGCCGCAGCGGGATCCGTACGTCGTCGATCCGGTCGAACTCGGACCGCACCTCGATCTCGATCCAGCCCATCCCGCGCGCGCTCGTCGCGCAGATGATCCAGGGCGTCACCTCCCCGCGCTTGGGGATGCCGTGTAGCAGCTCGAAGCTCCCGTCCGACTCGCTCGTCGCGTGCACGCGGTCGTCGAATGGCACCATCCCGCGCTGGAACAACGTGAGCCTCGCTCCGGCGACGGGGCGATCCTCGGCGTCGACGACGTACCCGTGGATCGTTGCGGCGGGCTCGAGGTTGATCATGCCGATGCGCACGTCACCGCTCGGCGTGCGGCGGATGCCGATACTGTTCCAGCAGCGCTCGCGCAGGAGCGGTGCGCGCGGAACGCGGAAGGATGCGAAGCCCGGCTTGGCGATCGTGATGGCGTGCAGGGCGGTGGGCGGCGCCTCGAAATGGAAGCGCCCGTCCGCGCCGGTCAGGGCGACCAGGCGCCCCCGCAGCTCGGGATCGGGGCCGTCCGCGACACGCACCTCCGCGCCGGCGATCAGCGGCAGACCTTCTGAGTGCGCGACGATTCCGGTGTACGTGACTCGCTCGGGGAGCGGCGTGTCATCGGTGCCTGCGGGTGTGTTCGCGGGAGTGGTCACCGGCTGGCGGCGCGCTGGACCGCCCTGGGGCGCGAACGGGCGTGCCCTGGACTCGTCGGCTATGGGGGACGTGCGGGCGAGCGCGTGTTCGGCGTCACCCCTGCCTCCCTCGGAGCCGCCGAGCAGCAGGCTGGCCGTGAGACCCGCAGCGACGACGACCAGAGCACCGGCGAGTGCGATCGAGGCCGCCGCGGGAGCCGCGACCGAGGCCGCCGGCGGGGCTGTTCCGCGGGCGCCGCGCAGCACCTCGTCGCGCACGGCGCCGAGGCCGCGTCCGGGCACCAACCCGACGGCGGGTGTGACGCCGACCGGCAGCGCACGCCGCAGGCGCTTCAGCGCGCGGTGCAGGCGGACGTAGGCGGCGCCCGGGGTGATGCCGAGGCGCTCGGCGATGGCGCCCGGTGGCTCCGCCTGAACGAGGAAGGGCTCGAGGATGCCCCGATCGGTCGCCGAGAGCCGTTCGATTGCCGCCGTGACCCGGGAGCGCGTCTCGTTCACCTGCACGAGGTGAGCGGGATCGCTCGGACCGTGCTCCGGCGCGGCCTCCTCGTCCAGGCGCTGGGGCCGCCGCACGGCGCGTGCCTTGTGCGCGTGCCGCACCAGGATGCCCGTCAGCCAGGGAGCCAGGGGCCGCGCCGGGTCGTATTCCCGTGCCTTCTGCATCGCGGTCAGGAACGTCGCCTGGACGACGTCCTCGGCGGTGGCAGCGTCGCCTGTCAGATGCCGTGCGATCACGCGCAGGTCGTCCGCCGTAGCGTCGAAGACCGTCGCGAGAGCGGCAGGGTCTCCCTTGTCGCCGTAGCGGCGGAAAGCGCGCACCAGGGATCGTTCGTTCATGCCCACACTCCCACCAGCACGCCGGGATCTTACACGAAACCTCGGGCACGTTCGGAAGCGTCCCCCGGGGCCGTTCGATCCAGGCTAGATTGGGGGTCTGTGGAGTAACGAAAAGCCCCCTCACGGAGTTTTGGATATGCGCTTCCTCGTTACGTTGGCTCCGAACGCGGCTCGCCAAGTCGTCCGTTTCGCGTTCGCTGGATTCCTCTGCGCAGCTGCCTCTGCGCAGAACGACGATTGTGCGGGTGCCGTTGCGGTCACCGTGGGCTCGACACCATTCGACACCACGGCTGCTACCGACAGCACGCCCGCTTTCACCTGTTCGAATGGCGCTGCCGACCTGTGGTTCGCCTTCACCCCGGCGACCTCGGGCACGTACGCGATCGGAACGTGCGGCAGCTCGTTCGACACCGTGCTCGAGCTGTACTCCGGTCCCTGCGGCAGCTTGCTCAGTGTCGCCTGCAGCGATGACGACTGCGGGCTTGGGAGCCGCGTCGTCACGCCGTTGACGGGCGGGACCGCGTACTCGGTGCGCGTCGGCGGTTTCAACGGCGGGTCGGGCACCGGGGAGCTCGTCATCGACGCCGCGCCCGCGACCGACGATTGCTTCGATGCCGAGATCGTCGACTGGGTCGGTGCCGGGACGTTCGTGTACGACAACTCCGCCGCATCGGCAGGTACCGAAGGACAGAACGAAACCGCTTGCGATTCGAACGGCGTGACGGGTATCGACGCGGACGTGTGGGTCATTTGGGTGGCCGACCGCAACGGGACCGTGACGATGAAGACCTGCGCGAGCGATTGGGACACGAAGATCGCCGCGTACACGGGTACGAACTGTCCGCAGGACGGTAGCGCGGTGGCATGCAACGACGACGCGTGCGGTCTCCAGTCGGAGATCAGTTTCGCCGTCACGTTCGGGCAGTGCTTCCTGCTTCAGCTGGGCGTCGCGCCCGGAGCGGTGGGGGGCAGCTCGGAGCTCTCCGTGTCGTTCGTCGACGCCCCGGGGAGTCCGGTCCTGAACCTGGACGAGTGCACCGACGCGGACACCGACGTTCAGATCGGCTCGGGCGTGTACGCCGTCGACACGACCAACGCGACTCGCAGCGCCGAGGGCCAGCTCGAGGACACGTGCTACTTCTTCGGGGCGACGGGCATCGAGAGTGACATCTGGTTCCTGTGGCGCGCCACGACCCCGGGTGCGGTGACCGTTGCGACGTGCGGGAGCACAGGGACGGCCACCGACACGAAGATCGCGGTCTACCCGATCAACCCCGCGACGGGCCCGTGCCCCGCGGACGGGACGTCGCTCGCCTGCAACGATGACGGGTGCGGGACCTTGTCCTCGCTCCGGTTCGAAGCTGGAATCGGCGAGCCCTACTTGATCCAGATCGGCGCGTTCCCCGGTGCAGCCGGCGGGACGCTCGACGTCGTGATCACCGAGACCGGCGTGGTCGCTTCGGACGTGGGGACGAACTACTGCGTGGCCAACGCGAACAGCACGGGCCAGCCCGGCAGCATCCGGGCCATCGGCAGCGACGTCGTCACCTCCAACGAGCTGTACTTGGTGGCCGAGGGGCTGCCGTGCCAGGAGTTCGGCTACTTCGTCGCGGCATCCGATCAGGGCTTCATCGCCAACCCCTCCGGCAGCGCTGGCAACTTCTGTCTCGGAGGCTCATCGGTGTTGATCGGCCGGTACAACGAGCAGCTGCGCAGCTCGGGCAGCTTCGGCACGTTCTCGCTGCGGGTCAACGTCGACCGCGTGCCGATCGGAACGGGCACGCCACCGGAGCGCGCGTTGATGCCGGGCGAGACGTGGTACTTCCAGTGCTGGTACCGCGACAGCCACAACGGGATCGTCGACAACAACTTCACCGACGGGACCTCGATCCTGTTTCAGTGAGCAACGCGCGCGGGCCGGGGCCTCCCCTCGGAAGCTCCGGCCCGCGGCTCTCTCGTTCTCTGTCGTGCCATGGACAGTTCGACACCAAAAGAACGTCACGCTCAGCGCGTCGAGAAGTTGTTCGTGTTCCCGATGTCGCGGTACCAGCACTGGATGTTGCCCTCGAGTCCTGCAGGGTCTCGAGGCCGCCGCCCGGCGTCCAGATCGGCAACTTGATCGGCGAGCACTTCTTGCGCCTGGGAACTCCGGCGGAAGTCGCGCGGCTCGACCTGCTCGTGTACGAGAGCCTCGGTTTCTCCACGCTACGGCACTGCATCTACTCGTCCAGCCGACGGAGCTGATCATCTCGCCCGTGCGTGGCGTTTGCGTGCAGCCGTGGCGGACCTGCACCAGGACCGTGTCGCCGCGTTCGGCGATCCCGATCTCGACGCGGGTCGGAGGCTCGTCGAAGCCGAAGCCCACGAACTGGAAGGTGTGCTCCAACCCGCTACCAGCATCGATGCGTGCCAAGCGTCCCTCGTAGAAGACGCGCTCACCGTCGCCCCAGCGGACTGGGTCGCCCGGCTCGTCGCCGAACTCGAGGCACGGCGTCGAGTACCACGCCTCGTACTGATCGGCGCGCGTGAATCGGTCCCACACGTCCGCGTAGTCGGCTTCGATGTACGTGCTCGCTCGTAGCACTTCGCTGCGCGGGGGCGACGCGCAGGATGCCGCGGCGAGCAGGAGAACGGCGGCGCTCAATCTGGTGGGCGAGTCGAGCATGGGCCATTGATGCACCTGCCCGGACACGAAGAAGGAAGGCCGGCTCAACGCCCCGCGCAGCATTGCGATCGGGCCGGACAACACGTTGCACGTCGTCGATGCGGGCAATGCGCGCGTCGTGCGCTACAGCCGCTCGGGCTCGAGCTCGCGCCGGACGGGCGCGTGTACGTATGGACGGGCGACCACGCATCGCCGCAACTCCATTCGTGACCTCTAGTGGATCGGCTAGTGGTGTGATGCAGACCGTCGCGGTCGTATCCCGAGTTCGCCTGTGCGTGCCACAAGGCGCGGCGACGACGCAACTTCGCTGCCAATACGGTGATACTGGGATTGGTCGCAGGAGCCGCAACGCCGTGGCGGGTGCCGGCGGGCCGAGATACGATCGCGAATGTTTGCATCACACCACTAGCTCTCGAGCCGGAACTCGAAGCGCTTGACGATGTCCGTCTCGGTGGCCGCTCCGTTGCGGCTGCCGGGCAGGAAGCGCCAGGTGAGCAGCGTCTCGCGCACGCTCGTGTCGAGGATCGCGTGCCCGCTCGACTCCTGGATGTCGACGGCGGTGACAGCGCCGCTCGTGCCGATCGTGATGCGGCAGACGACCGTGCCCTCCCAGCCCTTGCGCACTGCGCGGCGCGGGTAGGGCGGGCGCGGGCAGGCGTCCGCGAGCGGCTGCGGCGCGGTCTCGATCGTCGCGGCTGGGGCCGGTTCGGGCTGAGGCTCGGGCTCCTGCGGCACCTCGGGGACGAGTGCGAGCGCCACGGGCTCAGGCTCGGTCTCGGGGTGCACAAAGACGATGTCGAGGGGCAGCTCGAGCGTTTCCGCCTCCGTGTCGATCGGGGTCCGGTGCGGGGGCTCGGGTTCGGGCGTGTGGTCCTCGAACGTCTCCGCGGCTTCCGCGTCGGGCAGGAGCTCGTCCACCTCCGATTCGGTCACCTCGTACGCGGGCTCGACGAAGGTCGGCGCGGGCTCGGCCCGTGCGAGCTCCATGCGGATCTCGAAGTTGCGCTCGGTGGGCCGCTCGCTCGCGCGGATCGCCAGTGGGGTCACCGTCAGGGCGAACGCGGCCGCGACCAGCGTCGCGTGACCCGCGAACGACAGTCCGATGCTGCGCGGACCGGCCGCGGCGGGCCAGCTCGGCTGCTGCGGTCGTCCGGGCAGCGGACTCTGAGCGTCGGGGCGTTGGGCTCTCATCGCCTTGCGGGCATGATAACGGGCGGTCCGCGCAAGGGTTCACTTCGACTGGTAAGGAGTGAACCCGTACGGCCCAGGCCCGTTGGCGGCCCTTCCAGCCAGCTCCGGACATGCTCCTGCCCCTCCTCCTCGCCGCCTTCTCGACCCAGGATGGTTCCACCACGCCCCCGGACGGGCGCCCCGTCTTCGAGTCCGAGACGATGGTGATCACCCCCGGGCGCGCGCCCGACGTCGCGCTCGAGGTCCCCTACGCGACCGAGCGCCTCGAGGCCGAGCTGATCGATCGACGCGGCTACCGCTCCACTCCGCAAGCCTTGCGCGACTTGCCGGGGGTCATGGTGCAGGAGACTGCCCACGGCCAGGGCTCGCCGTACCTGCGCGGCTTCACCGGCTTCCGCACGCTGCTTCTCGTCGACGGCGTCCGCGTCAACAACTCGGTCTTCCGCGACGGCCCGAACCAGTACTGGAACACCGTCGATCCGTTCTCGATCGATACGCTCGAGGTCGTCAAGGGGCCGAGCTCGGTGCTCTACGGCTCCGACGCGATCGGCGGAACGGTCAACGCGATCACGAAGAGTCCGGACCTGTCCGATGGCGCGCGACGCTACGGAGGCGAGCTGTTCCTGCGCGCCGCGACGGCGGAGAACTACGGGCTCGGGCGGATCGAGACGTTCCTGGTCGACCCCGAGCGATGGGGGCTGAGCATCGGAACGTCGATCAAGGACTTCGGCGATGTGCGCGGCGGCGACGACATCGGCACGCAGGAGAACACCGGCTACGAGGAGTGGGCTGGTGACGCGAAGTTCGTGACGCGCGTGAGCGCGGACACCCAGCTCGTGGTCGCGCACCAGGTCGTCGACCAGACGGACGTGCCGCGCACGCACCGCACGATCTTCGCGGAGCCGTTCGAAGGCACGACGGTCGGCAGCGACCTGCGCCGTGATCTCGACCAGCGTCGCGAGCTGACCTACGTCCAGCTCCACTCGTCGGGCGGCGACCTGTTCGACTCGTGGGTGACGAACCTCTCGTTCCAACGCCAGGAGGAGGAGCGCGACCGCATTCGCTCGAACGGTCGGCGCGAGTTCACCGGCTTCGAGGTCGACACGGCCGGCCTGTGGTCACACGCGAACGTGCTGACGGAGGCCGGGGAGCTGACGTTCGGTTTCGACTACTACTCCGACGACGTGGACTCGTTCACCGACAAGCTCGAGAACCAGACCCCCGCGGACGACATCCAGGGGGCGGTGGCCGACGACGCGAGCTACGACACGCTGGGCGTGTTCGTGCAGGACGAGATCGAGGTCACGGAGCGCCTCGACGTGACGCTCGGCGTGCGCTACGACCGCGCCGAGGCGGATGCCGACTCGGTGCGCGACCCCGTGACGGACGAGCGTACCGACGTCGACGACGATTGGGACAACGTCGCGGGGAGCGTGCGCTTCGACTACGACATCGAGGCCGACGAGGTCAAGCTGTTCGGCGGCGTCTCGCAGGGTTTCCGCGCACCGAACCTGTCGGACCTGACGCGTTTCGACAGCGCGCGAACCGACGAGTTCGAGGTGCCCTCCCTCGACCTCGAGCCCGAGGAGTTCACTGCGTACGAGCTCGGCGTCAAGATCGAACGGGAGTCGCTCGCGCTGCAGCTCGCGCTGTTCCACACCGAGATCGAGGACCAGATCGTGCGCTTCCCGACCGGGGACGTGAACGCCGACGGGGACGCTGAGATCACCAAGGACAACGTCGGCGAAGGCTGGGTGCAGGGCATCGAGCTCGGCGCGGCGTACGCGCTCGATCCGGCCTGGACCGTGTTCGGCGTCGCGACCTGGCTCGACGGCGAAGTCGACACGTTCCCGACGTCCGCGCAGAACAAGGAGAGCGAGACGATCGACCGCCTCATGCCGCTCACCCTGCGCGCCGGCGTGCGCTGGGAGGATCCCGGCGGACGCGCGTGGGCGGAGCTGCTCGGCGTGCACGCCGACGACGCCGACGACCTGTCGACGCGGGACGAGTCGGACACGTCACGCATCCCGCCGGGGGGGACGCCGAACTACACGGTGTTCGACGTGCACGCCGGGTACCGCGTGAACGCGGACCTGAAGATCGGGCTCGGCGTCGAGAACATTGCGGACGAGGACTACCGCGTGCACGGCTCGGGGTCGAACCGGCCGGGGCGGAACGTCGTGGTGTCGCTCAGGTGGAGTTTCTAGAGGCCGGCTTCGCCATCCGCCAGAAGAACACCAGCGCAACGGCTGCGGCCGCGCCCGACAGGAATAGTTTCGTCGACTCGCCGACGGCGTAAGTCGCTTCGCCGCCGTCATCTTCCAGACCAATCCTGCGCTTCACCTCGAGCGCCGCGATTCCGGCGAGTGCGACGCCCATGAGAGCTTCGCCCGCGATGACGCCCGAGCCGAACAGGACGCCCTTGTGCATGCGCTTGTCCTCCTCGGCGGGTGTCGCGCAGCCGCGCGTGATGAAGTGCGCCATCAGGCCGCCGATCAGGATCGGGGTCGCGAGGCCGAAGGGCAGGTACATCCCGACCGCGATCGGCATCAGGTAGGCGCGGAACTTCGATCCGCTGCTCTTCAGCATCGCGTCGATGACAAGGATCACGATGCCGACGCCGGCGCCGATGCGGATCATGTCCCACGGCAGGTCGATCTCGCCCGCGAAGCCGCGCGCCAGATTGGCGAAGAGGCTCGCCTGAGGCGCAGAGAGGTTCTTGCCGCCGATGCCACCGTCCGTCTGGTCGTGCAGGAGCTGCAGGACCGGCGCCATCACGAGCGATGCACACAGAACGCCGATCACCTGCATGATCTGTTGGCGGAAGGGCGTCGCGCCGACCATGCTGCCGGTCTTCAGGTCGTTGCACACGTCACCGGAAGTGCACGCGACACAGCACACGATCGCGGCGACGCCGAGGGTTGACACCATGAACTGCATGCCCGTGAAGCCCATCACGTGCAGCATGCCGCCCGTGAACAGCACAGCCGTGATCGTCATGCCCGAGACCGGGCTGTTCGAGTTGCCGACGAGGCCGACGATGTAGCTCGCGACGGCGGTGAAGAAGAACGCCATCACCAGCATCGCGATCGTCGACGCCACCGTGATCGCGAGGGCACCCGTGAACTTGTAGTAGACGAAGCCCGCGATGGCGATGCAGAGGGTCGCGAGTGCGGCAATCACGCCGGTTCCTAGATCGCGCGACTGCCCGTCCGCGTCCACTTTGCTGCGCGCGCCGGCCAGCTCGCGCACCGCTTCGACCAGCCCCTTGCGGACCGCGAAGATCGATGCGATGCCGCCGACGACCATCGCGCCGACGCCGACGTAGCGGATCTCGTGGCCCCATAGGTCCCACGCGCCGTCGAGCGGCTTTTCGAACTCCCCCGCTCGGCCGAGCAGCGGGATTCCGATCAGCCAGCCGAGCGCGCCGCCGATGAAGATCAGGATCGCGACGTTCAGGCGCACGATCAGCCCGACCGCGACGAGCATGGGGGAGAGATCGCCGCCGAAGTAGAAGATGCGTTGGCCGCGCGCGACGGCTCCTTCCAGCGTGCCGACGAACACGCCGACGAAGTCAGCGAGGAACTTGAAGCCGGCGCCGAGCAGGCCGCCGAAGACGAGCGCCTTCGCCGCGCTCGCCGAGTCCTCGTTCTCCTCCCCGGCCTCCAGCACGGCCGCGCACGCGACGCCCTCGGGGAACGGCAGCTCGTCGTTGTCCACGACGAAGACGCGCCGCATCGGGATCATGAACAGGATCCCGAGCAGGCCACCCGAGAAGGCGACGGCGGTCACCGTCCAGAAGTCGAACTCCGTCCAGAAGCCGATGAGCAACAGCGCCGGCATCGTGAAGATGATCCCGGCGGCGAGCGACTCTCCCGCGGAGGCGCACGTCTGCACCTGGTTTGCCTCGAGGATCGAGCTCTGCTTCAAGATCCCCTTGAAGATGATCATCGCGACGACCGCCGCCGGGATCGACGCGGAGACGGTCATGCCCGCCTTCAGGCCGACGTAGACGTTGGCCGCTCCCATGACGATCGAGAGCAGGATGCCCAGGACGATGACGCGGAACGTGATCTCGGGAAGGGCGGGCTGCTGATCGCTCATGGGGGCCCGAGGATAGGTGGCGGCCGCCCAGGAAGCGAACGACGACCCTCAGACGCGGATCGTGCCGCGCAGGTAGAGGGCCGCCGATCCGCGGATCCAGGTGCGGTCTCCGTGCAGCTCGCACTCGAGATCGCCGCCGCGCTTCGATACCTGGCGCGCGGTGAGCTTCCGTTTGCCGAGGCGCTCGGCCCAATAGGGCGTCAGCGTGCAATGCGCCGAGCCGGTCACCGGATCCTCGTCGATCCCGTAGGCGGGCGCGAAGAAGCGCGAGACGAAGTCCACCGCGTCCCCGGGCGCGGTCGCGATGAGGGCGACGTCCATGGCGGCGAGCGTCGCGAAGTCGGGCGTGAGGGCAACGACGTCGCGCTCGCTCTCGAAGACAGCCAGCCAGTACGGGGCGCTCAGAATCGCGGTCGGCCGCGCTCCGCCACCGGCCGCCAAGGCGTCGACGAGACCCGCGGGTGGTGTGGCAGGTGTGCCCGGGCGGCTGGGGAAGTCGAGCACGATGTGCTTCCTGTCGAAGGTGACGACGAGGGCTCCGCTGCGCGGCGAACGGAAGCGCACTTCGCCCGTCCCTCGATCGAGGAACTCCTTGACGACGTAAGCGCTCGCGAGCGTCGCGTGGCCGCAGAGGTCGACCTCGGTCGCCGGCGTGAACCAGCGCAGCTCGTAGCCACCCGACTCCGGGACGAAGAACGCTGTCTCGGATAGGTTGTTCTCGGCGGCGATGTCCTGCATCAGCGCATCGTCGAGCCACTCGGTCAGAGGCACGACCGCCGCGGGGTTGCCACCGAAGACACGATTCGAGAAGGCGTCGACTTGAAAGATCTCGAGCTCCATGGAGGCCGAGTCTACCGGGCGCCGGTCGTCGATCGTCTCGATACGGAGGACGCGATCAAGGCTGGAGCCACAGGTGTCCGCCGGCGCGCACCTCGCAGCGCCACTTGGGCGGAACGAGCGTCGTGCCGGAGAACTCCTCGACGATTGCCGGACCCTCGACGACGTGCCCGGGAGCGAGCGCCTCGCGGTCGACGCGCGGCACCTTCGCACGTCGACCGAACCACGCCGAGCGCGTGCCGACGACTGCGCGCGCCGGCGCGGGCCTGCGGCGCGGTGTGCGGGCCGTATCGGAGCTGCGTGCGCCGCGGGCGACGCTGCGGCCGCGCAGCTGCACGAGCTCGATCGTTCGTCCGTCGAGCCGCCAGCCGTAGAGCGCCTCGTGTCTCCGCGCGAACTCCGCGGCCGGGTCGCGACCCTCGGGCACGCTGATCTCGAACGACTGGCCGGCGTAGCGCAGATCGAGGCTGAACTCGTGCTCGATCTCACCGGCGCGGAAGCCGGCTTCGCGCAACTCCGCGCTGCCTGCGCGCGCGAGCTCGGTCAGGCTCCTCTTGCGCCGGCTACCACTCCAGTCATCGAGCGGCGCCAGGACTGGACGCACGTGGTCGCGCAGCGCATCGGCCGATGCCATCCCGTACGCCGACAGGACGCCCGGCAGCCGCGGCACGAGCGCGCCGGGCATGTCGAGGCTCGCGGCGAGGGGCGCGGCGGCGAGCCCACCGGCACCGCCGAACGCTACGAGCGGCAGTCGACGGGGATCTTGGCCGCGCTGCATCGTCATGACGCCGACGGCGCGCCGCATCGCGGCGCGCGCGACCTCGAGAACCCCCTCCGCTGCCCGCGTCGGCTGCACGCCCAGACGCTTCCCGATGCGCTCGAACGAGCGCGCGACCGCGTCGACGTCGAGCCCGAGCTCGCCGTCGAGAAAGCCGGCAGCCGCGACGTGTCCGAGCAAGACGTGAGCATCCGTCACCGTCGGCTCGTCCCCGCGTCCGTAGCACACCGGACCCGGGTCGGCGCCAGCGCTCGCGGGCCCGACGTGCAGCACGCCGCCCGCATCGACGTGCACGATCGAGCCGCCGCCGCAGCCGATCGTGTGGATGTCGAGCGTGGGGATCGCCACCGGATGCCCGCCGATGCGGGCACTCGTGACGGCGCCGGACAGGCCCGCACCGCGCGAGTGGAACGCGACGTCGGTGCTCGTCCCGCCCATGTCGAGCGTGACGATGTCCGCGCAGCCCGCCTCGGCGCCCGCGCGGGCCGCGCCGACGACACCTCCCGCCGGTCCCGAGAACAAGACACGCGCCGGCTCGAGCGCTGCGCGCGCAGCCGACAGTGTCCCGCCCGCGCTCTGCATGATCGACAGGCGCGACGCGTCGAGCTCTGCTCCGAGGCGCTCGAGGTAGGCGCCCATGATGGGGGCGACCGACGCGTTGACGACGGCGGTGGAGAAGCGCTCGGCCTCGCGATAGGCGGGCAGGATCTCGGCCGAGCACGTGATCGGCACGCCGAGCCCGCTCAGGGCGTCGGCGACGCGGCGTTCGATCGCCGGGTCGGCGTAGGCGTGCAAGAGGCAGATGGCGATGCTGTCAGGCCGGGCGGCGGCGACGTGTCGCGCGAGCTCGCGCAGCGCCTTTTGCGTCGGCCGCGCGACCTCGATCAGCTCGCCCTGATCGTCCGGCCAGGAGCGCTGGTCGATCTCGAAGCGCCGCGCGCGATCGACGAGTGGGGCCGGCTTTTGGGGGTGGAGTGCGTAGATGTCTTCCCGCGCCTGACGCCCGATCTCGATCAGGTCGCGAAAGCCCTCGTTCGTGACGAGCGCCGTACGCGCCGTCCGACCGGTCAGCACGGCGTTCAGCGCGACCGTCGTTCCGTGGATCACGTGCTCGAGCCCAGCGCCGGGATTCTCCCCGAGCGCTTCGACACAGGCGAGGACGGCGCGCGCCGGGTCGTCCGGTGTCGAGGGCACCTTGCCATGCAGCGGAGTGCCCGTGGAATCGATGGCGACCAGGTCGGTGAACGTGCCGCCCGTGTCGACGCCGACGACGCGCGAGCCAGCCGGATCGCGGGGGCGGGTTCGGTCTTTGGCGGACAAGGGACGAGGAGTGTACGCGGGACAGCGGTGGAGGGTAGTCTGTGGCGTCCATGATCGCGCTCTTCCTCCAGGACGATCGGCCTCTCCCCCTGTGGCTGGCGATCGTCGTGGCGTACCTGTTGGGCGCGCTCCCGTTCGGCTTCCTGCTCGCGAAGATCCTCAAGGGCGTGGACTTGCGCGAGATCGGCAGCGGCAACATCGGCGCGACGAACACGATGCGAGCGCTCGGCCGTGGCCCGGGGCTCCTCGCGTTCGCGCTCGACTTCCTCAAGGGCTGGCTCCCGACGGCGGTGCTCGCGGGGTTGACCGTGGGCGAGGAGCGGCTCGAGCTGGCGCAAGTAGCGTGCGGCACGGCGGCCGTCGTCGGCCATTGCTTTCCGGTCTACCTGGGCTTCAAGGGGGGCAAGGGCGTCGCGACCGGCTGTGGAGCGATCGTCGGGATCGACCCGTTCGTGTTCCTGGGCGCGGGCGTGGTCTGGATCCTGACGATGCTGCTGACGCGCTACGTCAGCCTCGCGTCGATCCTGATGGGGCTCGCCTTTCCCGTCCTCTTCCTCGTGCGCTATCCCGGGCACATCGAGCTCCTGGTCGGCGCCGGGCTGCTCACCTTCTTGATTGTCGTCCGGCACCGGGCGAACATCTCCAGATTGCTGGCTGGAACCGAGCCACGCGCCGGCCGAAAGACCAGCCAACCGACCCATGACTGACGACTCGATTCGACGCGCACTCGTACTGGGTGACGGCAGCTGGGGCACGACTCTCGCGATCATTCTCGCGCGCAATGGCGTCGAGACGACGTTGTGGAGCGCCTTCCCTGATCAGGCGAGCACGATGGCGGCGGAGCGGCGCAACGAGCGCTTCTTGCCGGGCATCGATTTTCCCGACGGGCTCGCGGTCTCCGCCGACCCGTTCGCGGCGGCGGACGGCGTCGATGTCGCCGTGAGCGTCGTGCCGACCCAGTTCGTGCGTGCGGTCGCGATGCGCTTCGAGGACGCGCTGAAGGGCACGCTGCCGCTCGTGACGGCGAGCAAGGGCTTGGAGATCGAGACCTTCCGCACGCCCAGCCAGATCCTGATGTCGGTTCTGGGTAAGCGCCCGATCTGCGTGTTGACGGGGCCGAGCCACGCCGAAGAGGTGGCGCGCGGCCTACCGGCATCGCTCGTCGCGGGCAGCGACGATCTCGAGTTCGCCAAGCGCGTCCAAGCGGCGTTCAGCTGCGACACGTTCCGCGTCTACACCCACTCCGACGCCTACGGGGCCGAGCTCGCCGCTGCGCTCAAGAACGTGATCGCGCTCGCGGCGGGAATCTGCGACGGGCTGGAGCTCGGCGACAACGCGAAGTCGGCGCTCTTGACGCGCGGCATGGTCGAGATGGCGCGCTTCGGCAAGGCGCACGGCGCCGACGTCAAAACGTTCTTCGGCCTCGCCGGCTTCGGCGACCTGGTGACGACCAGCACGTCCCGCCACTCACGCAACCGCAGCGTGGGAGAGCAGATCGGCCGCGGCCGTTCGCTCGAGGAAGTCTTGGCCGACATGAAGATGGTCGCGGAGGGGGTCTGGACGACGAAGGCCTTGTTCGGTCCCGAGTCCGACACCGCCGTTGCGATGCCGATCGCCGAACAGGTTCACGCGATCTTGTTCGAGGGCAAGGACCCGCGCGGCGCGGTCCTGGACCTGATGCGCCGCGAACCGTCCGGTGAGATGGACGGCCTGACTTGAGTCCGACCGTAGGCTTCCTCGTCTTCCTGATCCTCACGTTGCCGCTCCTGGCCGCAGTCGTGCGAACCGGCTTGCGCGGTGAACGGGGAGCGCACATCAAGCTCGTCGTCGTGACGGTGATCAGCCTCGGGATCACGATCTACTACGCCGAGCGGCTCGGCGAGCTCTACGACCTCGAGAGCGCGGGACGCATCACGCCGATCCACCTGATGATCGCCAAGATCACCGTGGTCGCGTACTTGCTGCCCGTCGTGACGGGCGTCTGGACGTGGTACGACGGCAAGCGCAAGAAGCTGCACGGCGCCGTCGCTTGGGCGGTGCTCGCGCTGACCGTGGCGACGGCGGTAACGGGGGTGATGATGGTGCTCCGGAGCACGCCGCTGGAGTAGTACCGAGCACGCCTCTCTCCCGTAAGTGGTGGGGATTGCGTGGGCTCGGTACGACTCCAGCTACGAGGGAGGTGGCACACGCTGCTCCGGCACTCCCAAGAAGGCTCGCACCTCGTCGTCGAGAATCACCGGCACCAACAGGAGCGAGGTGTTCGCGAACAGCGGCACTCCGGCCAGCAACACCCAGATCAACCGAGCGCGAATCGTGAAGAATCCGAGCACGGCTCCGATCGCCGCGAACGAGCACGCGATGGTGTAGACCGCCCAGACGGGCGGAGCGAAGTTCGGGGCCAGCTTGTGCAGCAGCACGGCGAACCACCACGTCCCCCAGCCCAGCGTCGCGAACACCATTGCGCGCATCCAAGTCCGGTGGCGCCTGCGCACCGAGGTTCGGATGCGCCACTGCGAGCGGAGGGGACGAGCCATGGTCGCATTCTCCGCCGGACTCCACGGGTGTCAAACGAATCGCCCCCGCCTCGCTCGAAGCATGGCGGGGGCGTCGACTGTTATCGGGGTGCCGCGGAGCTCAGGACTCGAGGATGCCCTTCAAGAGATCCTCGATCTGCGGGTTGTCGGTTCCGATCTCCTTGGCGAGGCCGGCGAACTTCTTCGCCTTCTCCAGGTCGTTCTGGAATTGCTTGTTCCAGAAGGCGCCGTACACCCAGATCATGAAAACGGCCTCGTCGTCGTGCACCTTGCCGAGCGCGAGGAACTCGTCGATCTTCTTGACCGTCTCGGTGATCATCTCTTCCGAGCGCACCGACTCGACTTCCGAGCGCAGAGCCCACTCGCGCAGGCCGAGCTCGTTCCTGGGATCGAGGGCGTTCGCCGCGGCGACCGTCGCCTCGTCTCCGTTGCCGGTCGCGAGCAGGGCCTTGACGGCCTTGGCGCGGACGCCGCGCTTGTTCTCGAGATCGCTCTGCATCGCGTGCTCGACGGCCGGCTTGAGCTTGGTGCCCATCACGTTGCCGTAGGAGAGGCCGCTCAACATGTCGATCGCTTCGATCGCCAGCGCGTCGCGGGCGTCGCCCTCGGCGGCGTCCCACTTGGCGATGAAGGGAATGACCGCGCGCGCGCCACGCAGGCCGGCGATGTGCTCGAGGTACTTCTCGGGGCCGCCCGGCTGGTAGCCGGTCTGTCCGTAGACCTCGCCCTCGGCCGTCATCAACAGGATCGCCGGGAACCCGCGCACCTCGTACTTGCGCTGCAGCTCGTCGTTGCGCTCGGGGTTGGGCACTTTGGCCTTGGCTTCCGCCCCGCGCGGGAAGTCGAGCGAGACGAGCACGTACTGCTTGGTCGCCGATTCGAGGAAGGCGTCGTGGGCGAACACCTCCTTGTCGAGCTTGATGCACCAGCCACACCAGTCGGAGCCGGTGAAGTCGACGAGCAGATCCTTGCCCTCCTTCTTCGCTTGGGCGGCGGCGACGTCGAAGTCCTCGACCCAGTGCTCACCGCCCGCGAAGGTCGGCTGGGCGAGGAGAATGGTTGCCCCAAGGGCGAGGGCTCCGAGGTTGGATCTCATGTTTCTTGATCTCGTTGAGTTGCGGGAGGCTCGGCACGGAAGACCGAGCCGAGGAGTCTAGCGGGTGTCGGGCGCCCCGATCAGAGAACACCACCCCCCGTCGGCAGTACGAGGCGTATCGGAATCTCGGCCCACGCGGCGCTGTAAGGGATTTGTATTGGGCCCGTGCGCGGGTCAGAGGAAGACGACTCGAGGCGGTTGGGAGCGGAGGAACCGTTAGTCGCCCATCCGGTCGAGGATCTCGCTCGATGAGTGGCTCTTGGGGTCGCCGCAGATCGCGATGCGGCCGCCGTAGGCGAGTACGACGTCGCGCTCCGGTACGTTCTCCGCGGTCCAGTCGGTGCCCTTGACGTGCACGTCCGGCCGCAGCGCTTCGAGCAGGCCGTCCGCCGTCGGTTCGCCGAAGCTCGTCACGAAGTCGACGCCCTCGAGCGCGTCGATGACCTCCATGCGTTCGTCGAGCGGAACGAAGGGACGCTTCTCGCCCTTGTTGCGCCGCACGCTCTCGTCGGTGTTCAGGGCGACGACCAGGACGTCGCCCTCCTGCGCCGCGGCGCGAATCAGCCGCACGTGACCGACGTGCAGGACGTCGAAGCAGCCGTTGGTCAGCGCCAGTGCGCGGCCCTCGCGGATCCGCGCCAGCTGCTCGGCGAGCTCTCGGTAGTCCGCGACGATCATGCGAGCAGCTCCTCCGCTGCAAGGGCAACGCGTTCGGGGCCGAGCCGCGTCATGCAGCGATGATCGATGGGGCAGCGCTTGAGTCCGCACGGCGCGCAGTCGACCTCCTCGCGCACGACCCGCTGGCGTTCGAGATGGTGGGCGGTGTGGCGCGCGTCGGTCGGGCCGATCGTGACGACGGTCGGGATCCCGAGCGCGACGGCGATGTGGCGCGGACCAGTGTCGTTGGTCACGACCAGGCGCGCGAGCTCGGTGAGGGCGGAGAGGTCGACGAGCTTGGTGCCCTCGAGGCTGACCGCGCGCGTCGACATGCCCGACACGATGCTCCGCGCGAGCTCCTCCTCGCCCGGTCCGGGCGCGATCACGGTCGTCCATCCGTGGCGCAGGGCGATCGCGTCGCACGCCGTCGCGAAGTGCTCCGCTGGCCACAGCTTGCTCGAGCCGAAGTTCGCTCCCGGCACGGCGAGCAAGACACCCGCGTCCCGATCGATTCCACTCTCGATCAAGCGTGCGCGCAGGCCGTCGCGTGCCGCGTCCGGGATCGGCACGTCCATCGCGTCGCCGTCGTCGCTGCAGCCCAGGGCGCGCGTCACCACGAGGTAGCGCTCGATCATCGATATCGGCCGCGGACGCTTGCCTTCCATCTCCGGCCGTAGCGCGCGATTGACGAGCAGCCTTCGCGCGGGGTCGCGCGAATAGCCGATCCGTACCGGGATGCGCGCGAGGAACGGCGCCAGAGCCGAGCGTGGCGAGTTGGGCAGGAGCAGCGCCCAATCGAACCGGCGCTCGCGCAGGGCGCGCACGCGCTCGCGCAACTTGCCGCCGTCGGGGAGGAACTCGTCGACGTACGGCAGACCCTCGAGCAGACCTCTCAGGAACGGGCGCGCCTCGACCGTGATGCGCGCCGTTGGGTGGCTCGCACGCAGGGCGCGCAGCGCCGGCGTCGCCATGACGACGTCGCCGACCCAGTTCGGAGCGCGCACGAGAATGCGCTCGGGAGTGGCGCTAACGGCAGCCAATAGCCCTGGACCCGGCGGGATCACCCGGCCTCAAAGGAAGTAGTCGTAGCTCTCCGCTCCGACCTCGACGGCCGCGCCCTCGCGCGAATCCTCGATCATCTCCTCGATCCACCAGTTCACCTTGTTGTAGAGACAGGTGACCTCGCGGCACTCGTGGCTCGCGTCGAAGTTGTCGAGCAATCCGGTCAGCGCGTCGCCCGTCGTCCGTGCACGTCCACCGTCGGCGTACGCGTCCTTCTCGCCGAGCCGTGCCTTTTGCACGCCACGGTGGGCGGGGCAGTTGTACAGGCCGAGGGGCGTCAATACCTGGCGCAGCGCCTGCATGTGGCACGTCTTCGGCTGGTTCGTGTAGTCCTTCCACGTGTCCTGCTCGAGCATGCGCAGGTTCGTGCTCTCGTACACCTGGAATACGTCGGTGCCGAGCTCCTTGGCGCGGTCGACCTCCTCGCGCACCCGCTTGACGACCGCCGCCGTCTCGGCCGCTGTCTTCGTCGGGTCCATCACTTCGGCGCCGTCTTCCTGGCGCTCGAGGACGGGCTTGAAGGAGATGTAGTCGAAGCGGTATTCGCGCGCGCGCTCGGCCGCCGGCACGATCTCGTGGATGTTCTCGTGCAGCGCGTTCTCCTCGCGCGACGCACCCTGCCACACGATGATGAAGCTGAAGCCGACCTTCGGCTTGGGGTTCGCCTCCTTCATCCTCGGGATCCACTCGCAGATGGAGTCGAGCGTCACCTTGCCGCTGGTCGGCTTGTGCATCGCGGCGAAGAGCTCGTTCGAGCCCGAGTCGAGCGAGAGCCGAATCCAGTCGCGCTCGTCGAGGCGCGGCGTGATCTCGAGGAGTCGGTCGCCGCGGCTGCCGTTCGTCACGACCGCAACCTGCAGCTCGAGGTCCTTGAGGAAGCCGACGAAGTCCGAGAAGCCGGGGTAGAGCGTCGGCTCACCGCCGCCGATCAGGATCACCGACTTGAGTCCGCGCTCGGCCATCAGCGCGATTGACGCGCGCAGGTCCTTCTCGATGAGACGGTGCTTGGTGTTGAGGATGTCCCAGTCGATGCAGTGGTCGCAGCGATAGTTGCAGGCCGTCGTCAGATCGAGGTTGATCGACGTCGGTGCGATCTCGGGCGGCTCGAGACCCTCTTCGCCGGCGCGGCGCTTCTTCTGCCACCGCACGTACGCCTCGAGGTTCGGAGCGACCGAGGGCTGCCGCAGCTTGGCGGTGAAATCGTGGATGGCGTGAGTCAACGGGCTTCCTCTTGGAACGCGTCGAGGAGCTTTTCCAGCATCTTCATGCGCGCGACGATCTCGGGGTCGGACGTGGGGCGGGCGCCGGAACGTGCTTGGGAGAGCTCATCGAGAAAGATCCCCAGCCGGACATCGAGGGGATCGGGAACCCGCACGCGCCTCGAATCGGAGGCCGGGCCTGACTCGGAGGCCAGGTACATCGAGTAGTCGCTCATGTCCACTTCGCGCCGCGCCGCGGCACCATTAATGGAAAGCCCGGCATCCCGTGGCAAGCGATCCCCGTGGACGAGGCGCACTTGGGTGCCAACTTCCGCCTGCTGCGACACGAACCGGAAGCCGATCTCGAGCACCTCGCACGCGGGATCGTGGGTGGAAAAGATCGGGTTCTCGAGGCTCCCGGGTGCGCCCGAGTGGGCTTGGAGCACACTGAGGGGGTGCGGCAGGGCGTCCGCGATCATCGCCGCGCCACGTGAGGCGGGGCTGAGGCGCATGCCAAAGTGCTCGAACGGGGCTCGGACCGTCTCCGGGAAGAGCTCCGCGTAAGCGGGCAGCGCCAGGGGCCACTGGCAGTTCTCGCGCAGGAGCAGGCCGCGGGCGTCGAACCCCTCAGCCAGCGCGCGCGCCCGGGAGGCGAGGTCGGGCTCGCCGTACAGGAGCGGCTTCTCGCACAGCACGTGCAGCCGGGCCTCCAGCGCGGCCGCCAGGTAGCGGCCGTGGGTCGCGCTCGGGGAGAGAACGACGAGCGCGTCGAGTGCCTCGTTCTCGAGCAGCGCGTCGAGATCCGTGTAGCCGCGCGCGTCGGTGACGCCTGCGATCCGCTCCAGATCCTCCGTGGCGGCCGCGATCGATTCCGCGCTGGTGCCGAGGAAGGCGCACACCTCCGCCCCGCGCCGCGCGAGAAAGCGCGCGACGAACGGGCCGAGTCCCTGACGCACGCGCCGGGCGCCGACGATCGCGATGCGCGGCGCGTTCATCGGCGCTCGACCCCGAGGCTGGTGTAGCGCTCGCGCAGCTCGGGCGGCAGGTCGCGGGCGAAACAGCCCAGCTGCGGCAGGTATCCGACGTGGTCCGCGAGGCGCCATAGGGCGACTTCGGTCTTCATGTCGGGGATCGAGCCGTTGCGGCACGCGGTGATCGCGGCGCGCAGCTCGAAGCGGGCGAGCTGCGACCATTCCTCCATCACCGATCCGTCTCCGTTCGCCTCGGCGGCGTCTCCGAAGCGCACGCCGCCCGCGCAGTAGAAGATCTTCTCGTCGGTGACCCCCGGGCTGGCGAACGTCTCGTCGCCGATCACCGCCAGGTCCTCGGGGTCGAGCTCGAAGCCCGCCTCCTCCAGCGCCTCGATCGCGGCCCGCTTGCGGAGCCCCGTCGGGCCGGCGCCGTCGCCTGCCTCGACGAGCCCCGCGACGACCTCGTGCAGCGTCAGGTACTCGCGCGGGTCGGGGTGCTCGAACGTGGAGTGTTTGCGCAGGTAGATCGGGACCCGCGGACTCTCACGCAGGATTACGTGGACGTCGCCGGCGGAGCTGATCTCGTACAGCACCGCGACGACAGCGTCGCTGCCGGGGCGGCGTACGACGTCGCAGGGGTAGGGCTCCGACCGCGTCCCGTCGGCGTAGACGTTGCAGACCACCAGGCGGGACAGCTTCAGGAAGCCGACGTCGCAGCGGCTGGCCGAGGTCCTGTCCTCGACGATTTCGATCGCTTCGAGCTTTGTATTCGACACCGTACTCGGTCCTCTTCGCATACACGGGTGGGGCCTTCGCAAGACCGGGACGGCCGCCGACCCCGGGCTTTGTGCGCAAGATTTTCCGCCTCCAGGTCGATCAACTCCAGCGTCATGCCGCAGAAGACCCAAGACGAGCTCGAAGACCAGCTGGCAAGCCTGCGCGTGCAGGTGCGCGAGCTCGAGACCGAGCTCCTGGCCCTGGAGGGCGCCGACAAGCGCTCGTCGCCCCGCCGACTCGAGACCGTATCGGTGCAATTCGTGGCCGAGCTCGACGTCGTCGACGCCGAAGGGATCGACCGCAGCGACGAGGGCGTTCAGCTGGCGCTGTCGCGGCCGATGCGCTTCAACCTGCGCCTGGAGGAGGACGAGGAGCACGTCGCCCGCAGCGCCGAGCTCGTCTGGAGCCGGCGTCAGCCCGATGGCTGGACCCGCATGGGCTTCCAGTTCGTCGAAGCGCACCCCTCCAGCGCCTTCTGAGCCGCGGGCTCAACGCGCGGGCTGCCGCCAGCCGATGAGAGGGGGATGGGGACTCCCCCTCGTCGTTCTCGACTCTTACCCGTCTTCGCTCTGGCGCTGGCTGGCTGCGCCGCACCGGCTGCCGAGCCGCTGCCGCACCAGCCGACGTGCACGGTCGAACACCTCGGGCGTTCGCTCCGATCCCTGCGTGATGCGTTCAACGCCGACCGCGACCACGCGCGCCTCGTCGTGTTGCTTTCGCCGAGCTGTCCCCGGTCCCAGTTCGCCCTGTCGACGCTGCAGGCCGCGGTGATGGAGGACTGCAGCGAAGAGTCCTTCCGCGTGTACCTCGTGTGGACCGAGCTCTTGCCGACCGACAGCTACGCAGCGGCGGTGCGTGCCTCCGGCACCCTGGACGACGCTCGCCTGCGCGTCTTCTACGATGGCCGCCGTGCAGCCGGGCGGACGTTTGCGCGCGGCCTGCTGCCGGTCTCGACGGCGCGGGACGTGTACTTGTTCTACCCCTCCGGTGCCAACTGGCGGGACGAGCTTCCGGCGCCGCGCTATTGGTCGCATCAGCTCGGAAGGGTGGAGGAGAAGCACTTCTACTCGAATGACGAGCTGTACGTGCAGCTGCACCGCTCGATGCGGTCGCTGCTGGAGAAGTAGGCCTGCCGGTAGGACTTCGCTTGTGAACCGGTACAAGGAGGCTGGTGGAGACGTGCGGGC
>JAAELL010000565.1 GCA_024226735.1 bacterium | reverse complement strand
CGCGCCACGGCGTTGCGGCTCCTCCGACCAATCCCAGTATCACCGTATTGGCAGCGAAGTTGCGTCGTCGCCGCGCCTTGTGGCACGCACGCGCGAACTCGGGATAAGACCGCAACTGTCTGCATCACACCACTAGCCATGTCCAAGCCGAACTCCGACAGCTCGTTCACCGACGACGTCGCACGCTTCTACGAGTCCACGCTCGTGCCGCTTATCTTCGAGCCCTACGCCGACGACCTCGCCGCTCGCGTGCGGGCCCTGGAGCCGTCCTCCGTGCTGGAGGTGGCCTGTGGCACGGGCGTAGTGACCCGCGCCCTCGCAAAGACCCTGCCGCCCGACTGCTCGATCACCGCTACCGACCTGAACGATGCGATGGTTGCCCACGGCGAGCAGGTGGGCACGACCCGCCCGGTCGTGTGGCGGCAAGCGAACGTCATGGAGCTTCCCTACGCGGACGATTCGTTCGATGCAGTCGTGTGTCAGTTCGGTGTCATGTTCTTCCCTGACCGCGTCGCCGCCTACCAAGAGATCCGGCGAGTGCTGCGCCCCGGTGGCACGTTCCTGTTCAACATCTGGAACGGCATCGCGGACAACGAGTTCGCCGATGTCGTAACGCGGGCCGTCGGCGGACTGTATCCGGACGACCCGCCTGTCTTCCTGGCTCGCACTCCGCACGGGCACGGTTCGCCCGCCGAGATCGAAGCCGATGTGGAAGCAGCTGGATTCCAGCGCTGTGCCCTCTCCCAACGCGACGACATCAGTCCGGCCGCGAGCCCCGATCAACCCGCGATTGCCTACTGCCACGGGACGCCGCTGCGCAACGAGATCGAAGCACGCGAACCAGGTGGACTCGACCGAGCAACAGCAGTCTCCACAGCTGCGCTCAGGGATCGCTTCGGCGATGGGCCGCTCGAGGGCCGGATCAGCGCCGTAGTAGTCGCTGCCAGCTGACTCCGCTGGGCATGGTGCGGACGATGCGCTACCCTACCCGCCTTGCAAGCGCCCGTAGCTCAGCTGGATAGAGCACGGCATTCCTAATGCCGGGGTCACAGGTTCGAGTCCTGTCGGGCGTACCAAGGAGCCAAACGCGAGCGACGGAGGCAAGTAACCTCCACGTAGAGTTCGACGCCTGGCTCTATCAGGGATTCGACGATGCCCGGGCAGCGCTGATGGAGGCGATATCGGCACGCCTCGTCGAGGCTGTTGCAGAGGATTCGCCCCTCCGCGATAAGGTCAAGAAGTTCGCCAAACGGGTCCACTACTTCCGCGTGCTCGGACTTGGAATGGACTTGGCCGCAACCGCGATGGGAGCGCCGACGCGGGGCGCATTCACGGCTGGGGGTGGGAATGCTGATCCTGGCAGCGGAAACACCTGAGTGCGGAAGCATGGCACGGCGGTTCGTCGAGTCGCTGCGCGAGCGGCAGGCGCACGGCAGCCAACGTCGTCAACTCCGACGACGAGCTGCGAGAGCAGCGTCGCGTAGAGCGGCACGTCGCGCGCGCTCGAAGCGCTCAGCTTCATTCCCGTGACGAATTCCAGGCCTCCCCCACCCGCGCGACTCGAGTCGTCTACGATGGATCGCCAGGAGCCCCCCATGCGCAACCCCGTCGCTGTGTTCCCGGTTTTTCTCCTGTTCGCAGGCGCCTCCGCCCAAGTCCCGCGCGTCGTTCTCGCCGAGGGCGAGCTCTTGCCGGGCTGGCCGACGAACGAGGTCCTGGTCGACGTCGGCATCGCGGACACCAACCGCGTCGGCGGGTTCGCGTTCGGGGTGAGGGTCGCGTTCCTCGGACAGCCGCTGAGCCACGCGCTCTACGGCAGCCTCGGCGGCGAGCCCGAGCGCATTCTGCGCGTGCCCCAGACGCTCGCGGGGCTCACGCAGCTCACGGTCGGGCTCGGCGTCACCCTGGACGACGCGGGGCGCCTCGCGTACACGAGCTTCGTCGACGGAGGTCGCCGCGCGTACTGGCTCGAGGACCAGCCGCTCGCGATCGAGGACGACCCGAGTCCGGCGGGGCCCGCGTGGGACGACCTCCTCGGGCTGCGCATGACCGAGAGCGGTGGCATCCACGTCAACGGGCTGACGAACAACGAGCAGCTTGGGCGTGTCTTCGCGGGATTGCCGTTCGTGCAGACCTACCAGGGCGGCGATGCGGTCCCTGACTTGCCCGACGTGCTGCACCCCGCGTTCTTCTTCTCCGAGGCGCGCCACGCGCCCGACGACAACCACGCGATGCACCTGTTCGCCATGGACAACCAGAGCGGCTTGGCGCTCGTGCGCGACGGGGCTGGCGTCGTCGTCGATGGCGAGCTCATCGGATCGGACCGTCCGATCCCCGTCTCGATGGGCGGCCTCCCGGGGGAGCACTGGGACACGATCTCACGGCTGCGCATCAACTCGGCGGGCAAGAGCTTGTTCGCTGGCTTCACGGACGCCGGCCCCTTCGAGCGCGACGTCGCCGTCGTCGACGATCGGATCGTGCTGCGTTCCGGAGATACGATCGAGGGCGAGACCTTGACCTCGATCTTGCGCGCCGCGGCGATGAACGAGTCCGGCGACATCGTGCTCTTCTGGGGAGTCCAGCCCGGAAACGTTCTGCCGATCGGGATCCTCAACGGACGCATCTTGTTCCGCCGGGGCGATCCGGTCGACTTCGACGGCGACGGGCTCCCCGATGCCGGGTACTCGATCGGCAACCCCGACTCCTCGGTTGAGCTCTCCGAGCGCGACGCGCTGGGCAACGTCACGGTCTACGCGAACACGCGACTCGAAACGCCGAACGGAACCGTCGGCGCCCTGCTCGCGATCCGCGCTTCGGCCCTCGCGCCCGCGGGAACGAGCTACTGCCAACCGGCCGTCGACAACTCGACGGGCGGCCCCGGAGTCATGACCGCGCTCGGGAGCGCGGTCGTCTCGGACGACGAGCTCGTCCTGCGGGCGACGAACCTGCCGCCGAACCAATTCGGCTACTTCATCCTCGGCGGGACCCAGGCGAACGTCCCGATGGCCGGTGGCTCGGACGGCACGCTCTGCGTCGGCGCACCGCTCGGTCGCTTCTCCGCAGAGGTGCAGTCGAGCGGCGCGGAGGGAACCGTCAGCATCCCGGTGAACCTGTCGAGCATTCCGACCAATCCCGCGCAGCCCGTCCTGCCGGGCCAGACCTGGAACTTCCAGTGCTGGCACCGCGACGTGGGCAACACGAGCAACTTCACCGACGCCGTTGGCGTGAGTTTCCTCTAGCAGCCGTCTTCTTCGGCTTCGGCTTCGGCTTCGTCTCAGCCAGCCAGCGGTCGAAGCCCTTGCCGTAGTACTTCACGCGGCCCTTTCCGAAGAACGTCTCATAGTTGCGCTTCACCTGACTCGTGCGCGGGTTGCCCTTGTCGACGACCGTGATCCGCGGCGAGCGCGCGCCGTCGATGCGCGCCTCGATCCCGCGCTTCAAGAGATACTTGACGTGCAGGTCGTCGCCGGGGAGCGAGTAGCCGATGAACGTGATCGAGCGCGCGCACCGCAACAGCTCCTCCGCGCGGCGCCAGACGCGGGCGAGGTGTGGGTTGCGCAGGTCCTTCAGGTGCGTCGGCGTGACGACGACCGGCTCGAGGTCCGCGACGCTCTCCGTCATCCGGCGTCCACGGTGAGCGAAGAACTTCCACAGATCGGCGGCGGCGCGATCCTTGTCGGTGTCGAACGCCAAGCCCACCGCCTTGCGCATGCCGCCGTAGTAGAGGTTGCCCGTGACGCGACTGCGCAGCCAGTTGAACGAGCCGTGCAACTTCAAGAGCGGAATGCGTTCGCGCACGATTGGTACGCGCTCGACGTTGCTGAACTCGACGCCGTAGTCGATGACGCCGTGGTCGCCCTCGGCGAGGGCCTCCAGGTCACCCCGGAAGGATCCCTTCCCACGGTTCGCCAGTGCGCTGTCCACGATCACGTCGTAGTTGAACGAGATCACTCCGGAGCTGCGCAGGTCCATCCGCTTGGCCAGCTCCCACGTCGCGTGGGAGTGCCGGCCGCGGTCGGAGTTGTAGCCGCGCAGGGAATCGTTCAGCGCGATGAAGATCGCGAACTCGAGCGCACGCCGCACCTCGCGCAACCACTCGACGCTGAACCCGGGCGTCAGGCTCTCCTTGTGGTCGAGCGCCAGGTCGACGATCGAGAGCACGTCGACCAGGCTGGGCACGGAGCTCCAGCCCTGGGCCGCACGCCCCTTCGGCGCCCGGAAGTGGAACGCCTCGAGCAGGAACTCGCGGATGAGCTCCATGCGCGCGTCGTCGCTCGTCTCCCCCACCGTCAGCGCGTACGGCAGGATCCCGTCCGTGAGCGGCGCGCCGTGCACGTACGACGCACCGGCTCCGAGTACGTAGACGTCCATTCGCTCCATAGTCTCGCTCCTCTCCGCGGATCAAGGTAGCGTTCGCCGCCGCGGTCGTCTAACGCCAGCCGGTGACCGCGACCCGCACCCGCTCCCGGCATGCACGAACCGTCTCCTGCAGCCGTCTACGACCAGACCGAGGACTTCCAGGCGGCCAAAGGGCATACCGCGTTCTATCCCGACGACCCCGAGAGCACGGGCATCGTCTGCGCGGACGGCACGCTGTCGGGCAACGACGTGGCCGGGCTCCGCAACCTCCCGGCGCTCGTGTTCTTCAACTCCTGCGAGTCCGCGCGCGTTGGAGGCCTCGGCGGCGGCACCGGTGCCGGGACCGGCGTCGAACGCAGCGTCGGGCTCGCCGAGGCGTTCCTGCGCGGCGGCGTCGGCAACTACGTCGGAACCCGCTGGGAGCTCTCGGACGCTGCCGCACCCGCGTTCATGACGACCTTCTACGGCGACCTCCTCCAGCAAGCCCCTCGTGCTGTACGTGTTCTCGAGCGACAGGGCGTTCGTCGACCGGATGCTCGAGGGGACCAGCTCCGGCGCCATGGTCGCCAACGACGTTGCTTCTCGGCGGCGCCCTCGGGCCCGCCTCTCCCTTGCGGAAGCCCTCCCCCGAGCTCTCCCCCCTACCTAAGGGCCCGTCCGAGAATAAGTGTCAGGTTTCGGCGAGCCATCGTCGTTCCTGGCAAGGCGCGCCGCCGACGCGTATTCGCTGGATACTCGGAGAAGGCGCAACGTAGCCAGGGGCGG
>JAAELL010000564.1 GCA_024226735.1 bacterium | reverse complement strand
TTTTGGTCGGCCCGTACCCGCCCGCTGCTGCGTTGCGCCTCCTCCGAGACTTGCAGCGAAGTCGCGTCGTCGCTGCGCCTTGCAGCGAACGCGTACGCACCGACCAAAATGCCGCACAAGAGTGAATCACACCACTAGCGGGCCATCGGCCCGCTGGTGCCGCTTGCGGCACCGAGTTGTTTCTGGGTTCAACGGCTGACGCCATTGAGACCGAGCGCTTGAAGCGAAACTAGGTCGTGGCCTAGCGGCGACGGCGCCCGCCGCCCTTCTTCTTCGCGCCCATCTTGACCGCGACGGGCTTGGAGCTGCCGTCGGCGCCGACGCTGACTTCGGCTTTCGCCCTGCCGAGCTTCTCGTGCCAGATGGTGAGCCTGTAGTCACCCGGCGGAACGTCCTTGAGCTCGAACGCGCCGTCGGCCCCCGAAAGGCCCCAATGCGTGCCGTCCGTAACGTAGACCCATCCGACCATCCAGGGGTGGATGTCGCAGGCGACCTTGACGGCCTCGGCCTTCTCGAGCTTGTACATCAGGTCCCCGCCGGGGGCGACCGTCTGGTTCTCGCCGTCGTTCTTGGCGGCGTAGGTGTGGATGTTGTGCGAGACCTGATCGGAGTTCAGGAACTTGACGGTCGACCCCGCGGGGACGATCGTCACGTGCGGCTCGAAGCGGCAATTGCGCTGGTCGAACTCGAACGGCTTCTCGGGGATCTCGACCTTGGCGCCCTTCGCTTCGAGCGTCACGACGACGTTGGCGATGCCGCCCTTGTCGTTGATCACGAGCGAGCGGTCGACCGTGTTCATGTCGTCGCCCTCGGCGCAACAGCCCTTGGACTGCTCGGCGCTGATCTTGAGCGGCTTGATCTCGGGCTTCTTCTCGCCCTCGAACATCACGGTTCCGGTGACGGTACCCGTGACGGGCTTGGTGCTCTCGCCGCCATTGTTGGCGACGGCGAAGGTCACGAGGGTTGCGGCCACCGTCAGGCCGAGCGTGTTGGAGAGTTTCATCTGTAGGTCTTTATCGTTTCAGAGTCAGTTTCCGCCAGCAGGCGAACGATCCATGTTGTACAGCCAATCGAGGACCGCATGGATCTGGTCTCGGTTGCTCGAGTTGGGATAAGCGGCTTGGTACTGCGGCGGATCGCCGGCGAAGTTATCGGGCATTGCCGTGCCCGGGTATACGAACTTCGGCGACCACAGCCACTCCCTGACCCATTCTTCACGTAGACGCTCCTTCACCTGCGTCAGGGGCGGGGCCCACGCGATCGGGGTCTCGGGATACGTGTCTCCATTGGGATGGCACTGGTAGCAGTTCACGCCCTTATCCGCGTCTTCTGCGATGACACGTCCGTAATCGATCATCCCCTCGCGCGCGGCGAGGTGGCTCGGAGTGCGACGCTCGACGAGCTCGTAGCCCGCCTCGCTCAGCTGCCCGCTCATCGAGAAGCCCTGGGCCGTGCCCCAGTCGTGGAGCTTGGCGAAGTTCGGGCGGATCGTCGGCATGTAGCCGGCCTCGATCTCCTTCACCTGCTTCACTCTCAGTCCGGAGCCAGCGGCGACCTCTTCGACGGTCAGCGCGCCCGACTCGGTGATGAGCCCCGCAACCGGCCAGGTCATCCCCTGGTTCGCCGCGTCCCATCCCGTCTGATTCGGATCCTTGACCGCGTCCTGGAGCTTGCGACCGAGCACGAGGCGCATCGTCTTCGCGTAGCGCACGTACCAGTCGTCACGCGCCTTGGCCGCGAAGTAGTCCGCGATGGCCTCGGCTTCGCCGTGCGCGTAGTTGAACGACGGCATGCGCACGCGCATCTGCTTGCGGATCGTCGTCGGATCGTGGAGGAACGCGTAGAACCACTCCTTCTGGATCTTGTGGCCCTCGTTCAACAGGACCGGCGGCGCGAACGTCCAGCGCACCTTGTCGTACTCCTCTTCGGAGTAGTTGCGCTGCTTGCCGTCGACGTCCTCGATCAGGCTGACCTCGGAGTCCTCGTCCCAGCCCAGGGTCCACTCACTGGTCGAATACGAGTCCTCGTCGTTCGGGTCGTGGTCGGGGTTGGGGACGTACGTGCCGAGCTTGTAGTACCCGGTGACGTGGCGCACGAACTCGCCGCCCTGCGCAGGCTTGATGCTGCGCAGCTTGTCGATCGGAATCGTGACCTTCTCGCCAGCCGCCTTGCCGAGGTCCGTCACCGGGGCGTAGAGCATGACGTAGAGCTCCTCGAGCTCCTCCTCGTTGTACTCCTCCCACTCCTGGCGATCTTCCTGGAGCGCCTCCATGGAAGCCATGTTCGGGGGAAGCGGCTCGTCGGTCAAGGCCAGGAGCTCGCCCCGCACGGTGTGCACGTGGCCGTCGTCACCCTCGAACTGGATCTCGCCCGGCTCGACGATGTGGCACGCCATGCAGTTCTTCTGGCGCACGGCGCGCATGCCCGCATCCTTCGCCAACTGCTCGGGCGTCGACTCCATCTTCGCGAGCTGCACCTCGTCGTCGACGAGACCGACCGTGAACGTCGCGATCGCCTGGATCTGCTCCTCGGTGAAGTCGTACCACGGCATCCGTAGGCGGTCCTTGGGCGACTTGACCTTGTCGATGTCGTAGCTACGCGGGCGGTGCAGCTTGCGCTCGATCCAGCCCTCGCGGTAGTACTTGTCGAGCTTCGGCAGATCGTCCGCGACATCCTTGCGGTAGTGCATCGCGAAGTCGAGCTTGTCGACCGTCTTCGAGCCCCAGTTCGAGAGCTCGGTGCCGATCGGCATGTCGTTCTCCATGCCGCCGACCTCGTGGCAGGAGTAGCAGCCCTGGTTGCGCACGTACGCCTCGCCGACGGCGTTGGCGAGCGCCGCGGGATCGGCCCACTCGGCCTGCGACTGGTCCGCCAGGGGCTGGCCAGTTTTCGGATCGAGCCCGAGCTTCTCCTCGAGCGGCCGGCGACCGAGCTTGCTGTACCACCAGCGCGCCATCTCCTGCAGCACCTCGACGTTCGAGGGCGCGATGCTCTGCGTCCAGCCGTCGGGGACGTCCATGAAGATCCCGTCCGGGTCCTCCATGATGTACGCGGTGATGTCCGAAGCGTCCTGATCGGACAGGCGCAGGTTCGGCATGTTGGTCTCGGACCAGTACGCAGCCGGATCCTTGAGCCAGCTGTACAGCCAGGTCGCGTTGATCTTGGACGCGACGCCGCGCAGGTTCGGGCCCTTGGTGTTGTACTCGCCGGCCACGTTCGACGGCAGGTCGTGCGCGACCGCCTCACCTTCGTAGCCCGCGGTGTTGTGGCACGCGTAGCAACCGACGAGGTTCATCACTTCGCGGCCCCTCTCGGGATCGCCCTCGACCGGAATCGCGGGCAGGTCCTCCTTGGGGTGGTTGGCGAAGAGGAAGCTCGTCACCGCGGCGACGGCGGTGTCGTTCCACTCCTGGCCCATGATCTCGCGCCCCTGCTCGTAGCGCGACTTCACGATGACCTCGTTCGGGGGGAAGTTCTCGAGGTGAAAGACCTGGGGCATCCACGTCGTCGGACGGAACGCCTTGGGATCCTCGACCCAAGCCGATACGAACTCGGGCGTCACCTTGGCGGCGAGGTTCTTGAGCGACGGCCCCGGACGACGCTTGGTCGGGAACCAGTCGATCTTGTGGCAGGAGTAGCAGCCGTAGCGCTCGACGAGGCGGTAGCCCTCGATGACCTTGGGCGCGTCGTCAGCGATCAGCTCCATCGACGTCTTGTGGCACTGGACGCAGCCCGCCTCCAGGTAGGAGTCGCTGAGCATCGGGTAGTCCCAGTGGTGCTGCTTGTGCCAGTGGTACTTCTCGTGCCACTCCGCCGCTTCCTCGTCGTCACTCGGACGGTGGTCGGCGTGCTGGAACGAGAGCGACTCGCCCGAGCCGCGGTGGCAGATCGTGCAGCCGACGTCCTTCGCCGGGTGCGGCGAGGCGGAAGAGAGGTAGAGGTCGAGCCGCGGGTGCGTACGGTACGGCTGCTCGGCATCCTCGAAGCCGGCGCGCTCCATCCCCATGTGGCACGTGGTGCACATGTCGATGCGCCTCTTCTTGGTGAAGTTCAGCTCGAACGTGAGGTCGTTCAAAACGTACTTGTTGACCTTCAGGCTCGGGCCAATGAAGTCGAGTCCGGGGAAGTCGCGCACGACGTTGGCGGCCTTGACCGCAACGTCGCTCGGGTCGAGCGACTCGATCTTGTCCTCGACGCGCTTCAGTTCGCGCGTACCGACCGCGAGCGCGGCCTCGGCCTCGGTCAACTCGAGCTTGATCTGCGCGACCTTGGCCTCGGCGGCCTCGAACGCCGACGTGGCCTCCTGGAACGCGAACTCCTTCTCGTAGACGTCGACGCGCATCTCGACGAGCTCGCGCTCGGCTTCGGGCAGCTCTGTGTCGTCCTCGAGGATCTGGCCTTCCTTGCCGAAGACATCCCAGTTCAGGCCGGCCTTGACGCTCTTGAAGTCTTGCTCGAGACGCCACTGCTCGGCCTTCGCGGTCCTCATTTCGGCCTCGGCCGCTTCGAGCTCCGTCTCCCGCTCGTCGATGATGTTCGCGGCGACCTGCACTCGAGCCTCGAGCTCCTCGCGCTGGGTCTCCGCGCCCTGGCGCACGAGCTCCTCGTGCGCCTCTTCGGCCATCGACAGATCGAGCTCGCGGAACTCGCGCTGGTACGTCTTCCACTCGGCGTTCCAGTCGTCGATGACCGTCCAGACCATCGTCCCCAGAAACGCGAGACTGGAGAAGAGGAACCAGAGGTTCAGCTTCGGAACGTGGTAGTGGGTATCGCCGCGATCAGCCATGAATCGAGGTGCAGTTTCGGTCCAGCGGAGCCGTGCCCAGAGAGCCTGAGGGGTGAGCCTACGAGTTGCCTAGTGGTGTGATGCAGACAGTTGCGGTCTTATCCCGAGTTCGCGTGTGCGTGCCACAGGGCGCGGCGACGACGCAACTTCGCTGCCAATACGGTGATACTGGGATTGGTCGCAGGAGCCGCAACGCCGTGGCGCGTGCATGCGGGCCGGGATACGACTGCGAATGTC
>JAAELL010000563.1 GCA_024226735.1 bacterium | reverse complement strand
TTTTGGTCGGCCCGTACCCGCCCGCTGCTGCGTTGCGCCTCCTCCGAGACTTGCAGCGAAGTCGCGTCGTCGCTGCGCCTTGCAGCGAACGCGTACGCACCGACCAAAATGCCGCACAAGAGTGAATCACACCACTAGCGGTCCGGCGGATCAGTTGTCTTCGCCCGTGGGTTGCGGGCCGAAGCGGCTCTCGAGGAAGCCGCGGAACCCCTTCAGGGCGACGCGCTGCATGTAGAACGACAGACCCCGTTCGGCGCCCAGCTCCTCTCCACCCCCCGCGCGCCCGGGTCCACCATGAATCATACCCGCCAGCACCATCCCGGGCGGCAGACTCTGCTCGGCGACCCGATCGCTGGCGATCCACACCCGCCCGTGCCTGAGCGTCTGCATTGGGATCCTGTCTGGCGGGGCGGGAGGCGCCCTGCGTTTGCCGGCATATTGGCCAGTCCCCACCCAGCTTTCGTCCACGCGCACGAAATGCAGGCGGTCCGAATCCGAAAGACAGAGCGGACACTCCCCCACCTGCGCCCCCCATGGGCGCACAGAGACCATCATGCTGCCCTTCTTGCTCCTCGGATTCGGATTCCTCGGCCTCCTGATCGGGATTGCGGTCGTCTGCTTCGGCATCCTGCGCTCGCAGCGGGCCGCGCCGGGGCAACGCGCGCTCTCCGGCTTCCTGGCCGTGCTCGGCCTCGCGGGTGCCGGTATGGCCGGCTTCGTGGGTCTGATGAGCGCGATCGGGCTGGTGGCGGTCACGGCCTTCATCGAGCACGGCCCGGTGCGCTCGGTCGAGGTCGTCCAGGCGGGCGCGGGCACGGTGTCGTACACGCCCGAGCGCGAAGGCTACGACGCTGAGGGCGGCGCCTACGGGAACGCCTACGGGGCCGAGCTCGAGGCCCAAGCGGCGCGCGCGTACGACGGCAAGTCCTACGAGGGACGGCGCCTCGATCCGCGCTACCCCGTCCACGTCCTGGTCGAGTTCCGCGGCAAGGTCGACGAGCACCGCCTCACGCGCTGGTTGCGGCGCGAGACCCACGGCGACGTCGACCTGGTCGACTCCTACCCCGTGCACGACGGCAGCCAGCTGACGACCATGCTCGACTTCGGCGTCGAGATCGACGACGACGACCTGAACGAGTTCCTCGACGAGCTGCAGGTGATGCTGCCGGGAATCGACGTCCCCGAGGGACTGCGGATCGAGATCAAGACGCCCTAGTGGTGTGATTCACTCTTGTGCGGCATTTTGGTCGGTGCGTACGCGTTCGCTGCAAGGCGCAGCGACGACGCGACTTCGCTGCAAGTCTCGGAGGAGGCACAACGCAGCAGCGGGCGGGTACGGGCCGACCAAAATG
>JAAELL010000562.1 GCA_024226735.1 bacterium | reverse complement strand
TTTTGGTCGGCCCGTACCCGCCCGCTGCTGCGTTGCGCCTCCTCCGAGACTTGCAGCGAAGTCGCGTCGTCGCTGCGCCTTGCAGCGAACGCGTACGCACCGACCAAAATGCCGCACAAGAGTGAATCACACCACTAGCGTGCCTGGTCCAATCGAAACAGATTGGACGGGTTCCTCGATCCTCGGCCCGGAGGCCCCACGCTGGCGCGGGCGATCCGCGACCCCGACAACGACATCGCGCGGCTCGCCCGGTACGAGAGCGATCCGGCGCGGATCATCGAGGAGCTCTACATCGCATTCCTCTCGCGTCCCGCGACCGAGGCCGAGGTGCAAGCGCTCGTCGGAGCGTTCGATCCGGCCGACATCGCCAATCGAGCAGCGCTGGCGCCAGCCGACGCAGAAGCACTCGCGCGCGCCCAGGCGCAACGGGAGGTGTCGCAAACCTGGCCCGAGTGGACCGTCGCGCGGCCGCTGAGCCACGTATCCGCGCGCGGCGCGACGCTGACGTCGCGCGCCGACGGATCGATTGTCGTCGCTGGAGCCGTGCCGGACACCGACATCTACACGGTCGTGCTCGAGGCCGCACCCGGCGTCCTGCGCGGACTGCGGCTAGCGGCGCTCGCCGACGAAGGGCTTCCGAACAAGGGGCCGGGCCTCGCGCAGTCGAACGGCAACTTCGTCCTTTCCGAGCTGCGCGTGACCGCCGTGCCGAACGGCGATGCGACGGGAGCGCGCCCGCTCGAGCTGCGACACGCGACGGCGGACTTCGCGCAGAACGGCTGGGCGGTTGGGGGCACCGTCGACGGAAAGCCCGGAACGGGCTGGGCCGTCGTCCCGCGCGTCGGCGTGGACCACGAAACCGTGTTCGAGCTCGAGGCCGATGTGAATGGGCCAACTGGTACCGTCTTGGTCGTGACGCTCGAGCACCACTACGGCTCGAAGCACGCCCTCGGGCGCCTGCGCATCTCGACGACGAGCAGCGCGCGCCCCGTGCGCCACCACGGCCTCTCGCCCGAAGTCGTGGCCGCGCTCAGCGTTTCTGCGGAGGAGCGCTCGCCCGAGCAGGCGGCCACCGTCTATGCTCAGTTCATTCGGCAAGACCCCAGACGCCGCTCGCAAGATTCACATGGGGGCCGCGCAGGACGTCGCTTGGGCCCTCGCGGGGAGCTCCGCTTTCTTGTTCAACCGCTGAACGTCAGAGATCACGTGCGCCCCCTGGAACTGAGCGGGGACGAGCTGCGCGAGCTGGTCGCAACGGTGACCGAGCACCTCGCACGCTACGTCGACACACTCGAGACCCAACCCGTGAAGGACCTCGAGGGGGCCGACGCCATTGCGCGTGAGCTCTCGAGGCCGTTGCCCGAGAAGGGCACGCCGCTCGGAGAGATCCTCGACGACCTCTTCGAGCGCTGGATTCCAAAAGGCTTCAACCCCGCGAGTCCGGGCTATCTGGCCTTCATCCCCGGAGGCGGGATTCTGCATGCTGGCGTCGCCGACCTGATCGCGGCGACGATCAACCGCTACGTCGGCGTGTGGACCGCGGCGCCGCCGCTCGCTCGGCTCGAGGCCGACGTCGTGCGCTGGTTTTGCGACATGGTCGGCTACCCCGCGGAGGCGGGTGGCTTCTTGACGACCGGCGGATCGCTGGCCAACCTCTCGGCGATCGTGACCGCCCGTCGCGCGCGCCTGCCCGAGGACTTCTTGACCGGCGTGATCTACGCGTCGGAGCAGAGCCACCACTCGATCCACAAGGCGGCGACCCTGGCGGGTTTTCCGCGCCGCAACCTGCGCCTGATCCCGGCCGATCGCCGCTGCCGCATCGATCCGCAAGCTCTGGCACGCGCGGTCGACGAGGACCGCGCCGCGGGAAGGACTCCGTTCCTGATTTGCGCGAATGCCGGAACGACGAACACCGGAGCGATCGACGATCTGCCCGGCCTGGCGGACTTCGCCGAGCGCGAGGAGCTGTGGCTGCACGTCGACGCCGCCTACGGCGGCTTCTTCCGGTTGACCGAGCGCGGCCGCGAGCGCCTGCGCGGCCTCGAGCGCGCGGACTCGGTCGTGCTCGACCCACACAAGACGCTGTTCCTGCCCTACGGCACCGGGTCGCTGATCGTCCGCGACGTCGAGTCGCTGCGGCGGGCCCACAGCCAGCGCGCCGACTACATGCCGGCGATGCAGGAGGATCCCGATCAGGTCGACTTCTGCGAGATCTCGCCCGAGCTGTCGCGCGACTTCCGCGGCCTGCGCGTCTGGCTACCGATCGCGATGCACGGCATCGGCCCGTTCCGCGACAACCTGGACGAGAAGCTCGACCTGATCGAGTGGGCGACGGCGGAGCTCCATGCGCTTGCGGGCGTCGAGGTCGTCGCGGAGCCGCAGTTGACCGTGGTGGCGTTCCGGTTCGTTCAACCCGGGCTCGACGCGGAAGAGCTCGACGCGTGGAACGCTCGCTGCTTGGAGGAGATCAACGCGGGCGGCCGCGTGCTCCTGACTCCGACCCAGCTCGACGGCCGGTTCGTGATCCGCATCTGCGTCGTCTCGTTCCGAACGCACGCGGATCGCGTCGAGGAGTGTCTCGCCGCGATCCGCGCTGTCGCTGGCGCCGTGTGACACGACGCCGGCCGCTGCTATTGAAAGACGACGCTGAGCCCGTCCGAGAAGTTGCTCGTCCCGCTGTCGCGGTACCAGCACTGGAAGTTCCAGGTGTCCCCCGGCTGGACGGCGGTGGGGGGATTGACAGGAATCGCTCCGAGGTCGAGGGCGATGCTCCCCGATGGTCCCTGGATGATGTCGGACACCTGGTTGTAGCGACCGATGTTCCCCATGAGGCAGATGAAGCCGGCCGATCCGGGCGGGTTGAAGAAGCCCTGGGTCTGGCCCGCGAGGAAGTAACCGAATTGGCCCGGGGGGACCTGGTCGACCGTCAGGGTGACGTCGTCGGTGCTTGGCACGGGGCTACCGGCGGCCGAGATCAGGGCGGCCAGGCCCGTCGAGTTGGGGACCGCGGGACCGCAGTAGCTCGTCCCCAGCAGCCCCGTCGGACCGCTGACGTTCATGTCGTAGAGATTGCAGTCGCCGACGCCCGGGCCCCACACGTACACCTCGATGATGTACGAGTTCGCCGCACCCGTGGAGTTCGTCCAGGTGATCTGCTCGTTGTCGGTCGCGGTCGCGCTCTCGGTGAGTCCCGATCCGCTTCCGCCGCCGCACGAGATCGCGGGGTCGTACAGGATCACGTCGATGTCGGCGAGCGCGTCACAGAAGAAGAAGTCGGCGACGAGCGTGTCGCCGGGTTGGAGCGTCAACGAGTAGTAGTCCAGGTCGAACTTGTCGACCCAGAACGGACCGCTCGCGCCGATCGGCACGGGCACCGCCGCGGCGCAGCTGTCGTTCTCCTCCAGGCCGTCGTCGGGAAGCGTGCACGGGTCGACCTCGTTCGAGAGGATGAGGTCGTAGTTGGCACAGTCGGCCGCGCTGCCGCCCCAGACCTGCACCTCGAGGATGTAGGTCGCGGCCGTCGCGCCGGTGTTCAGCCACGCGAGGCCCTCGTCATCGGTCGCGGAAGTCGAGGAGACCAGCGATGTCGTGCAGCCCGTTCCCGCGTCGTACAGCAAGGCGTCGATGTCACCGCCGGCGTGCGGAAAGCGCAGCTTTGCGACGAAGTATTGCCCGGGTTGCGCAGTGACGACGTAGAAGTCCGAGTCGAGCTTCTCCACGAAGAGGCCGAGGTAGCTCCCCGTCGCGAGCGGCACGGCCGTTTGGCACGTGTCGTTGTCCTCCAGGCCGTCGTCCGGTCCGGGGCATTGCGCCGTGGCGGAAGCGGTTGACAGGAGCGACGTGATCAGAGCCGCGAGAGGCAGGCGTGCGCGAAGCGGAAGTTGCATGAGGTGTCCTCCGGAAGCGGTTGGTCGAACGCCCCCGAGCATACCGCACGCGTCGCTCAGCGCCCGCCGCTTCCGGCGCTGCCGCCGGCGGCCGGCGCAGCGGACCCGACTGCCACGGCGCGCGGGCCCGGCAAGCCGAGCAGGCGCTTGGACTCCGCCAGCAGGAAGTCGGTGTCGGTGAACGGCTCGAAGCTGACGTCCTGCCAGCGCACGCGCCCGCGACCGTCGATCAGGAACGTGCCGTGCAGGGGCATGTCCTCGAAGTCGTCGTAGGAGCGGTAGGCGTGGAACACCTCGTGCTCCGGATCGGCGAGGATGGGGAAGGGGTAGCGGTCTTCCTCGCTCGTCTCCTCGTAGGACGCGGCCAGTGCGTCGACGTACATGCGCTCGTGCTCGCCGGCTTGCTCGCGGCGCAGCCACGCTTCGTGTGCGAAGTCCGACGCGCGCTTCTCGTTGTCGACGTTCGCCATCGCCATGCCCCGGTACGCGGCGGCGCACTCGGGGTCGACGGAGGCGACCTGCCGGAACGAGCGCTCGGCCTCGAAGTACCAGAAGCCGGGTAGCTGCCCCATGCCCTGGTTGAACATGCGCTGCGCGTAGGTGTCCGCCACGGTGATGGGGAATCGCACGCTGCCGTTGTTCGGCATCAGATAGGCCGCGTGCCGGGGCCCTTCGTTGAAGGCCTCGCCGCAGTGCGAATGGCCCTCGAGCGGGTCGACCGAAGCCTCCTGGGCGAAGGCCAGGGGTGACAACGACGTGAGGAGCAGTGACAGCAGCGGGGACCGAATCACGGTTCGACCTTCGGCGGGGACAAGCGGCGCCGTCAGACCGCCGCGGGGAGCTCCGATCATGCGCCTCGCAACCGTGGCCCGCCCTGGCGAGCCGGGCAAGGAGACCCGTCTCAGGCCGCGACGGACTCTACGCCAGCGTCCGTAGTCTCGTCCTCGGCCTCGTCCTGCTCATCGTGTGTCTCGCGTCGCGCGGCGGCTCGGGCACGCTCGCTCGCGGTCGCCGCGTTGACGAGCTCGCACAGGCTCTGCAGCTCGTCGCCCTCGCGCAGCCGGCACGGCTCGACCTGCTCGCCTTCCGCCACGGAACGCAAGAACTGCTCGAAGCGATACACGGGCCCAGCGATCCGGAAGGTCAACAGGATTCCGAAGCTGAGAACGAGCGGCGCGACGACGACGACCGAGATTGCGAGCACGTTGACGATCATGCCCGGGATCTGATCGGCGAGTTGTCCGCCGACGCCGGCGAGCTCGCCGGCCGAGTCGATCAGCTGCCAGCTCAGAAGCAGGAACTGCAGCAACATCGCGAGCACGGTGAGCCCGAGAAAACTCCCGACCAGCCGCAGCTGCAGACCTGGCCGGATCAGCTTGATGCGGCGCTTGTGACGCGGTCGTGTCGTCATGACGTGGGGAGTGGGTAGGCGGGAATCGGTGAGGAACCTGTCCCGGATCGACGCGTTCGGCGTCGCAGCTTGAGCTTCACTTGTCGACTCGTTTCGGACGGTGCGTGTCTCGTTCGCGCGATTACCCGGAACGTTTTTCGGGTGAGGTCGAACGAGGTTAAGAAACGGTGCACCTAGCGTTCCCTTACTAGTCATGGCCCCGCTTCAGTTCTCCGGGTATGCAGCTCGATAACCCGTAACACGCCTAATGGAATGCAGAAGAACGACACGTTGAATACCCGCAAAGAGAATCGAGGCCGCGCCGTCCCCGCAAGCGCGCGCGGTGGCTTCACGATGGTCGAGGTGTTGCTCGCATCTCTGGTCCTGGTGATTGCGATTCTGGGCACGATGAGCTCGATCACGTCGTCCGCCGTGCTCGGCGATGCCAGCCTCGAGACCACGGTTGCCTACAAAGCTGCCCAGCAGCAGATGGAGCGTCTCAAAGCGACAGCGTTCGCGAACGTGTTCACGGAATTCAACGGCGATCCTACGGATGACGTCGGAGGCAACGGGACCGCGCTGGGCGCGAACTTTGCCGTTACCGGCCTCGACCCGCAGCGTGATGACGCCGATGGGATGGTTGGAGTGATCCTCCTCCCGGTCTCGGATGCGCAACCCGGCCGTTTGATCGAGACCTTCGTCGACGATCAGATGGGCATGCCGCGCGACCTCAACGTCGACGGCGTCGTGGATGCGGCCGATCACTCGGCCGACTATTTCATCCTTCCCGTGCGCGTGCGCATCGAGTGGCGTGGCCTCTCCGGCAACCGCACGATCGAGCTCAACACAATTCTGAGTGGGCGCTAGGGCATGAGGCAGACAAGCTCCAACTCCGGCCTCACGATGATCGAGGTCTGCATCGGCCTGATGATCCTCACCGTCGTTCTCGGCGGCGCGATCATGGCGAGCGAGCGCGGTGCAGGCGTGTTCCGGCGCAGCATGACCAACAGCGCCGTCAACTCGAAGTCGAGCCGAGCGCTGGATCGCATCGCGCGCGAGATCGTCGACGCGAGCGGCGACTCGATGTCGCCCGCCTCGCCCATGGCGCCGTTCGGAACCGACACGATCGAGTTCCAGCGCGTGACCGGGTGGGACGGGGCCGACTACATCCTCGGCCCCGTGATCCGGATCGGCTTCGAGCCGGCCACGGGCGAGCTGATGAACGACATGGACGACAACGGCAACGGCTTGATCGACGAAGGCCGGGTCGTGCGGACCGAGAACCCCGGCGTGAACGAGCGCCGGCTCGTGCTCGTCAACGGGGTGTCCGAGTTCCTCGAAGGTGAGCTCGACAACTCGGCCGACGACAACGGCAACGGACTCGAGGACGAGCGCGGGCTCTCGTTCGACATGGAGGGGGGCACGCTCAACGTGCGCCTCAGCGTGGAGCGGGTCGACATCAACAGGCAACGCGTGGTGCGGACGGTCGAGACGTCGATCGCACTGCGCAATTAGGGAACCGACAGGGACAGTTTGGCACGAGGAGATGGATTCGATGTGTAGAACCCGGTATCGAGGCAGGAACCGACGGCGAGGGAGCGCGTTGATCGCGGTCTTGATCATCGTGTCGGTGCTTGCCGCGCTAGCGACGTCGGCGTTGACGTTCAACGTCGCGGCGCAGGCGGAGACGGAGACGTCTCGCAAGGGGCTTCGCGCTCTGTATCTGGCTGACGCAGCCGTCAGCGAGGCATTGGCCGAAGTCGTCACGCGCACGGCTCTGAACGAGACGGTGCCGGGCAACCTGGGCTCGCACGGCAATCCGCTGCATCTCGCTGGCGGAGACTACTGGGCCCAGATCACTGACAACGGCGACAACACGTACACCGTGGTCACGACCGGGTCGATCGACGGCGCCCAGCGCTCGATCGAGGTGCTCGTACGCAACACCGCGGGCATCGTCTTCGACACCGCCGTCTATGCGGGCAACAGCGACGGCGATTCCAACTACGAGCTGCGCTTCAGTGGGGAAGACGGCCAAGCGGACGAGGTCTCCGGCGCGATCTATTCTGGCGGCGACATCAGCATCGAGGGTGATGCCGACGTCGACGGCGAACTCCAGGCGAGTGGGACGATCTCCGGCGGCACGGGGATCGAGGGGCAAGCCATGGCCGTCCCGGACATCGACGGCATGAACTACAGCGTCAACAACGACTTCGACGTCGCGAGCCTCTTCGCGAGCTCGACGAATGAGTGGGACTCACTCGGCGGGTACGCGGACCAGATGCCGGAGAGCAGCCCGGCGCACATCTTCCGCCGCAATGCCTCGGATCGGAACAGCGAGAACAACAGCACGACGAAGGACGACTACTACCTCGAGGATCCGTACGAGGCGACGAGTGGTGCGGACTACCGCCTCAGCCTTACGGGCACAATGGGTGACCCCGGCCCGAGCGGGACGGACAAGGTCTACTTCATCGACGGCAACTTGTGGATCCACAACTACGGAGCCTACGGCTTCGAGGCGACCAACACGGACGCTGAGGGTTTCCGCGTGACGTTCGTCGTCAAGGGCAACATCTACTTCTCGGACAACGTCAAGCTGAACGACGACGACAACGACGCCATCGCCTTCATCGCGATCGAGGACGACACCGTCAGCGACAGCGGCAACATCTACTTCGGTGACCCCGAATTCGGGACGCTGGAGGAGATGGAGGCCTACATGTACGCCGAGAACAACTTCTTCGATTACAACCTCAACTCCAGCGGGTCCGCCGAGGTGAAAGTCATGGGGACGATGTCCGCGGGTAACCAGGTCTCGATCGAGCGTGACTACACCTACTACAGGCGCCGCCGCTGGTACACCCAGCACTCCAAGCTCGAGGTCGAGTTCGACTCACGCCTCTCCGACGGCACGGTGAGCCTTCCCGGTATCCCATCGCAGGGCGAAGCGGATTCCTTCGAGGTGGCCTACTGGCGAGAAGTCGCCTCCAACTAGCGCAGCAAGAATGGCGATGCACCCCTCATCTCCGGTAGCAGTCCTCGCACTGACGTTGACCCTCCTCGGTCACGCGCATGCAGACGATCGCGGGCTCTCCGCGACTTTGCGGCGGGTGGTCGAGGAGCATTCTGTTCGAGGTGAAGTCGGCAAGGCCGGCCGCCTCGACACGCTCGTCAGCCTCGGTCCCCGGGCCGTCCCGGTCATCTTCGACCTCCTGGCCAACCCTCAGAACAACGCGAAAGAGGCCCCGTTCGTCCTCGACCGGCGCGGCAAGGAGCTGATCTACGGCGCCATGCGCCGCTGGCCGGCCGAGGTCGTCCTGCGCGAGATTCAGGGCCGCGTCCGCGGCGACGTCCCGCGCGGCGATCGCATCATCGCGCTCCAGCTCCTCTCCGAAGTGGGCAGCTCGCGCAGCCTCGAGACGATCCTCGCGGTCCTGGAGCCGATCGAGGAGTTCGAGCTCCACAGGCCGTACATGCGCTCGCAGGTCCGGGCCTCGATCGCCGGCTCGCTCGCGCGCGATCCGCTCGCGTTCTCGGCCCTGGAGGACGTCGTCCGCCAGGCCCCCGCGCCAGTACAGGTCGCCGTCGTCGATGCCGTCGGCGAGCACGGTGGAGCGGAGGGCATCCCCGTCCTGCGTAGCCTGCTGGACCCGCGACAGGCCCCAAAGCTGCGGCTGGCCGCGCTCAAGGCCCTGGGCAGCCTCAACGACCGCGGACGCGCACTCGGCGCGAAGCGGTCGGTCGCCATCCTGTCCGAGTACCTGCTCGACCGCGACCCTAAGTTCCGCCGTCAGGCGCTCGACTCGCTGCGCAGGCTGCGGGACACGACCTCACTCGACGTTGTCCTGGCGCTGTTCGAAGACGACGACCCAGGCGTACGCGCCGCCGCACTCCGCGTATTGCAGGAAGCGACGGGCCAGAAGTGGAAGGCCGACACGACTCGCTGGACGCGCTGGTACGCCCAACAGTCCGCGATCCTCGAGGGAGAGCGGGACAAGCTGACCCTCGCCCTGCGCGACGAGAACCCCGGGCGTGCCGCCCAGGCCGTCCGCCGCCTCGCCCAGGTCCGCATCGATCGTCCCGAGGTCGCTGCGCTGCTCGCGCGCGGCCTCGAGCACGAGGACGAGAACGTCGTCGTCTCCACTGTCCAGGCGCTCGGCGCGCTGAACGAGCCGGGCGCCCTACCGATCTTGATCGACGCCCTCTACGACCACCGTGCCCGCGTGCGCAACAAAGCCGTGCGCGAGCTGCGACGGCTGACGGGTCAGGACATCACGCCCGAGCCCGATTCGTGGATCGCCTGGCTCTACGGCTGATCGAGGTCCGCTACCAAGACAGCGGCCCGGTGCTCGCAGGAGCACCGGGCCGCGTGGCGTTTTCCGCTCCGGCCGCTACGGCTGGAACGACAGGCCGTCGACGTCCTCGCTCGTGCTGATGCCGAGCGCGGACAGGTCGAAGAGTTGCGTGGCCGTGCCCGAAGTCGAGGCACCGTAGGAGCCGGTGAAGCGGCTCACGTCCTCGTCAGCGCCCGACCCGCCGGCGGCGTTGTAGGTGCCGACCGTCGAGAAGAGCAGCTCGCCGACGCCGTCGATCGAGAAGGCGTTCAGGTCGTACGAGCTCGACGCGGAGAAGCCGACGTCGCTGCCGTCGAAGTGGAACGCGAACGAGCCCGAGGTCGACGAGCCGAACGTACCCGTGAAGCGGGTGACGTCCTCGTCGCGAACGCCGGAGATCCCGCTCGCGGTCATGCTGCCGAGCGTCGAGATGCCGAGCGAGCCGTCGGCAAACTCGTAGATGCCGTCGACGTCTTCACCGTTCGTCGTCAGGCCGACGTCACTGCCGTCGAAGTAGAACGAGAACGAGCCCGCCGAGCTCGGCGCGGGAGAGGTCGGCGTGAAGAGCACGATGTCGGAGTCCTCGACCGTCGTCCCGTTCGGTCCACCGGTCAGGCCGGGCACGGAGAACGAGCCCGAGTTGAACGACATCAGGATCGAGCCGTCCGCGCGGACGTGGAACGCGTTGATGTCGGTGCCGGCGACCCCGACGTCGGACCCGTCGAAGATCCAGGTCCAGGTTCCGGTCGTGGCGTTGTAGGAGACGATGTCCTCGTCCCGCACCGTCCCGATGCCCGGCACGGTCGTGTTCGAGGTGAAGGACATGTAGTACAGGGGATCGCCGCCGCCCGGATCGGTGACGGTGATGTAGTTCGTACGCGTCTGCGTGTCGGAACCACCCGGCCCCGTGACCGTCAGCGCCACGGTGTAGGTGCCGGCGGCGGTGTAGGTGTGGCTCGGGTTCGTGGCGGTCGAGGTCCCGCCGTCGCCGAAGCTCCACGAGCGGCTCGTGATGCTGCCCGTCGACGCGTCGGTGAAGTTCACGGCGAGCGGCGCGACGCCGCTCGTCGGAGCCCCGGCGAACGAAGCCGTCGGAGCCGGCTCGTTGGCGGTGATGTAGCCGGTCCGCGTCAGCGTATCGCTGCCGCCCGGCCCCGTGACGGTCAGCGACACCGTGTAGGTGCCGGCCGTCGTGTAGGTGTGGCTCGGGTTCGTAGCGCTCGAGGTGCCACCGTCGCCGAAGCTCCACGAGCGGCTCGTGATGTTGCCGGTCGAGGCGTCGGTGAAGTTGACCGAGAGCGGCACGTCACCCGACGTCGGCGAACCGGTGAAGCCCGCCGTCGGGGCGGGAATGGCCGAGGCCGTGATGTAGTTCGTGCGCGTCAGCGTGTCGCTGCCGCCGGGGCCCGTCACCGTCAGCGCGACCGTGTAGGTTCCGTCCGCGGTGTAGGTGTGGCTCGGATTCTGCGCGGTCGAGGTCCCGCCGTCGCCGAACGTCCATGACCAGTTCGTGATGCTGCCGGTCGAGGAGTCGGTGAAGTTCACGGAGAGGGGAACCGTTCCAGAGGTCGGCGAGCCCGTGAAGTTGGCGCTCGGCGTCGGGTCCTGGACGGTGATGTAGCCCGTGCGCGTCAGCGTGTCGTTGCCGCCGGGGCCGGTGACGGTGAGCGACACGTTGTACGTGCCGGGAGCCGTGTAGGTGTGGCTCGGACTCGTAGCGGTGGACGTGCCACCATCGCCGAAGCTCCAGGACCAGCTCGTGATGCTGCCCGTCGAAACATCGGAGAAGTTGACGGACAGCGGTGCGATGCCGCTCGTCGGCGAGCCAGTGAAGTCCGCGGTCGGCGCGGCCGGGCCGCCACCGGAGAGGACGAAGTTATCGGCGTAGCCGATCGAGGCCTGGATGCCGTCGGTCGAGTTGCCCGTGAGCACCGTGATGGTGAAGCTCGTCGAGGTCGTCGAGCCCGGGAACAGGACCGCGAGATCGGCGGTCACGTTCGAGACTGCGGTCATCGCGAAACCGTGCTTGGACGAGGTCTGCGGCGTGGCCGTGAACGTGTCCGCGTAATAGAGGTTGAACCACGTCGAACCGTCGGTCACGTCGACGCTCATCCAGTCGTTGAACGAGGAGTTGGCCGTCTCGTTGCGCAGGAATGCCGCGTCGAAGCTCAGCTCCGTCGAGCCCGAGGCGTAGGAGAAGCTCTGCGAGACTCCCGCGCCGCCGACCGGCGGGCTCGTGACGCCGCCGGGGTTGGACGGGGGCGTCGTCGCCGACGTGCTCGCGCCGGTGATCTCCAGCCAGTTCGTGCCGTCCGTCGGCATGCCGCCGTCGCTCGTCGTGCCCCCCGCGGGGTTGACGACGTGACCCGTGCCGAACGCGATCGTCCATGGAGCCTGCGGCGCGGCACCGGCCGTCTGCGACTCGAAGCTGCCGTCGGAGATGCCCGGTGCGGGCGGCGTGTTGACGGTGATGTAGTTCGTGCGCGTCGTGCTGTCGCTCCCGCCCGGGGCGGTGATGCTCAGCGAGACCGAGTAGGTGCCAGGTGACGTGTAGGTGTGGCTCGGGTTCTGCGCGGTCGAAGTGCCGCCGTCCCCGAACGTCCAGGACCAGCTCGTCGGTCCGCCCGACGAGCCGTCGGTGAAGTTGACGCTCAGGGGAGCGTTGCCGGACGTCGGCGAGCCGGTGAAGGCTGCGCTCGGACCGACCGGACCGGTCGAGCCGTTGTAGATGACGAGCGCGAAGTCCTGGTCGGTCGTGTCGCCGTTGCCCGGCACACCGTCGCCGCCAATGGACGACGCGCCGACCGTGACCGTGAACGATCCGGTCGTGCCCGCGGGCAAGAACACGGACTCGGTGTTGTTGCGGAAGTCGGCGCTGCCACCGGTCGTCGAGTTGGCGCCCGAGAAGACGTTGCCGAGATAGGTGGAGCCGCCGACCGTGACGGTCAAGTCGAGGTCGTTGACGTACGGCGCACCGCTGGTCGGACCAGGAGCATCGGTCCAAACGAGCGTTACGCGGAACGGAGCGCCGGCATCGACGACGCTACCGGTCTCGACGTGCGATTGGCCGGAGGCGGTCAGGAGCTGGTCCTGGTCGACGTGCACGCGCGCAGCCGAGTCGACCGAGCGGTTCATGTTCGCGTTGCCCATGCCCTGCGAGTTGCTGGGCAGCGTGTCGTTGGCGCCAACGCCCGTCATGTACTCGCCGGTGTTGACGATGTACGCCTTGACCATCGCGGGGGACGGCGCGGGCAAGCTCTGGTTCAGGAAGTGCTGGCGGATCAGCATCGCGTGGCCCGCGACGCCGGGCGTCGAGTGGCTCGTACCCGAAGACCATCCGTACAGCGTCTGGCCGCCGGGGAAGAACTGGTTGCAGACGCCGCCGCCGGCGTAGTTGCTCTGCGGCACACCCGCCTGGACGTGCGTTCCGGGAGCCAGGATCTCCGGCTTCCAGCGCCCGTCACCACCGGCGTTGTCGACCGGGCCACGGCTCGAGAACGAAATGACGTCGTTGTGGTTGTTGGCGCCCGAGTTCGGGATGCCACAACCGTCCGTGCCGAACTGGCGGTTGTTCTCGCCAGCGCCGATCGTGACGATGTTCTTCGCGGTACCCGGCGTCGAGACCGTGTTCGAGCCCGAGCCGGCGTTGCCGGCGGAGAACAGGACGAGGTACTCCTGGTTCCCGCCGGTGCCGCCTTGGGCGTCACGCGTGATGAAGTCGTACTCCTGGGAGTTCGAGTCGTAGTCGGGAATGGGGTTGTTGTTGCTCGTGAAGCCCCACGAGTTGGTGCTGAAACGCGCACCCTGGCCGTAGGCCTGACTCTCGAAGCTCGTCGGGTTCAGCCCACCGGGCCCGAAGATCGCGGTCGCGCCGACCAGACCCCAGGGCACGATGCCGAGCCCGTAGTTGTAGCCGCCGGTGTCCTCGAACGCCGATCCCGTGCCGGTGTTGAGGCCGCCGATGATGTGCGCGTTGAGGAAGCCGTGGCCGTCCTGGGCGCCCGACTGGCTCGTCGGGTTGAGCTGGAACGCGACGCGGCTGTTCGGGATGTCGGGGTGCCCGGTGAGCGACGTCGCGCTGTCGACGACGTTGACCGAGAAGCTCCCGAACTGGCTGCTGTTGAAGCCGACCGAGGCGAGCCACGCCAAGTAACCGGGCGACGAGGGCCCGGTCGCGTTGACGTTGTCCGCCATGATCTGGCCCTGGCGCTCGTCGAGCGCCTTGATCGTGCCGCGCGGCTCGAGCTGGAACACGGTGCGGTCAGCCGCAACCGTCTGGAAATAGACCGGACGCAGCATCGCCTGCACGTTGACGTACGGGCCGACCTTGCGCACTTGCACGACGTGGTCCGCCATCGCTTCGATCGAAGCGAGCGCATCGCGTACGCCCGCCATGTCGACGAGCTGGATGGTGACCGAGTGCGGCTCGGTCATCGATCCGCTGCGCAGGGTCTCGCGCAGCATCGGGTGAATGCGGTACGCGGGCTCGTAGGCGCCGACGTACTGGATGTGCGGCACCGCCGCCGCAAGCGCCTCGAGCGTCGCCACCTCACCGTCCGGAATGTGGACGACGTACGCGTTCATCGGCACGAACTGAGAGAAGCCCATGCCGAGGCCTTCGAGGTCTGCGAGCCACTCGTCCCGCACCGGCCCTTCGAACTGGACGATGTACAGCCCCGCCCGCGGATCGAGGCCGAGCGTGTTCGGGTCGGTGAAGCGCTCCGCGGGGTCGAGGCGTGCGAGCGTCTCCTGCGGCCGCAGACCGTCGAGCACGATCCCGTTGAAGACCATCAGGTCCATCTCGTCGCGGAAGACGAAGCTCTCGTTCGACAGGGCACTCGCCCCGCCGTAGGCGCGCTCGTCGACGATGGCGAGCGTGAAGCCCCCGTAGTCGCGTGAGCGCACGAGCGCTCCGTTCGCGTCGATGCGAGCGAGCTCTCCCGTGGACTCGCTCTTGATCCAGACCTTGTGCAGGGGCCCGGGCCCGAACCACTGCCCGGGGATCGCGGCGGGCCGATCCTGAGAAGCCGGTGTACGGGGCGTCAGATTGCGCGGCATCAGGTCCGCGCCGGACTGTTGGAAAGCGGCGAACGCCAAGGTCGCCAGACAAAGGGTGAGCAGCGCCCCGAGGGACGCTTTCATGCGAGACTTCATGGAGGGTGACCGGGAATGGGAAGCCGCGACGCTCGGCCGGAGAGTGAAACTGAGGATTGCTGCGTCGTTGGCTCAGGGTAAAGGCAGTCCGGGCCCCCCGCCAGGAGGTGTATGCGACGGGTAAGGAGGCGCAAGGAGAGTGCATCCATGCCCCCAGCCACCGGGATCTGGCTGGGGTGCGTGGTCCGCCGTCTCGCGCGGCACCGCGAATTGGGCGATTGGTGGCCGTCGGAGGGCGATCGCGCGACCCGTTCGCGGGCGGGCGCCCTGCTCCCCGTCAACGCGGGTGTAAGGCGCGTGTCCACAGGCACTTGGGCTCGAAGGAGCTCCAATGGCAACGCGCGGCCCAGCCAGTTCTTCGGGAAGGGTGTCCTGATTCGGTGGGGGAGGTCACTTCGGACTCCCAAGTGTCGCTCCCACGCGGGCGCGGCCTGTGCGTCCACCGGCGCGCGGTGGGGGGGAGTCCTCGTTCTGCACCAGGAGATTTCATGCAATCCCCCCTCGCGCGGGCCGTCCGCACCTCTGCGGCGAGCTCACTGCTCGTCGCTGTGACGGCCCCCGCAACCCATGCACAAGTCACATTCTCAATCGACAACCACGGCCCTACGATCGGTGCCGCAGATGCCTTCTTCGGGTTCCCCATCACCGAAGGGGACATCCTGACGCCGGCGACGGGGCCGCCGTTCGTTCCGAACGGTCCGGCGCTCGGCGCGCCGCTGCCGCCCGCGCTTTTGATCAGCGTCGGCTTCGGTCCACCAGGCCCCGGGCTCGCGCACCCCGCCCATGCGGCTTGCGCCGGGCACGCGCCGGCGACGCCCTGTCCGGTCGAGGTCGACGCGCTGTCGTACGGCCTCGAGATGCCGGTTCCGAGCACGCCGACGCCACCGGGCACCTACTGGTTCTCGGTCGACGAGTACGCCGTCGGCTTCCCCGGACCGATCCCGCCGAACACCGCGAGCGAGGGAGCCCTCGGGCCCGCCCTCGAGGCTTCGGCCGACGTCTTCAACGATCTCGGCATGCCCGTGCCCGCACCGCTCCCGCCCTTTGCTGTCCCGCCCGGAAACACAGCCGTCATCGATGGCAACGGATTGCCGAGTGGGACCGGGTTCGTCTATCCCGGCGTCGGCATCGTCGAACCCGACGCGCCCGCGATTCCGCCCGACGTCGGGGACAACCTCGACGCCGTGGACATCGATCTCATGGCGGTCGTATTCCCCATCTACTACTCCCTCGACGGTCCTTTCGTCGACCCGCTGAACGGGTTCCCCAACCAGGGCTCCGCCGCGGTCCTCGGACTCAGCGGTGCCGACGTGCTGACCGCCGTCGTCCCCGGCGCCTTTCCGGCGGTGTGGGCACCCGCGCCCGCCCTCGGCCTCGACATCGCGGGAGGACCGATGAGCGACGACCTCGATGCGCTCGCGCTGTGGGAGAACGGAACGGGCGCGTTCGAGCCCGCGCCGGCTCCCTACGCGTGGCTCGGCGTCGCTGGGCCGCCGACCGACATGCTCCTCTTCTCCGTGCGCCGCGGCTCCGCGGTCATCGGCATGCCAGACAGCATGTTCGGGATCCCGATCGAGGAGGGCGACATTCTCTCGACCCCCGTCGTCGGTGGCGTATCGCCATTCCCGAGCATCTTCATCGCGGCCGAGAACCTCGGTCTCGCGACGGTTCGTACGGGCACGCCGGGCCCGTTCGGGCCGTTCGGCGACGACCTCGACGCGCTCGATGTACCGTTCCCGATCTTCACCGACTGCAACGGAAACGGCGTCCCGGACGCGACCGACATCGCCTCGGGTACGAGCGCGGACTGCAACACCAACGGCATCCCCGACGAGTGCGACATCACTGCCGGCACGAGCGCGGACTGCAACTCGAACGGCATCCCGGACGAGTGCGACATCGCGGCAAGCACCAGCTCCGACTGCAACGGCAACGGCGTGCCGGACGAGTGCGAGCCCGACTGCAACTCCAACGGCGTACCCGACGACTGCGACATCGCGGCGGGGACCAGCATGGACTGCAACTCGAACGGCATCCCGGACGAGTGCGACATCGCGGCGGGCACAAGCTCCGACTGCAACGGCAACGGCGTGCCGGACGAGTGCGAGACCGACTGCAACTCGAACGGCGTGCCCGACGACTGCGACATCGCCGTGGGGACCAGCATGGACTGCAACTCGAACGGCATCCCGGACGAGTGCGACATCGCGGCGGGCACCAGCTCCGACTGCAACGGCAACGGTATGCCGGACGAGTGCGAGACCGACTGCAACTCGAACGGCGTGCCCGACGACTGCGACATCGCCAGCGGCACCAGCACGGACTGCAACGGCAATGGGCTGCCAGACGAGTGCGAGCAAATCGGGGTCAACTACTGTGGCCCCGCGACGCTCAACTCCTCCGGTCTCCCGGCCGTGATCTCCGCGGCAGGCGTGGCGGTGCCCGGGACTTCGCTCGTTCTGCAGGCGAACCAGCTGCCCGCGAACCAGTTCGGCTACTTCCTGACGAGTCGCAACCAAGGGCTCTTCATGCCGCCCGCGAGCCAGGGATTCATCTGCCTCGGGGCGAACATCGGCCGGTACAACGGCATGGTGCAGAACTCGGGCGCCAGTGGCTCGTTCTGCGTGACGATCGGCACCGCCTCGATGCCGACGAACCCGCCCCAGCCGGTACTGGTTGGCCAAGCCTGGAACTTCCAGTGCTGGTTCCGTGACCAGAACCCGGGCGTGACGTCGAACTTCACCGACGCCATCACCGTTCAGTATTAGCAGCAGCGCTCAACTGCCGAGAGAGAGACGCCGGGGCGGCTCGCACTTGCGGGTCGCCCCGGCTCTATTCGGTGCGCGGCGAGGGGACGTTCCACTGCACGAGCCGGTTCTTGCCAGCGACGACCTCGAGACGACCTCGATCACGCGCCGTTCGTCCTTGCTCACCCTGCCCAGAACCTCGTGCCACCACGAGGGGCAGGCACGACAGCGCGTTCTGCCTCTGTACTAGTCGCCGCGCTGCTGCGTCTCAATCCGTAGGGACGACTTTCGTGGGGGCCGCGCGGTAGACTCGAGGCATGTCCGATTCGACGCGTGCCGCCGGCGCTTTTCGCAGCACGCGCTGGAGCATCGTCCTCGAAGCGGGGACGGATCGCCCTGGCGCGAGGGCGGCGCTCGAGGAGCTGTGCGCGACGTACTGGTATCCGCTCTACGCGTTTGCGCGGCGCACCGGAGAGCAGCGCGCGAACGCGCGCGACCTGACCCAGGGGTTCTTCGCGCTCCTGCTCGAGCGCGGCGACCTCGGCACCGCCGACCCCGATCGCGGGCGCTTTCGCGCGTTTCTCGTCACCGCGTTCCGCAACTACGTGTCGAACGAGAGGGAGCGAGCCCGCGCGTGGAAGCGAGGCGGTCGCACGGCTCCGATCGCTTGGGACCCGAAGCTGGAGGAGCGCTACGAGTCCAGTGCCGCCGAGCTGTCGCCCGAGCGGCTCTTCGATCGCGCGTGGGCGCTCGAGCTACTCGATCACGTCCTCGCAGTCTTGTCCGATCAGTACGCGGCGAGCGGCAAGGCGCGGGTGTTCGAGTCCCTCAAGTCGACGCTGACCACGGAAGAGCCCGAGGCCACCCTCACCGAGCGCGGCGCCGCCGCCGGGCTGTCGCCGGGGGCGACCAAGGTCGCCGCGCACCGGCTCCGGTCGCGCTACCGCGAGGCCCTGCGAGCAGCGATCGCGGACACCGTCGGCTCCGAGGAACAGGTCGACGACGAGCTCCAAGCACTCTTTCAGGCGCTCGGCGCGTGATTGCGAAAAAGGCGCCCGTGTCCAGTAACCCCGCGACGCGTTTCCTGCATAGCTCGGCATGAACCTCGATCGCTGCCCCCGCTGCCACGCCGACCTGCGCCCGACGGAGCGTCCCCACGGGCTCTGCCCCAAGTGCCTCGTGGCGGTTGCCATGGGGGCGCCGGAGGTCCTGCGCAGCGTCTCCGGCACGCCCGCCCCCGAGCCGCCGCGCCCCGAGGAGCTCGGGGGCTACTTCCCCAAGCTCGCGATCCTCGAGGTGCTTGGCCGCGGCGGCATGGGCATCGTGTACCGCGCGCGGCACCGCGAGCTCGATCGCCCCGTCGCCCTCAAGCTCCTGCCGATCGACGCTCAGAACGACCCCGCGTTCGCTGAGCGCTTCCAGCGCGAGGCGCGGGCGATGGCGAGCCTCGACCACCCCAACATCGCGGCGGTCTACGATTCCGGGCGGGCGGGCCCCTACTTCTTCCTCGTGCTCGAGCTCGTCGACGGGCCCAACCTGCGCCAGCTCCTGCGCTCCCGCGACGTTCCGGCCGCGCAGGCGCTGCGCATCGTCAGTCAGATCTCGGCAGCGCTCGAGAGCGCGCACGCCCAGGGCGTGGTGCACCGCGACATCAAGCCGGAGAACGTACTGATCACTCCCGAGGGCGACGCGAAGATCGTCGACTTCGGTCTCGCCAAGCTCCTCGGGCGGGCAGGCGAGGAGGCGGGCTTGACTCACACGCGCCAGGCGATGGGGACGTGGCACTACATGGCTCCCGAGCAGGTCGAGCACCCGCAAGACGTCGATCACCGCGCGGACATCTATTCCCTCGGCGTCGTCCTCTACGAGCTCTTGACGGGAGAACTGCCCCTGGGCCGTTTCGACGCCCCTTCCCAACGCGTGGAGATCGACGTCAGGCTCGACGATGTCGTCTTGCGCGCGCTCGAGAAGGATCCGGAACGCCGCTACCAGCGTGTCGGCGAGGTGCGCGATCGCGTCGAGGCGATCTCGCGCACGCGCGCAACGCACGATCACGGCGCGGACAAGGGGCGCACGGAGAAGGCGCGGAGTCGCCACACGGGCAGCAGCCCAAGGAGAAGCAGCAGCGCAAGGGGCTGCCTGTTCCCGCTTCTGCTCTCGCTCGTGCTCACGGCGTTCGCACTGATCGTCACCCGCCAATTGCGCTCCGCAGCGAGCGCGACCGGGCAGCTCCTCTCCAGCGCCCATGAGGTCGCGGTTTCCACGCCCGCCGTGCCGAGCAGGGAGCCTATGAGCTGGGCCGGAGACTGGAAGCTCTCCGAGCGCGACGTCGGCCTGCCGGGGAGCGCCCCCGACGTCATGCGCCTCGTCAACCGCTACCGCAAGCGCTATCTCCAGGCGGAGTCACGCAACACGCGTGTGCTCGTCACCGAGCCCCACCGCCTGCAGCTCGTCGTGAACATGTTCGGGCAGGAGCGCGCGGAGCTACGTGCCGAGCTCCAACGCGAGATCGCGCACCTCCCGGACGGCGCTCTGCGGCTCTCTGAAGTCGACATGCACGCCGTGTTTCCGCGTGGCGGCAACTTCTACGTGCTGCACATGGATCTCTCGTCCCAAGGCTACGTCGCGCGCGAAGCCTGGGGGTCGCCGGAACCGAACCCCGCGGGGCGGCCGACCGCCATCTACGAGGGCAAGCGCGTCGCCTGGCGTGACCCCGAGGTGTATGTCGAGCTGCCGGTGCGGCTGGCAGCGTTCGAGCGCTTCCTGAGGTAGACGGCGCTCCGGTCCCGAGCGACGCGCCCCTACGCCTCAACCGAGCCGCGTGCTACGGAGAGCGTCCCATACCCGGCGGACCACGGACGTACGAAGATTCGAAGACGGCCTGTTCCTGATCCACGACGTCTCGATCCAAGAGCTCCCATGTCCACCACTCGCTCGAAGCCGATCCTCCTGCGCGACGTCATGACGACCGACGTCGCGACCTGCACCCGCGACGCGACGCTCGAGAGGGCTGCGCAGTTGATGTGGGAGCACGACTGCGGGTGCGTTCCGATCGTCGACGACGCGCGCCGGCCGATCGGGATGCTGACCGACCGCGACGTCTGCATGGGCGCGTACACCTCGGGGGGGGATCTCGGCACGCTCCCCGTCGCGCGTTCGATGGCGAGTGACGTTCAGACGTGCAAGGCGGACGAGACGATCGATGACGCACTGCGGGTGATGGAGCGGCGCCGGATCCGGCGTGTACCCATCGTCGATTCCGACGGGCGTCTTGCCGGTATCGTTTCGATGGCCGACATCGCGCGCCAGTCGCGCAAGGGCGCGGCCGATCGGGAACACCCCGGCGCCGTCCTGCGCACCCTCGCCAGCATCTCGTCGCCGCACGCGAGCTTCGAGGACGCGAACCACCAAGAGACGATCCACGTTTGAGCTGACCCAAGGACCCCGATGCGCCCCCGTGGCCTCACTGTCCTTCTGATCCTGGCCGTCGTCGTTCTCGTCGTGTGGCGTGGCGTGGGCGCAGGCGCGCCGTGCGCGTTATAGCGTACGTGCTGCGGGCCGATGGCGTAGGCGAGGCTGCGTAGGTAGCGGGGGGTAGATGCACTACTTATCGGTCGTGGGACGGGCCCGCGCGCCGACGCGCCAAGCGAGCAGCCCAGCCGAGGCGCCGTCCGCCAGATCGACCGAGAGCCGCACGACGCGCGTGGCCACCGGCGCGAAGCGTACGATGTCGTAGCCGTCGCGCTGCGGCGCATAGTCGCCGTCGAGCAGCTTCACGGGCTTCCACTCCTCGCCTTGGAGCACGTCGATCCGCCACGCCGCCGGAAGGTGCACGTCCGCGTCGTTCGCGTACCAGTAGATCGCGGAGCTCTCGACGAGCTTGAGCTCTCCGAGGTCCAGCGTCAGCCACTCGCGGGTGCCGCGGTGGTCGAGGAAGGTGAAGCGGCGCGCCAGGGGGTCGTTCGAAGCGCTCGGCTCCTTGCCGCCCCCGAAGATCGCGGCCAGCGACTCGTTGGCGCTCGCATGCGACCCGCGGACGATGCCGGCCGCCGTTCGCACCGGCGGCGTCTCTCCCGGGACCCGCGTGCCGGCACGGTCGTCCGGCAGCCAGACCCGCATCGCGAGCGGCGCGCGCAGGCCCCACTCGGCGTACGCGAATGCGTCCAGCACGACCTTCTGCTCAGCGTGGCGACCGGCTTCGCTGACGAGCCGCACCCCATCGGCGCGCAGGGTCGGCGTCGCCTCCGCGTCCTCCGCGTCCTCCTCGCCGTCGGCGACGCGCAGCTCCGCGGGCCCGGGCAGGAACACGCCGTCGAGACCGGCCCCGTCGTCGGCCCCGGCGAAGGCGTAGATCCGTGGGCCGCGGCGCAGCGCAACGAGTCCAGCGCGGTCCGCGCGCTCGTCGTGCGAGCGGACCCGCTCGGGTGCCAGCGGCAGCTCGATCGTCAGGCGGTCGCCCGGGTCCCAACGGCGGTTGAACGTCAGCCACGAGCCGGGGTCGTCGCCGTGGCTCACCTTCTGCATCGTCAGGGCGTCACCGACGCCGATCGTGATCGGCTCGCGGCACCAGCCCGGGGCGCGCACGTGAAGGATGAACGACATCGGGTGTTCGGGCTCGATGCGCAGGACGACCTTGCCGCTCGCGGGGTAGCCCGTCTCCTGCGTGATGCGCACCTTGCCCGCGGCGAGCTCGATGTCCGCGCTGCAGGCGAGGTACTGCATGACGAACACACGCCGGTCGTCCTGGGCCAGGACGCGCCCGGCGAATCCGGGCATCCAGCGCGCGAGCTCCAGGGCGGTCTCGAGGCTCGCGTCGCCAGCCGGAGTCGGCGCGCGCGCCCCCGAGTCCGCCAGGGCCAGTCGCTCGAAACAGGCGCCGCTCGATCCGAGCGCCGCGGGCAGCGCATTGCACAGCAGAGTCTCCATCGCGTCCGCGTGCGTCGCGTGCGCGTTGACGAGGAACTGGCGCTCCGCCCAGCGCAGCATGCCGACGGCGGCGAGCGTGGGGCAGGAGGCGGCCTCGAGCGGTCGCTCCCAAGCCGGACCGAACACGGCGGGCTCGCCGGCGCCGACGGCACCGGTCACGTAGGTCTTGCTGCGCACGACGTCGTCCCAGAACGTCTGCGCGGCGAAGACGTAGTCCTGTTCGAACGTGGCCAGCGCCATCTCCGCGACGCCCGCGTACAGCGCCGTCCCGTTCACGACCTGCCCGGCGCCGATGCGCTGCTCGAAGATCGGGAGGTCGTCCTGGAGGTCGACCCCGTAGCGCCGCGGGCGCGCGGTGTCGCCGCGACGTTCGAAGAAGGTCCGAGCGAGCTCGAGGTAGCGCTCCTCGCCGGTCGCCTGCGACAGAGTGACGAGGGCAGCCTCGATCCCGCAGCGCCCCGGAACGGCCTGCACGCCGGTGACGCGGAAGCGCTCGTCAATCGCGTCCGCGCACTTGGTCGCCACCTCGAGCAGGCTCTTCGACCCGCTCGCGTGCTCCCACGCGACCGCCGCCGAGAACAGGGCGCCGGCGCAGAACAGCTCGCGCGCGGCGCGTGGGTCGCGCCAGCGCTCGCGCGGCTTCTCCAGTTGCACGTACGTCGCGAGGTAGCCGCCCTTGGTCTGCGCGGCAGCGATCTTGGCGATGATCTCCTCGACCCGCGCGGCGACCGCCGCGTCGGGGGCCAGCCGCAGGTGCCCCGCGATCGCCTCGATCAGGCGGTAGACGTCCGCATCGGCCTGGGGACCGCCGACGTGTCCTCCGCTGCGCTTGGCCGCGACTGCCCGGAAGTTGCCGACGCGGCCGGTACACGCGTCGAGCAGGGAACCGAAGGCAGCCGCGCGCGAGGCGTCGATGCGCCGACCCCAAGCGCCGTCGAGGATCTGGACAGATTCGGGCGGGACGTAGCGTAGCTCCCCGTCCTGGATCGAGACGGGGGCGGCGGGAGCGGGGAACGAGAGCGCCGCGGCGAGCGCGGCTCGGGCTACGAACATGGAGACCTCCGAGCGGGGAACAAGTGCGAGCATACACGTCACAACGCGGTCCCGCCCGCGCTCCGTGATACGCTTGACGGCCTTCCCGCATCCGCTTCCGACGACAGGCAACCGGCCATGTTCCCGCTCAAGACCACTGCCGCGCTCCTGACCGTGGCGCTACTTCCCATCGTTCCAAGATCCTCGACCTCCGCCCCTGGTCCGGCCTCCGCCGACGCGGTGGCTTCGAGCGCGAGCGGCTCGTGGATCGGCTGGATGCTCGGGCGGGCGATCCGCGGCGCGACACCCCAGCTCGGCTCGACACCGTTGAGGAGCTCGCCCCTGCGCCAACTCGATCTGCGCGGCAACTTGATGGGCACGTGGACCACCGCCTCCGACATGCCGATCTCCCTGGGCGAAGTCGCGTGCGGAATCATCGCTGGCTCGATGTTCGTCTTCGGCGAGGGCTCGTCGGCGACGCTGATGTACAACATCGCGAACGACAACTGGTTCACGGGTCTCGCGCCGCGTCCGTTCACGGGCAACCACCACGCATGCGAGGTCGTGGGAGGCCGGCTCTATCTCTTCGGCGGACTCGGAGGCGGAGCGGGCCGCGTGCAGATCTACGATCGGCCGACCAACAACTGGACGGTCGGCGCGAGCATGCCTTGGAACGGAGGGTCGTGCAGCTCCGCGACGATCGGCGGCAAGGTCTACGTCGCCGGCGGGATCGTCGGTGGGGGCACCGTGTCGAACCTCTCCGTCTACGACCCGGCGACCAACACCTGGGACGCGAACGGCCCGCTCACGCCGATGCCCGTCGGCGTCAACCACGCCGCCGCCGCGACCGACGGTCGCAAGCTGTACATCTTCGGCGGCCGCCAGGGCGGCAACTTTCCGCAGCCCGGGTTCGACGACGTGCAGGTCTACGACCCGGTCACCGACACCTGGGACGCGAGCGTGATGGCAGGCTCCCAGTTGCCCGCGATGCCCGCGGGGCGCGGCGGGACCGGGCACGCGGTGCACTACTTCGGCCTCTTCTACGTGATGGGCGGCGAGTCGAGCAATCAGGTGTTCGACGAGGTCCAGGTCTACGACCCCGTGGCCCGCACCTGGCGCACCGACACGGACATGATCACGGCCCGCCACGGCGTCTTCCCGATCCGCCACCGGTACGACATCCTCGTCGCCGGCGGCGGCACCAACGCCGGTTCCTCGTCGTCGCGCAAGGTCGAGATCTACCGGCACCCGTAAGTCACGGTCTCACTGGCGGATCGAGCACCCCGGACGTTCTGAATCACCCCATTGCACCTGCACCGCGCGCTGGCCGACTGGGGCGAGGGCTCGACCGACCCGAACGGCCAGGAGGACTGACCCGGCAGGGAGGCGGGCCGAGCTGCTGGTCCGAGAACTGGGTCAGCGCGGCTGCAGGAACTCCGCGACGTCGACGGGCGCCTCGAGCTCCGCGACGTACCGGCGCGCGTGGTCGATCAGGCTCGGCCGCAGCGCACCGCGCTCCTCCTCGCCAAAATCCGTCGCCTCGGCCCAGGCGGCCTGGAGCGCTGCTGGTGACTCGACTTCGCCGACGACGCCGGCGAGCCAGCGTGCGACCCTGCGCCGGAAGGCCGCCCTCGCCGTACGCCGCCGGTAGGCCTCCGGGCCGGGCGTGGTGCTCCAGAGCGTGAGACCGTCCGGGTCGAAGACGACGAGCGTCTCGCCGTTCGGCGTGAAGTCAACCGCGCCCACGGGCACGCTGGTGTGGCGGCGCGGGCGCAGCTCGACCACGGGTTCCCAGTGCTCGGTGTCCCAGAGCACGATGGTGTCGTCGAGGGAACCGGAAGCGAGCCGAGTTCCATCGGGGTGGAAAGCGAGCGCGACCACCTCGTCGGTGTGGGCGTCGAACGCGGCGATCGCAGCTCCGCCGCCTGGGGAATGAACCTGCACCGAGCCGTCCTTGTACCCCACGGCGAGCTGGCTGTTGTCCGCCGCAAACGCGAGGGCGCGCACGGGCAGCGCATCGCCCGCGAGCGTGAAGAGCTCGCGCGCTCCCTCGCGGCTGACGCCGAGAACACGCACGACGCCGTCCGCATGCCCGCACGCGATGCGTTCTCCGCTTGCGTCGCGTGCGATCGCCGTCACGCCTGCTTCGGCGATCTCCTCGATCGTCGACAGATCGAGCGCGTCGAGGAGCCGCGCCCGCCCCGCGTCGTCGTACACGCACAACAGCTCGTCGCCACCACAGAAGAGGGTGTGGGTCACGCCGTCGGGCCGCCCCGGGTTCGAGCGGTCGAGCGGCATCTCGCGCAAGAGTCTCTGGCCGAGCACCTCGTGGGTCTCGAGGTCCACGACCTGCACCCGCACGATCCACGTGAGATCGGGCGCAGGGCCACGAATCTCGAGCGTCGTGAAGGCGACCGTGGAGGCGTCCGCAGTCACCGCCATCCGCCCAAAGATCTCGCCGCTGACCGTCTCGATCACACGCAGGCCGAGCAGCTCGCCGGTCGAGAGGTCGATGCGTTCGAACTCGGGCATCTGGCCGGGCTTCGAGGTCGGACGGTGGGGCAGTAGTGCGAAGGCTCCGCCCGCATCGACCGTCGCAGGCCAGACCGTCTTGGAGCTCGCCTCGCGCACGAGTCCCGGTGCGAGCGAAGCGCGCGGATCCTCCGCGCCCATGCGCCCGGTGACCGTGGCCCACCAGACGAGCCCTTCCTCGTCCGCGAACAGGGTCGCGAGCGGTTCGCCACCGCCTCCGAGCGCGCCGACGAAACGGTCCTCGAGACCGCTCGCGCGCCGCGCCCTGACGCTGTAGAGGCGTGCGGTCGGCTCCATCGCGCGCCCCGGATCGTGAATGGCCAAGAGGGTCTCGCCCCCAGCCTCGATCAGGGCGAGGCGCAGCGGGAGCTGCGACTCATGGAAGCGCGCGACCTCGGCGCCGTCCGAGACGCGCCACACGACGGCGTCGACACTCCCACGGGCGACGACCCAGCCGGCGACGTAGCGTCCGCGCGCATCGCGCACGAGGTCCTTGGCGGGCGAGGTGGACAGCGTCCAGCGGCGCGCTCCGGTCGCGAGGTCGAACAGGGCCGTCGCCGACTCGGTCGGCGCGGACAGGAGCTCGTCGTCACCGCCCTGCACCGAGACGGCGACCGTCTCGTCGTCGACGAATGCGGCGTGCACGACCCAGACGAAGCGGCTGATGGAGATCGGCTCGGCCGTGTGCGGCCGCGCGTTGAGCCCGCGGTTACCGCGCGGCACGTCGAGCACGTGCTCGACCTCGCCCGCCGGAAGCGTCACGATCACGACCTCGTGCGGACGCGTGCTCGCGGCCCGCCAACCGCGCTCGACCACGGCCCGCTCGCCGTGCGGCGAGAGCGCAACGAAGCGCCAGTCCTCGTCCGGATCGAGCGGCAGGTCCGAGGTGGCGGGGAAGACGTGTTCCTCGCGCCGGCGCACGTCGAACAACGTCTTCTCGACCGCGACCCAGCGCCCGTCTCCGCTGATGCAGCCCGGAGGCGGCTTGCGCATGCCCGTGGGCGCCGGGCGCTCGAGGAGCGTCTCCTGGGTGGCGCGGTGCACGATCGCCCACTCGCCCAGCGCCCAGGCGACGGTGCCTTCGGGCGAGAGCCGGATCTCGGTCCGGCCGCTGCGCCGGAGCCCATCGGGCGTCACCGGCTCGCGCGCACTCGGGTTTGCCCCGGCGCCGATGTAGGTCCACTCCCATCCACGCAGGCGCTCGTCGAGGCGCGCGAGCCGCGCGCGGGCCGACGCGCTGTCGTGCACGGCGAGGTCCTGCCACGCCGCGGCGAGCGACGCGCGGTAGATCCCGATGTCACCGCTGATCCGGCTCAGCCGAGCCTGTTCCTGGGCGACGTCCGCGCGGCGCCAGAAGAACGCCGCGACGACGAGCGCGAGTCCCACGAGCCCCGCGGCCGCCAGCACGGTGCGCTTCTGAGCGTGGGCGGCGTCGGCCCGTTCGCGCTGAGTCTCCGCGGCGATCTGGGCGTGCCTCACACGGCGTTCGGCCGCCGCCAGCTGCTCGGCGATCGTCTCCGCGACGTCCTTGGCGGTCCGCGGGCGCAGGGCCGGCTCCTGCTGGAGGCAATGCAGGGCGAGCTGCACGAACCCCGGATCCCCGTCGCAGCGGCGCAGCCGGTCGTGCGCGCCGTCGACCCGTCCCTCGCGCGCCGCCAGCAGCACCTGGACGTCGCCCTTCTCGCTGTACGGCGGCTCGCCGGTCAAGAGCTCACACAGGATCGCGCCGAGGGCGAACACGTCGGTGCGTTCGTCGATCGTCTCGACGTCGCCACGCGCTTGCTCAGGTGACATGTACGCGGGCGTGCCCATCACCGAGCCGTCACGCGAGATCGGTCCCGTGGTCGAGGCGTCCTTCGAGCGCGGCGTCTCGATGCGGCTGATGTCGGCGCGTGGCTCGCCCGCGGCCCCGCGCGGGAGGATCTTCGCAAGGCCCCAGTCCATCACCTGCACCTCGCCAAACGCGCCGACCATCACGTTGCCGGGCTTGAGGTCGCGGTGGATCACGCGCCGCGCGTGCGCGTAGGCGACGGTCTGGCAGACCTGCTCGAACACCGCCATCAACCGCCGCCGCTCGAGGCCCTTCTCGCCCGGCTGCTCGAGGATCTCGGCCAGCGTGCGGCCCTTGACGAGTTTCATGGCGAAGTACGGACGCTCGCCCGTCATCAACCCCATCTCGTACACCGGCACGATGCCCGGGTGCTGCAGCTGGCCGCTGATCTGCGCCTCCTCGACGAAGCGCTGCACCGACTCCGGCAGGCCGCGCAGCTCGCGGCGCAGGATCTTGATCGCGATGTCGCGGCCGAGGTCGGTGTCGCGTCCCTTGAACACGACGCCCATGCCGCCGCGCGCGATCTCGCCGAGGATCTGGTAGTTGTCGCGCCCACCGACCTTGCCGCCCGCCTCGGGCGCGCGGCCGATCGCGAGCGGACTCATGACGATCCCCGACTCTTCGTCGGGAAGCAACACGCGCGGGACGTCCCCGTGAACTGACTCGAGCGCGACGAGCACGCTCGGACTCAGAGCGCGTTCGGCCTCGTAGGCGGCCCGCAGGTTGGCCTCGAGCTCGCAGGATTCGGGCGGCTCCTCGGGCGGCTCCTCGGGCGACTCCGCCATCACGTAAACGTGATCAGCCTGGAGTCGGAGAAGTTGCTGGTCGGGCCGTCGCGGTACCAGGCCTGGAAGGCGCGCGTCGCACCGGGCTGGACCGGCGGCACGGGCGCGTAGGAACCATCGGTCGGCAGGATGACCTCGCCCCCGCCGACGACCGCATGGCTCACGCCGGTCCCGTCGAACTGGAACACCTGCATCAACGGCACGCTCGTGTAGCGGAACTGGGGCCCGCCGATGCAGATGATGCCGCTCGCTCCGGGCGGGACGATGTAGAGCCCGGGGTTGGGGCCGGAGATGAAGTAGCCGAACTGCCCCGGGGGCCCCTGGGAGACGACCGCGATCAGGTCGGCGCCCGCGACTCCGATCCCGGAGAGAGTTGCGAGCGCCGGTTGTCCGGTGCTGTTGGCAAGCGGCATGCAGAGCGGATCCGGTACGCACAGGCTGACCTGCTCCGGCACCATCAAGAAGTCGTCGTAGTACAGCTCGGTCGTGTTGGGGTGGCCGGGTACGTCGGGGAAGAGATCGAGCGCCTGGATCTCGAGCAGTCCGTTGCTCGCCCCGAAGACCCCCGTCGTCCACACGTAGCCCTGTCCCCCGGTCAGCAAAATGTTGTCGTAGAACACGTCGACCGTGTCCGCGTCCAGATCGACGCGAGCGTGGACGTGGATCCACGTCTCGCGAATCAGCTGCTGCGGCCCCTGCGGATCGTTCATGTTGTTGCAGTCACAGTCGACGAGGTTCAAGTCGCCGTCGAAGAACACCTGCGACGACCACGAGTAGGGTCCCCCGAAGTCGTACGTGTTGAGCAGGATCCAGTAATTGCGGCCGACGTACTCGTTCGGCGCAAAGACGAAGAACCAGATCTTCCACGGCCCGAACACCGGGTGGCTCGGCATCCGGTTGAAGTTGTTGACGGTGTCGGCCCCGGGGTTGTTCGAGAGGCAGTTGGGGAGCGAGCGGGCGACCGGCGCGGGCGGTTGGCCGGCGACCGTGGACGAACCCAGTCCAGAGCTCCAGGACTCCCAGCCGTTCCCGATGCTGCCCAGGCCACCGGGGTCGACCGGCGCGCCGTGGGGGTAGGAGTCGAGGTCGTCCGACCAGCTCTGGGCGGACGACGTCTGCGTGAGAAAGGCCGCTGCTGTGAGGAGCAATACGCTCGTCGAGGCGTGGTGACGCATAACCAAACTCTCATTCCTGCGGTGAAGCACTCCGGACCCCACGCCCGCTTCGAAGGCGACCGGGCCCTTGTGCGAAGGTTCGAGCCTAACCCGCAGGAGCGCAGTTAGGACCTTCAGGACCAGCGGAAGACGCGCAGCGCGACGACGAACGGCACGACGAGCCACAGAGCGAGCACGAGGACCTCTGGCAGGATGTCCCTCACGCCACTGCCGTCGAGCATCAGCTCGCGCAGCGCGTCGTTCAGGGCCGTCAGCGGGAGGGCCCGCAGCAGCGGCTGGACGGCGTCGGGGAAGCGCTCGTACGAGAAGAACACGCCCGAGCCGAGCCACATGGGCATCATCACGAGGTTCAGCATGCCGGACACGCCCTCGATCGTCTTCACCCGCGACGCGCAGAGCAGGCCGAGCCCCGCGAAGGCTGTCGCGCCGAGGAGCGAGACGAGCGCGAACAGCACGATCGAGCCGCGCAGGGGCACGTCGAGGACCCAGAAGCCAAAGGCCGTCAGGAGGACGAGCTCGAGCACGAGGAAGAACAGGCGCGAGACGAGGAACGAGGCGAGGAACGACGACTTGCGCATCGGCGTGACGAGCAGGCGCTTGAGGATCTTGCGCTGCCGCAGCTCGGCGATCGCGAATCCGATCGCCCACAGGCCCGTTCCCATCAGGTTCATTCCCAACAGGCCCGGGAACAGGAAGTCGACGTAGCGCGAGCCCTTCTCCTCGACCGTGTCGAGCGCGAGCGCATCCTCGTCGAGCTCGCCGAGCGCGACCAGGACCCGCAGCCGCGCCGACTCCGCCTCCGCGCGCACGGGGTCGAGCCGCAACGCGGGCGGGCTCGCCGCGGGATCGGTCAAGAACAGGTCGACCTTGCCCGAGCGCAGCGCGCGCTCGGCGGCCGCGACGTCGGGAAAGCGCGTGAGCTCGACCCGCTCGTCGGCGGTGAGGCGCTCGAGCAACCGATTCGCGTGCGCGCCCTCGAGCAGCGCGATGTGGCTCTTGGCGGGCTCGCCGCTCTGGAACGCGAAGCCCAGGACCGCCGCGAGGACCATCGGGAACGCGAAGACCCAGAACACGGCTTCGGGTTGCCGAATGAAGGCGAGTGTGCGGTGCCGGCTGAGCTCGCGGACCTCTTTCCACCTGAGAGCCTGCCTGCTGGCGCCACGGCTGACGTCGTGGCCGCTAGCCATCGCGCAGGTGCTTTCCGGTCAAGTCCATGAAGACGTCCTCGAGTGTCGGGGCGTGGGTCTGCAGCGACTCGAGCGCCACGCCGACCTCGCCCAGGTGCGCGAGCAGTGCCCCGACACTCGCCTGGGTGTCGGTGACGACCAGCGTCACACCGCTGCCCTCGCGCCGCACCTCGCGTACGCCGGGCAGGACGAGGAGCGCGTCATCGGCGAGGCGCTCGGCGGTTCCGCCGGCCGGGAAGAGCTCGACGATGCTCTCCGCCTCGAGGCCCGCGATCACCTCGCTCGGCGTGCCCTCGGCGATCACGCGCCCGGCGTCGACGATGACGACGCGGTCCGCGAGCCTCTGAGCCTCTTCCATGTAGTGCGTGGTCAGAAGGACCGTCCCGCCCTCCGTTTTGAAGGTCTCGACGATCTCCCAAACGCGCCGCCGCGCCTGGGGATCGAGACCCGTCGTCGGCTCGTCGAGGAACAGGAGCTCCGGACGACCGACGAGCGCGCAGGCGAGCGTCAGTCGCTGGTGCTGGCCACCGGACAGCGTCTCGACGCGCGCGCCGCGCTTCTCGGTCATGCCGACCATCTCGAGCACTTCGTCGATCGGCCGCACGGCGTCGTAGAAGCTCTGGAAGAGCCGCAGCGTCTCGAACGTGGTGATCTTCTCCTGCAGCTTGGTGTCCTGCAGCTGGACGCCGATCCGCTCGCGGATCGCGTTCGCGCTCCCGTTCCACTGCAGTCCGAGCACTTCGATCGATCCCGACGTCGGTTGAGTCAACCCCTCGAGCATCTCGATCGTCGTCGTCTTGCCCGCCCCGTTCGGACCCAGCAGCGCGAGGCAAGTCCCCGCGTGGACGTCGAGGTCGAGGCCGTCGACGGCCGTCAGGTCGTCGAAGCGCTTGACGAGCGAGCGGGCAGAGAGAGCGAGTGCGGCAGGCACGGGCCGCATCCTAGCGATTCCGCCTACAATCCTGTGCATGACTCCTTGCCTTGTCTTGGTCGCGGCGCTGGCGCCGCTCGTGCTCGAGGAGCCCACGTCCCTCGACGGGCTCTTGGAGCCCATCCGCGAACGCGCCGCGCTGCCGGCTCTCGGCGCCGCGATCGTCTCCGGCGACCAGCTCGTCGCGATCGGCGCCGTCGGCAAGCGACGCATAGACGCCGAGTCGCCGGTCACCGCGAGTGACCTTTGGCACCTCGGCTCGTGCACGAAGTCGATGACCGCAACGTGGGTCGCGACCCGCGTCGAGGCGGGCGAGATCGAGTGGGGGACGACGCTGGGGGATGTCTACCCCGACCTCGTCGAGTCCGGCGCGATGCACGCGGATTGGCGCGCCGTGACGCTCGAGATGCTGCTCACCAACAGCTCGGGGGCACCGACGGCTCTGAACGCCGGTGGCCTGTGGCAGAAACTCTGGAGGCACGAGGGGACACCCGCCGAGCAACGCCGGACGCTCGTCGAGGGCGTCTTGGCGCGCAAGCCCGCGGCACCTCCGGGCACGAAGTTCATCTACTCGAACGCGGGCTTCTCGATCGCCGCGGCGATGACGGAGAAGGTGCTCGAAGCGACCTGGGAGGAGCGCATCCGCTCCGACCTCTTCGTGCCGCTCGGCATGACGCGCGCCGGCTTCGGCGCGCCGGGCGAGAAGGGCACCGTCGCACAGCCCTTCGGGCACCGCACGCGCGGAGGCGATCTGGGGCCGGTCGAGCTCGGGCCCGGCGATGACAACCCGTCCGCGATCGCACCGGCGGGCAAAGTGCACGCGCCGCTGGAGGACTGGGCCCGCTACGCCGCGCTGCACCTCGCGGCGCGGCGCGGCGCGAGTGAGCTCCTCTCGGCCGAGTCGGCCGAAAGCCTGCACAAGCCGCGCAAGGGCAACTACGCGATGGGCTGGATGGTGCGCGAGTACCCGTGGGCCAAGGGCCCGGCGCTCTGGCACAACGGCTCGAACACGATGTGGTACTGCGAGATCGCGCTCTTTCCGGAGTCGAACTGCGCGGTCCTGGTCGCGACGAACTGTGCCGGCGACCGCGCGCGCGGCGCGCTCGAGGTCGCCGTGAAGAGACTCTACGAGCACCATGTGAAGCGCTGAGCGCGCCGTTCGCAACACGCAGCAGGCGGTCGGCGCAAACAGGCGCGACCTGCGCGTTCGCCAGCGGTTGGATAGGGCTCGCCCCGAGACCCGGAGCCCGAACCATGTCCATCGCCACGCTCTTCCTCCTCGCCTCCCTCCCCGCGGTCGGGGATATCGCCTGGCAGTCGTCCCTCGACGCCGCACGCACGCTCGCGGCGGAAGAGAGCCGGGTCGTCTTCGTGGCCGTCAACATGGACGGCGAACGGGCGAACGAGCGCATGCTGGCCGAGGTCTACACCGACAAGCGCGTCCGCGAGCTCGCCGAGCAGACCGTGAACGTCATCGCCTCGAACGACGTGCACGCGAAGGAGGGTCGCGAGTGCAAGCGGTTCGGCGGCATGACCTGCAAGGAGCACCGCTTCGTCGACGCGGCCGTGCGCGAGGAGATCTTGAAGCCCGACGACGACGGCTTCGTCGTCGCCCCGCAACACGTCTTCCTCGACGCCGCGGGCGAGGTACTCCTGTCGGTTCCGTACGAGGTGTCGGCGCGCGAGCTGGAGTGGTGCTTCGTCACGGCTTTGCAAACCGCGAACCCGGACTCGAGCGAACGCATGTCGAGCAAGGCGCGTCCGCCCAGGCGCCTGATCCTCGGCGGCGTCTGGGAGGCCAAGGGCGCTGCGCTGCTGAAGCGCGAGGAGGCCCTCGCCCTGATCGAAGAGCTCAAGAAGGGCATGCGCGGCGAGGAAGCGCGGCGCAACCTGCGCCGCCTCGCGACCGCGGACGAGCCCGAGGCACGCGAGTACGTGCTCTCGATCCTGCGCTCCTCCGGGGGCGGCGGTCGTCGCGGCGGTGGCCGCGGGGACCGAGACAGGCGCGGCGAGCTCCTGCGCTGGATCGGCGCCTCTTCGCCGCGGAGCTACTGGGAAGTCGCCGTGGAGTTCCTGAACGGAGAGGAAGCGATGCGACAGGAAGCCATCGTCGCTCTCGAACAACTCGCTGCTCCCGAGTCCCTCGGCGACCTGCTGGCGCGCCTGAAGCGCGAGAAGGACGAGCGCGCCACCAAGAACCTCCTGCGCGCGATTGGCGCGTCCGGGTACGCGGACAAGCGCGCCAGGCGAATGCTCTTGTCGCGCGCCGGGGATGCCCGGCAAGAGGCACCGGTGCGGAAGAACGCGATCGTCGCGCTCGGATTCCTGACGAGCCACGACGACGTGACGGCGTTTCTGCGCGAAACGCTCGAGGGAGAGGAGCGCATCGCAGCGGTGGTCGCGATCGGGTTGACGCGGGATGCCGGGTGGAAGGAGACGCTCGAGGAGCGGCTGAAGGACGCGGGGGATGAGAAGCGAGCGCTGGAGGCTGCGCTGGCCGTGCTGGGGAAGGGGGACTTGGGGAAGTTGGAGGGGGTTTTTCGGGGCGTGACGGGGGATGAAATTCCCCGCGAACGGCTGTTTGGGGGATGATGCGGGCTACTCGCCCGCGATGCGCGTCAGCACGCGCGTCAACCGTCTCCCCATCCCGAACTCCGGATGCGTGAAACGGTTCCGCCGGTACCTGCGGAACCGATCGAGGTGGTAGTCGACGACGGTGTCGTCGATCGCGTCGCGCAACGCGTACACACCGTGCCCACGTTGGATGTCCGCCAGCATTCGCGCCAGCCCGATGCGCTTCATCCCTTCCATGAACGCCATCACTCCCAGCGGCGCCACCGCGTCCTCGTACGCCGGACCCATGAGCTCGCGCTCGGTGGGGGAGAGCTGTTGCACGATCGTCCCCGCATGGAACCCCGTGCACCCCGCACCATCCAGCACAGGCCCGAAGCGTAGCGCATCCGGGTCTTCGCCGTCGGTCAAGACGCCGTCCGCGCCTTCGAAGCGCACGCGGCCGCGGCTGTAGTCGCGGGGGTCATGGATGACGACTTCGCCGCCGCCTTCGTAGCGCAGCGTTCGCCGCGTTCCCTTGCGACGGCCGCTGAGAACCGGACCCGGAAAGAATCTGCGGCCCATGGCGACGCCGTGATAGGCCCACGCGGCGTGCTCGAACACGACGCGCTGGAGCTGTCCGATCGCGGCGGACTCGATCGCCTCGGCCGCGGCGTCGAAGGCCGGCAGGCGCGTCGTGTCCTCGGCGACCCAGACGTTGCGGAACGGCGCTAAGCGTTCGAGGTGGCCCATCAGCTTGTAGACAAGCACGGGAGTGTCGATCAGGAGGTCGACATCTTTCGCGCCGAGCTCGCCGAGGAGCGCCAGGACCGCGGGGACCGCGGGCTTGGCGACCGTCATGATGACCAGGTCGATCCCGGCCAGGTCGAGCGTCTCGATGGGGGCGACGGCAACCTCTTCGCCGCCGACCGAGATGCGCTTCTCCGTGCGCGCCCACACGCCCGCGAGCTCCCAGCTCTCGCGCTGACTGAACAGAGCCGGCAGCACCGCTTGCTGCACGCGCTTTCCAGATCCGAGGACGGCGACCCGTGCGGGCATCAGGAGAGCTCCTCGCGCAGCTGGCGCGCGAGCCGAATCGAGAGCGCGACGATCGTGAACGTCGGATTCGCACACCCGCTGGTGGGGAACACCGACGCACCGGACATGTAGAGATTCTCGACTCCGTGGACCCGGCAGGCGGGATCGACGACCGAGACGTGCGGGTCGGTCCCCATGCGCGTCGTCCCCATGTGGTGCGAGGCGTCCTGATCGATCGGCCAGGGCTCGGCGCTCGCGAGCTCCGTCTCGAGCGTCCCGAGGCCGCTCGCCTCGATCTCGCGCACCAGCGCCTCGTGCAGGGCGACGAGCGAGCGGCGGTCGACGTCGCGGCAGGCGTGGCGCACCAGCGGCAGCGGCTTGCCGTGCGCGTCGACCTCGTCCGAGAGCAGGACGCGGTTGTCGGGATGGGGCTCCATCTCCATGAAATTTCGCAGGCGGACGCGCTCGATGCGAGGCTTGGCGCGCCGCATGAGCCGCGCGTAGGAGTAGCGCAGGACGCGCGGCAGGTCGCCCAGGATCGTGAAGCCGAGGCCGAACCAACTGCCCAGGCTCTTGCGCTGATTCTGCAGGTCGGAGTCGTCGCCGGTCTCCGAGTAGTCGCGCAGCTCGACGACGTCCCCCTTGCGGCCGCGCTTGAACGCGCGCAGGACGAAGACGCTCTTCTTGGCCAGGAGCACGAGCGCTTCGACGCCCTGGCTGTCGGACCAGGGAAAGAGCGGCTCGAGGCGCACGTACGAGTTCAAGAGAGCGCGCTCGAGCTGTAGAGCTGGTGCGAGCCGCAGGCCGGCGTAGCCCGCGAAGCCCTCGAAGAGGCACCCGAAGTAGTAGGGCGCGTCGCCGACTGGCTCCTTCAGCCGCAGGATCCCGTGGTAGTTCTTCGGGTGGTTCATCAGGTAGCGCCCGACCTGATCGTGCTCGTTGCCGAGCCCGCCCGAGTTCAAGAGCAGGCGCGCATTCTCGATCCCGCCGGTGGCGACGACGAAGGCGCGTGCGAGGAGACGGCGCTCCTTCCCATCCCGCGTGCGGACGTGCGCGGCCGCGACGCGTGTCTTGTCGGCGTTCGTCTCCAGCTCCGTCACGCTCGCGTCGAGGTAGAGGTCGACGCCACCCGTGTCGTAGACGTCGCGGACCTCCTTGCCGAAGTTCTGCGGCTCGCCCGCGGCCAGGAAGATCTTCTCGTCGATCTCGTCCCACGCCGGCTGCAGTTTGCCGCGGTCGCGCAGCACGCCGAACCCGCTGCTGGCGAACACCCGCGCGTGGGGGAAGCGGTAGCGCTCGGCGGCCTCCTCGTAGAAGGGCAGCAGCTCCTCGCGCGCGATCGGCCAGCCTGACTGAGTCAGAAACGGTCGCGGCAGCATGTCGATCTCGTCGAGCGGGCTGGAGAGGCCCGCCCAGGTCGTCGACACCCCGCCCAGGCGGCGCTCGCGCGAGTAGTCCTTGACTTGGATGCCCTCGCTGAGAGCTCGCTTGAGGCCGTCCGCGTGCTCGGTCCAGCGCGCGAGGCCGCTCTCGAGCACACAGACGCGCAGCCCACTCCCGGCGAGCTCGGCGGCCAGGGTGCCACCGGCGGGGCCCGAGCCGACCACGCAGACGTCGTACGCGGGATCACCCCGCTCGTCCGCCACCCGATCCTCGTTCCAGTCGACGATCATCGCGCGGAGGCTATCGACCGCCGCGCGGGGGGTGCAACAGCGGCCCGCCCAGAAAAGGCTGGCTGAGATCTTTAAAGAAACCCGGATTGGCTGCGCACGGATCTGAGGCGCTTCGCGAGATGGGCGGACCCAACGGGTGAGCAGCACCCGATTCGCACCGATCCCACATCCAATCCCATCCCCAGGAGGACACTCGAATGCTTCGCACCAAGCTCGCCGCAACCGGAATTCTCGCCGCCACGCTCGGCATCGGCATCTTCACGCACGTCACCGACGGCGCGACGGTCAACCACCTTCCGACGCACAGCGAATTGAAGGCCGCACTGATCGCGGCCCGCAACATGAATAACGGCGGCCTCGACACCGACATGTGGGCAACGATCGTCACCCGCGACGGTTTCGTGCACCACGTCGCGTTCACCGGGGCCGACCGGGACGACCAGTGGCCGGGGAGCCGCGTGATCTCGGCCCAGAAGGCCAACGCGGCGAACGCGTTCAGCCTCGAGGGGCTCGCCCTGTCGACGGCCAACCTGTTCTCGCCGACCCAGCCGGGCGCGAGCCTCTTCGGCCTGCTCGAGAGCAACCCCGTCGACACCGACGTCGCCTACCGCGGCAACCCGAGCCGCAACGGGCGCAACAACGACCCGATGCGCGGGCGGCGCATCGGCGGCGTCAACGCGTTCGGTGGGGGACTGGCGCTCTACAACGCGCAAGGCGTCCTCGTCGGCGGGCTCGGCGTCAGCGGCGACACCTCGCCCGCGGATCACAACATCGCGTGGCACGTCCGCAGCCTGCTCGAGCTCGACTACGTTCCCGCCGGCGTCAGCGGTGACGCCGATCGTCCGGACAACATCATCTTCGATATCGCCCCGGACGTGAACGGCCACCCGACGAGCGCCGGCGGCTTCGGCCACCCGCATGCCCTGGTTGGCAACGAGGCGAACGAGACCGCGATCGCGAACGCCCTTCCGCCGGTCCGCACGGTGCTCTGAGAGTCGACCCGGTCGCTCGCTACGGGGTCGGCCTCTCGACCGCGTCATCGAGCGATGCGATCACGAACAGGAGCGCCCCGCCTCACGTGCTCTGCACTTCGTGTCGCGTGCCGACCTCGGCCCGCTGGTAGTCACCGGCCTGCATCGGCTGGTCCCCTACGGACAGATCCCCCTCGAGCACCAGGCATTCCTCGGTGCTCGAGTCCGGTCAGCGGTCCGTTTCGCGCGCATGCAGCGTGACCTCTCCGATCCCGACCGCGGGATGCTCGCCCGCGGCGACTTCGACGATGCGCACGTCGATGCGCTTGATCTTCGTCCGTGCCGCGAGCTCGATCGTCGCGGGCCGGCCGGGATCCTCGAGCCGCAGCTCGTGGACCTTTCCGCCGTTGATCTGAACTTCCAGCGCGAGCGGACGGGTCAGGAAGCCCGGGCCGCGCGAGGGGATCCGAGCGGGATGGATGCGGACAACGTCGACGGGGCTCGCCTTGCGATAGGAGATCTTGAGCGCTCGCTTCTCGTCCTTCGCGGCGGCGAGCCAGGGCGTGCCGATCAAGCCGTCGACTGCCAGCTCGGCCTCGAACTCGCGGTCCGCGAGCCCCTCGGACTTCTCGGACTTCTTGGGCTTCGACGAGGCGCGGGCGGACGGGCGGAAGCCCGTGGCCAGGTTGGGCCCAACGCCTGGGCCCCGGCTCGCGAGCCAGGCGGGGGCGGCGCGCGACACGTCGACCGCGAGCTCACCCGACTCGAGGATGAGCGGCGCCCCGCCGCTCGCCCCGCCGCTGGGGGGCTGCACGTGCGCGCGCGCGGAGAGCGTTCTCGCGCCGCTGCGGCCGGGCACCCATTCGAACCGAAAACGCGCCCCGAACGCGGCCTGTGCGGCGTCGCCGAGAACGACGCCGACGAGCTCGCCGTCGGCGAGGTACTCGACGCGCGCGACGCGCGGCCCGAGCCCGCGCTCCCCCGGCCACTCGAGCTTGGAGACGTCCAAGGGACGCCAGCCCTCGATCCACACATCGACCGGGCCAGCGCCTTCGAACGCGAGCCGAATCGCTCCCTGCTCGTCCGCCTTGCGCGCGGCGCCCACCACCGGCGTTCGCGGCTGGGATTCGCCCGAAGTCGCGCGCTTGAGGAAGAGCAGCGCGAAGCACGTCTGCGAGAGATCGGTCCCGCCCTGCCAGCTTCCATCCTCGTCTTGGCGGGGCACGAGAAAGCTCGCGCCCTCGGCGTACCAGTAGTGCTCGCCCACGCGATGGGAGCCCGCGAGGCCGCCCATGCGCTCCAGCCCGTACAGGTAGTAGTACAGCCATGCCCCCGAGCGCGGATTCGTCTCGACCGAGAAGTTCGCGTCGAGCCAGGCGAGGCCCGCGCGGCGCGCCGCCCCGAGCTTGGGCTCGAGATCGGTCGGAACGGCGCCGGCCTTGCGCAGGTGGATCTCGCACAACGCGAGCGTGCCGATGCCCGCAGTCGTCATCGAACCCGTCGCGCCTTCGCCGCTCGGCGTGTAGTTGAACCCGCCGTCCTCGCCACCGTAGCTCAGGGTCGCATGGGCCAACCGTTCCCAGACCTGCGGGGCGACCTCGACCCCCGCGCGCGAGGCGGCCCACAGACCGAGCGCCGCGTACTGGGTGTTGGAGAGATCGATGATCATCCCCGGGTAGCCCCAGGCACCGTTGTCCTCCTGCCATCCCACGAGCAGCGCAGCGAGCTCCTCGATCCACAGTCGATGCCCGATCGGATCGTGGGCCGCGAGCGCGAGCAGCATGCAGGCCACGTCGTAGGTCTGATCGGCCGACTCGAACGCGATCCCGTCGACGAGCTCGCGCACCGCGGACGCGTCGCGATCGACGTCGCACTTGAGCAACGTGTAGAGCACGAGGGCGCGCAGGCCGAGCCGCTCGGTCGCGATGCGCGACTTCTTCTTCTTCTTCTTGCGCCCCTTGCCGCGTTTCTCGTCGACGACGGTCTGCAGGTACACGGCGCCGCGGTCGATCGCAGCGTTGATCGACGCCTGGTCCACGCGCGCGTCCTGAATGGCGAGGGGGGCGAGCAAGAGCGGAATCAGCATGGCCTACTCGGGTGAAGGACGGCACGTGTCGGTGGGGAACGGGCGAGCGTAGCGGCGAAGCCATGGTGTCGCGCCCGACGTCTGCGGTTCGCACCAACTGAGAAAAACGAGCGCGGCGGAACACCACGACCGTTCCCGGGCTACACAGCCGAGCTGCCGGCGCCTTCGACGCCGATGCCGACCCCGAACAGATCGTCGACGTTCGCATCGCTGGCGGTGAGCGTCGCGACCTGTTGCCAGCCCTGCCCGCCGAGTTCGTACACGTGGACCGCCCCGGCCGCGGTCCCCGACGTGGTGTCGGCGTAGGATCCGACCATCATGCGGTTGCCCTGCAGCTCGACCTGGTTGCCGAATCCGAACGGACCCGCGGTCGGCGGAGGGCCCACGAAGCCGGTCTCGACCCAAGCGAGACCGGAGCGCTCGAAGACCCACACGCCCTGGCCGGCCGAGCCGACGGCCATGCGGTCGCGGTCGATTGCGATCGAGAATCCGAACTGGGCGTTCGCGGGCACGCCGCTGCCGCGAACGACGTCCGTCAGCACCCATCCCTGTGTCGTGTCCTGGAAAACGGAGACCGCTCCGCCGGGCTGATCGGAGGTGTTGCCCACCGCTAGCGTGTCCCCGTCGACGACAGGCCGCGTGAAGTTGTAGGTCGCTGAAGTGCTCGACTGGAGCCGCTGTTCCGAACACTGAGCGCTGGAGGAGTTCGCGAGGAGCAGCGCGAAGAGCGGAACGATGGGGCGGGCGTGGGGCAAGTGCTTCATCGGCTGAGGAGTCCAGTGCCGTGGGATCCGAGATGCTCTATTTGGTCACCCAGACCGCGAATGTGGCGCGATCCTAGGCAATAAACGTCTCGCTCAATCGTCGCCGGCGATCGCGACCGCGATCCGCAGTGTCTCGTGGGTGAAGCCGGCGTGAATCACGAGTGGTCGCGGAAACAGAACTGGAAGCTCCAGGCGCTGCCCGGATCGAAGGTCACGCTGCCCGGGCAATTCCAGTCGCGACCCCGCCGCCCTTGCAAAGCCGCCCCGCCAGACTGAGAATCGGTCCGGGCCCCCATGCAAACCAGCGATCCGTTGACGACGACCCTGCTCCCCGTCGTCCTGCACAAGCTCAACAACGCGACGCAGCTGCTGGTCGGCCTGAACACGCTGCTCGGCATGGAGGGCGGCGAGGAGCTCGCGCTCGAGCGCTCCGGCGATCTCGCGGACGCGTCACGGACCGTGCACCGGCTCGGCTGGGCGATGGCGGTGATCGCCTCCGGCAACGGCTCGGACCTCCTACTCGAACGACGTGAGCCCGAGGGGCTCGCGATCCTCATCGAGCTCGCGGTGGAAGCAGCGCGCCGCTCCGGCGGTTCGATCGCCGCGCCCGTGAACGTCCCATCGCTCGCGCCCGAGGTGCTCGACGGGTGGCAGATTCCGTGGGGCGTGGCGACGGTCCTGCTCGCCGCGACTGCGGACGTCGACCACGTCGAATGGACACTGGAGCCTGAACGCTTCGAGGTCACCGCCGGCGCGGCCGCACGAACGGCCGCCGCCGCCGTTCTCGAGCGGCTCCCGGGAGCAAGACTCGAGTCGGGCGGCGGCGCGCTCGTGATGCGCCTCCCCGTGGGGTGGCTCGTCAGTCGTTGATGACGGCGGTCGAGGTGCCGAGCGGGTTGTTCGCGTCGTCGTAGGCGATCGCCTGGAACATCCACTCACCGGTCAACAGCGGGGGCTGCACGTAGTTGATCTGGGCCGTGCCCTGGGCGTCGACCGTGATGCGGGTCGTGCGCCGGATCAGATCGTTCGGCTGCAGGGCGAGGTGCACCGGAGCGCCCCAGCCGAGGTTCAGCACGACCTCGGGGTCCTGCATGTCCTGCGACAGCGCCAAGACCACCGAGATCTCGCCGCCGGGGAACGCGTCCGTGATCGTGACCGACGCCGGTCCACTGTTTCCGTTCTGGGGTCCCGAGAACGTCGCGACCGGCCGTGCCGGTTCGAGCGTGATGCGCTCGCTCGTGCCGGCCCCGAATTCGGTCGAGGCGAGGAGCAGGCGAGCTCCGCTCGGTTGGAAGGCCGCGAACGTCGCCGTGCCGGCGCCGTGGAACAGCTCGATGTTGCTCGCGTAGTCGACCGTAACGGCGTCGACCGCGAAGAGGGCGCCGTCCGCCGTGTACTGCAGGAGCCGCGAGCCGGAGCCGAACGTCGTCTCCAGCGCGAACACGTGGTCGCTCACCGCCTCAGGCAGGATCGACGATCCGCCGTCGAGCCCGCTGGCGAACGTCACGGCATCGAGCTCGGACAGCATGACTCCCGCGTCGAGCTGCGCGTCGGTCCAGACCAGGATCGAGCTCGCGGCCGGCGGCGGCGGGAAGTCGTCCGATTGGGTGATGTAGTAGAGGTCACCGGTCGGCGCGATCGCGACGGGCCCCGAAGGTCCTGCGACGTGGAGCACGGGCGTGGTCGCACCCGTCGTCAGGTGAACGCGCACGACGTCGTTGCCGTTGCCGAAGCCACCGAGCGCCGCACTGACGAAGCCGAAGTCGGGATCGGCATCGAAGGCGAAGGAGAAGTTGAGGTTCAGATTCACGAGCGGCGCGACTGTCCCCGTGGCCAGGTCGAGCCGAAAGAGGTCACCATTCGAGCTCTCGCCGAGGATCGCAAAGGTCTCGGTCGGGTCGAGCGCGACGAACGAGGGGAACACGAACGTCCCGAACGTGTCGTAGAGCTGGAGCTGGGTGCCGTCGCTCGCGTAGAGCGCGATCTCGATTCCGTCGAGGCCGATGTAGCGCCCGTCCGCGAAACTCGCGTACGCCTCGCCGAAGCGCACGTTCGAGGCATCGGTCACGGCAAAGCCGGGCTCGGCGAAAGCGGTCTGTGCCGCGGCGGGCGCCGCGAACGCGACGCATGAGAGGGTGAGCGTCCCGAGGAACGTCTTCATATGGGTCCTTTCTGAGTATCCGCAGAAAGCAACCGACCCTCGAACCTCCGGGCGGCGGCACACGTTGCACCGCGCTTGGGGGCACGACCCAGGACCCGAGGTCGGCAACCCGCGTCGCACTCCGGTTCTCCTGACTCATCACGTGGGGAACGCGCCCGAGCCTTCCCAGAGTCGGCTGTGCCGAAACCTCCAGTGACCGGGGGTCCAATGGACCCCTATGGGCGACGCACCCGTGCGAAATACAGTGGCGGGACCGTGCAGGAATGACACCTGCTTCCCCGTGACGTGCGCGCGTTTCGAGTTTTCAGCTCGCCAGCCTACCGAACGCGCGGCTCTTCCTCTACCTCTGCTTCGCCCGGCTCCACTGGACCGGGCTCCACCGCGTCCGTCCGCTGGAAGATCCCCGCCAGCGGTCCGACGATGCGCTCCGCCGCCTGGGCGTCGACGAGGACGTGAGCCTTGTGAGACAGGTTGTCGAGCAGGACGGCGCTGCGCGTGTCCGCGAGCGTGCGGCTCGACCACTCCGGCGTTCCGAGCGCCGAGAGGACGACGAGGAACGCGGCGTGCAGCACGAGTCCGGTGAGGGCACCCGCGAGCGCGCCTCCGAAGCGATCGACGGCTCCGAGCTGCATCGCCTCGAGCGCACGCTTGCCGACGAGGCCCAGGAGGCTGACCAGCACGAGGCCACACAAGAACAGCACGAACCACACGCCGCCGCTGGCAACGCGCGAGGTGACGTCGAATGACTCCTCGATCGTCGGCGTGAAGCGCGGGGTCAGGCCGCGCGCGAGCCCAACGGCGCCGACGACGCCGACCAGCCGGATCACCTGCCACCACAGTCCGCGCCAAACGCCCAGGAACAGAAAGGTGAGGAGGATCAGCAGCCCCACCTGATCGACCCAGGGCAGGTGGATCCGTTCGACCAGGCTCGTTCCTTCGTCGTTCATCACGTGTCGTTCGGGGAGGGTGGGGAAGGCCTACCGTATTGCGTGCTCCTGGCCCCGATCTTTCCCATCGTGGATATTTGACACGATCCCGACCGGTGTCCAGATCGGTCCACGGATTCGGGGACGGAGGCCGCGGCGGCCCGCGGAGGCTACAATACCTCGATCATGGCCACCGTTCCGCCCAGAATCGACGCCGCACTCGAACTCTACCGCGACCTGGTCCTCGAGGACGAGTCCCTATCGGCGGAGCTCGAGACCAGCGCCGTCGAATTCTTCCACGGTCCAGCTCCGTTCGGCATCTCCGAGGAGGCGCGCCTCGCCGAACGCCGCCACCTCGAGTGGTTCCTGATCGAGCGTCACAGTCCCGGACTCTTCGGAGTTCCCGTCGAGCGCCTCGCCGAAACCGCGAACGCGCGCGTCCAGGACAGCGACCTGTCGCGCGGCGTCGCGGCGGTCATCGAGTCCTTCGCCGGCGTGTTCGTCGTCACCGAGGTGCGGACGGGCCAGGGCGTATGGGTCGAGGACGTCGCCGGCTTCGGCGAGTATCCCGTGAGCGAGCCCGACGGCGCGAACGTGCTCGAGGTCGGCGACCTCATCGTCGGCCGGCTCTTCCCGATCGGCGACGCCCTCTACCAAGCCTCGCCCGCGGCTGGCGTGTTCCGCAACCCCGAGTTGCTCGCAGCTCTGCGACGCGACCTCGCGGAGGCGCGCACGAGGCACACGGCCAAGGTGCTGCACGTCTCCCAGGACCAGATCGAGGTGATGTTCTTCGGCGCGTCGCAAGCGGCGCCGAGCGGCGAGGTGGTCCGATCCGAGCTCGAGGGCGAACGCTCGGTCGCGGATCCGGTGGGGGAGGCACGCTCGCTCCTCGTGGGCGCGGGCCTCAACGATGCGGACGTCGAGGAGCTGTTCGTCCAGCTTGCGCATGAGCCGTTCGACACGAGCCGCCTCATGCACGGTGCCCGCGACGTCCTCGGAAACATCCTCGACCGACTGGCCTTCGACACGGGCGTCGACCTCGAGCGCACACGCGGACTCCTGCAGCAGGCGTGGGCGCGCCTCTCCTCGAAGTCAGACGCGAGCGTTCCGGAGCCGACCAAGCCGAGCGATCAGCGCGCTGCGGTCGAAGCGTTCGCGCAGGGCCGCGCCCGCGGAGAAGACGTCGACAAGCTCATCACCGACCTCGAGCGCGACCTGGCGCTCGACACGGACCCGGACCCGGACGAGGGCGAGCTTGCGCCGGCGCCCGACTTCCCTGGAGTCGTCGGCGCAATGATCGACGAGTTCCTGTGGGAGCTGGGCCGCGAGGCTCCCGGCGACGTCGAGAGCCACAATCCGCCGTTACGCCACCTGGCGACGTTCGCCGCCCCGATCGGTGTCTTCGAGGACCTGAGTGCAGCCGAGCTCCTGCGCTTCACGACGTTCTGGCTCCACGAGCGCCAGGTGCTCGAGAGCGGTTCCGAATCGCTCGCGTTGCTCGACGCGCTGGACGCGTTCTGCCGCTGGACGACCGAGGCGCACGAGATGCCGCTCGAGGAGGATTTCGGGCCGACGCTCGCGCGCCTGCGCGAATCGCTTCCACGCATCGTGCGCGCCAACCGTGAGCTCGCGCGGCCCGGCGAGGGGGACGCGGGCGAGCTGTTCGAGCTGCGAGCCGGCGCCGGGGAGCCGACCGTGCTCGTCGACCGCGCCGGGGATGCGCACGCCGTCGAGGGAGGCGCGGACCTCGCCGAGTTCCTCGTTGCCGGCGACCGGCTGCGGGGACGCGTCGGCGCCGACGGGAGCGTCAGCGTTTTCCGGTGCTATCCGCCGGAGTCGGCGGCGCTGATGGTGTAGGTCGCTCCCGTCTCGGTGAGTCGCCGAGCACGAACCGGTTCCTTCCTCGACCCGGCTTGCGCGCGATGCGCGTGAGTCGCGGCCTCGATGGGGGTGCCGGCCGTTCTCCTGCCCGGATGCTCACTCGCCCGGACGGGCCGGGATCTGGATCTCCGCGATCAGGCGCTCCGGCCGCGGATCGCTTCCGGGCGGAACGAGGTACATCTCCCGGATCGGTCCGGCGTCGACCCAGTTCATGCGCTGCATGAACGCGTAGATCCCCGGGTAAGCCCGGGGCGCGTCCGGATAGGCGCCCGAGACGAACGCGTAGGCGACGGTCACGCTGGGCAGGACCTCGTACGCGAGCGGCGCCGTCGGCGAGCGGGGTCCGGAGACCGGGATGCACGCGCGCGAGCGCAGCTCGGCCAGCGGGACCTTGCCGGGGTCGTCGTAGAACAGGCAGAACGGAGGGCCGTCGGCCTCGAGTCCCTGGGCGACCATCTCGCGGTACAGGGTCGGGATCAGCGCGCCGGTCTCGGCGTAGTTGCCGTAGTGATCGAAGTAGACGTACGGCTGGTCGAGCCGTTGCTTCCAGCTCGCGTGCACCATCTCGAACGGCGGCTGCGACACCGGGAGGTCTGGGACGTAGACGCGGCGCTGCGGCGGGTAGCCCGCGGTGGATTGCGATCCGCTCGTCGGCGCGACGCACGCGGCGGCGCACAGAAGCAGCGACAACGGGACGAGACGGGAGACGGCCATGCAGAATCCATCGGCTCGAATGCGGCGCTCCTGACGGGAAACCAGCCGCAACCAGCCGCAAACGGGCTCACGGCACCCCCCGGCCCCTCATATACGCAACGTCGGATAATGTACGTTATGTATCACAATCAGGATGGAGAACCCGGGGGAGAGGATCCGTACGCTGGCCAGATGGCCGAATCGACTCCGACCGCACCCAGAACCCATCGCCTCGCGGGCCTCCTGTTCGACGACTTCGCGGTCGGCGACGTGATCGAGTCCGCGTCCCGCACGATCACCGAGGCCGACATCCAGGCCTTCGCCGGACTGTCCGGGGACTACAACCCACTGCACACCGACGAGCCGCACGCCTCGCGCTCCGCGTTCCGCGGTCGCGTCGCCCACGGCATGCTCATCCAGGCGATCGCGAGCGGGCTGGTCAACCAGACGGGAGCGTTCCACTACACGATCGCGGCTCTGGCGGAGATGAACATCCGCTACACCGCGCCCGTGAAGCCCGGCGACACGATCTCGGCACGCTTGGTCGTCAGCGAGCTCGATCCCGACCCGCGGCCCAAGCGCGGCTGGGTGCTCTTCGACGGGATCGTCACGAACCAGCGCGGCCAGCACGTGATCGAGAGCGAATGGCGGACGATCTTCCTACGCCAGCGGCGCAGCCGGGAGCGCTGAGCGGATAGACTGCTGGGCCGATGGCCAAATACTGCTTCATGAACAGCGAGCGGGTCTGCGATCTGACCTGCAAGGCGGCGTTCCAAGTCGACGACCCGGTCGACCCGGTCGACTGCTACTTCATCTGGCTGGCGTCGCACATGGGCGAAGGCCTCTACGACCTACGCAAGATGATGGAGCTCGGCATCGCCGGGGCACCTGCGGGGTTCAGTGGCCTGGGAGGGACGCCGCCGGGCGATCCGCCGCCGGGACCGAAGGGCGACGCTTCGAATAATTAGAAGCCTGACCAGGCTCCGCCTGGTCAGGCTTCTAATTATTCGACACCTTCGGTGTCGGTGCTATTTATGGCGCCACACCTGACGGTGTGGCAGCGATAGGTCGCGGGGCGAGGAGGTCGACGATCATCGAGGCGAGGGGCCGGTGGAGCCGGGCGGGCATTGAAGCGAGGGCCTCCATGAAGCCGGGCGCTCGCCGGAACGCGGGTCTCCATAAAGCCTACGCTCGCCGGAACGCGGGTCTCCATGACGCCTACGCTCGCCGGAACGAAGGGCCTCGATGGGGGGCTTGGATCCCCTACAACAGGCGAATCGGGTCAGGTCGTGTGGCCGTCGAGGTACAGGAAGCGGGGTGTGGCTCCCCCATCGCGGCCGGCTGCGGTTGGCCAGTCGACTTCGAGTACACCGGTGTACGGGACCTCGAGGTCGGGGCTGCTCGCGAGGGCTAGCTCGAGGGAGGCGCAGGCGGCTTGGCGCAGGACCCAGGTGTGCGCGACGATGGCGACCGTGAGGCCGGGGTCGAGCTCGGCGGTGTCGTCCAGGCCGGCCAGGACCCGCGGGCGCATCGCTTCGAGGGTCTCGCCGCCGGGGGCGCCGAGTGCGCCACGCGCGGCTCGCCAGCGCTCCCAGCCGCCCGGGGTCTCGGCCTCGACCTGGGCTTGGCCCTTTCCGGCCCAGCGTCCGCGGTCGATCTCGCGCAAGCGTGCGTCGTCGCGGCGCTCGAGGTGCGGGCGGTCGGTGCGCAGGAGCTTGGCGATGAACTCGGCGCGCGCCAGACCCGAGGAGACGACGGCTGCGAGCTCGCGCTCGCGCAGCCGTTCCGCCACCGCCCGCGACTGGTCCTTGCCGTTCTCCGAGAGCGGCACGTCGAGGTCGCCGTAGATGCGCTCTCGCCAATGGGACTCGACCTCACCATGGCGAATCAGGATCAAGCGGGTGTGACTCGTCATCAGCGGGATTCCGCCACGTTCGAGGCAGAATCGCACAGCTTACCGAGGTTCGCCGGCGATTAGCGCCTTTCCGTAGAGACTGGCTGAATCCGGCGCAGAAGGTCCAAAAAGCAGGTCGTGTTGATTGCTCGGGTGCGTAGCGGACATTACGTTCCCACGGCCCATCGGCACGCTCATCCCCGGCGCCACAGTGCCAGTCCGCGCGTGCCCCGCGACCCCACGTGAGGCCCCCACCATGTTGAGCTGGCTCGCCCGGTTCCTCTCCTCCTCGATCGGAAAGAAAGTGGCGATGGCCCTGTCGGGCCTCGCGCTCATCGGGTTCTTGATCGCCCACCTCGCCGGCAATCTGACGCTATACGTGGACGACGACGGCACGGCGTTCAACGCCTACGCACACAAGCTAGAGTCGTACGGCCCGCTGCTGATCGTCGCCGAGATTGGGCTCGTCGCGCTGTTTCTCGTGCACATCGGGCTCGCGCTCAGCGTCACGCGCGCGAACCGCGAGGCGCGCGACACGCGCTACCAGCAGCGCTCGAGCATGGGCAACAAGACGGCCGCGTCCAGCTCGATGCTGATCACGGGCCTGATCGTCGGCGTCTTCCTCGTGATCCACATCGTCAACTTCAAGGTCCCGCGCATGACCGGCTCGGGCGAGGACCTCGCGGCGCTGGTCAAGACGCGACTCGGCTCACCGCTCGGCGCGTCCGTATACATCCTCGGGGTCGCTGCCCTCGGCCTGCACCTCAGTCACGCGTTCAAGAGCGCCCTGCAAACGCTCGGCGCGAACCATCCCAAGTACAACCCGCTGATCCAGTCGCTGAGCCTCGCGCTCGCCGTGCTGCTCTTCGCCGGGTTCGTCTCGTTTCCCCTGGTCCTTCTCCTCTCCGGCGGAGGCGCGAGCTGATGTCCCCCACCGCAACCACGAAGCTCGACTCCAAGATCCCCAGCGGCCCGATGGCCGAGCGCTGGAGCCGTCACAAGTTCGACCTGCAGCTCGTCAATCCCGCCAATCGGCGCAAGTTCGAGGTGATCGTCGTCGGCACCGGACTCGCGGGCGGCTCGGCTGCCGCGACGCTGGCCGAGATGGGATACAAGGTCAAGGCGTTCTGCATCCAGGACAGCGCGCGCCGCGCGCACTCGATCGCGGCGCAGGGCGGCATCAACGCCGCGAAGAACTACAAGAACGACGGCGATAGCGTCCACCGCCTGTTCTACGACACGGTCAAGGGCGGCGACTTCCGTGCGCGTGAGGCCAACGTTCACCGACTTGCCGAAGTCAGCGTCCAGATCATCGACCAGTGCGTCGCCCAGGGCGTGCCCTTCGCGCGCGAGTACGGCGGCTACCTCGACAACCGCTCGTTTGGCGGCGCGCAGGTGGCGCGCACGTTCTACGCCCGCGGCCAGACTGGGCAGCAACTCTTGCTCGGCGCCTACGGCGCAATGATGCGCCAGGTCGACGCGGGCCGGATCGACATGCACACGCGCTGCGAAATGGTCGACGTCGTCGTCGTCGACGGTGTCGCGCGCGGCATCGTGACGCGCGACCTCGTCACGGGCGAGTACGCCCGCCACGCAGCCGACGCGGTGCTCCTGGCGACCGGCGGCTACGGCAACGTCTTCTACCTGTCGACGAACGCGAAGGTGAGCAACGTGACCGCCGCGTGGCGCGCGCACAAGCGCGGAGCGTACTTCGCCAACCCTTGCTACACGCAGATCCACCCGACCTGCATTCCTGTGTCGGGACACTACCAGTCGAAGCTGACGCTGATGAGCGAGAGCCTGCGCAACGACGGTCGCGTGTGGGTTCCGAAGAAGGCCGGCGACCAGCGCTCGCCCGGGGCGATCCCCGAGGGCGAACGCGACTACTACCTCGAGCGCAAGTACCCGAGCTTCGGCAACCTCGTGCCGCGCGACGTCGCCTCGCGCAACGCCAAGACTGTCTGCGACGAGGGCCAAGGCGTCGGCACGACGGGCAACGCCGTCTTCCTCGACTTCCGGGACGCGATCGAGCGCGACGGCCGCGACACGATCGAGGCGCGCTACGGCAATCTCTTCCAGATGTACGAGCGCATCACGGGCGAGGATCCCTACCAGGTCCCGATGCGCATCTTCCCCGCCGTGCACTACACGATGGGCGGCCTGTGGGTCGACTACAACCTGGAGAGCACGGTCCCGGGACTCTTCGTGCTCGGTGAAGCCAACTTCTCCGATCACGGCGCGAACCGGCTCGGTGCGAGCGCCCTGATGCAGGGACTCGCCGACGGCTACTTCGTCGTTCCGGCCACGATCGCGAGCCACCTCGCCGGCCGCGAGCTCGGCGCCGTGACGACCGATCACGATGCGTTCGCCGAGGCCGAGAACGACTCGCGCGCGCGCTTCGACGCCCTGCTCGCCGTCCAGGGATCACGTACGGTCGACAGCTTCCACCGCGAGCTCGGCCTGACGTGCTGGGATCACTGCGGCATGGAGCGCAACGCCGACGGCCTGAAGAGTGCGCAAGGCAAGATCCGCGAGCTGCGCGATGCGTTCTGGCACGACGTGCGCGTCGTCGGTGACGGCGCGTCGCTCAACCAGAACCTCGAGCACGCCGGGCGTCTCGCCGACTTCCTGGAGTTCGCCGAGCTCAAGGTCGCCGACGCGCTGCACCGCGAAGAGTCGTGCGGAGGCCACTTCCGCGCCGAGCACCAGACCGAAGAGGGCGAGGCGAAGCGCAACGACAAGGACTTCGCCTACGTCGCGGCGTGGGAGTGCCAGGGCGTCGGCAAACCGGCCGAGCTGCACAAGGAGGAGCTCACGTTCGAAGAGGTCCACCTGACCCAGAGGAGTTACAAATGAGCGTCCCGCAGAGCAACGCGGCCCATCATGGCAGCGACATGAAGGTCACGCTGCACGTCTGGCGTCAGAAGGACCCCCAGGATGCCGGCGGGTTCGAGACCTACCGCATCGCCGTGACGCCCGACATGTCCTTCCTGGAGATGCTCGACGTCCTCAACGGCGAGCTGATCCTCGACGGCCGCGAGTCCGTCGCGTTCGATCACGATTGTCGCGAGGGGATCTGCGGCATGTGCAGCCTCGTCATCAACGGGCAGCCCCACGGCCCCGACAAGGAGACGACGACCTGCCAGCTGCACATGCGCCGCTTCAACGACGGCGACTCGATCTACATCGAGCCGTTCCGCGCGCGCGCGTTCCCGGTGCTCAAGGACCTCGTGATCGACCGCGGCGCGTTCGACCGCATCCAGGGCGCCGGCGGCTACGTCTCGGTCAACACCGGTTCGGCACCGGACGGGAACGCGATCCCGATCGCCAAGGAGAACGCGGACATGTCGATGGACGCCGCGTCGTGCATCGGCTGCGGCGCGTGCGTCGCGGCGTGCCCCAACGCGGCCGCGATGCTGTTCGTCGCCGCCAAGGCGTCCCAGCTCGCGCTGTTGCCCCAGGGTCAGCCCGAGCGCGAGCAGCGCGCGAGCGCGATGGTCGAGGCCATGGACGCCGAGGGCTTTGGCGACTGCAGCAACCACTACGAGTGTGAGGCTGCCTGCCCCAAGGCGATCTCCGTCGAGAACATCGCCCGCCTCAACCGCGACTACATCAAGGCCGCACTGAAGGGACGCTAGTGGTGTGAGTCACTCTTGTGCGGCATTTTGGTCGGTGCGTACGCGTTCGCTGCAAGGCGCAGCGACGACGCGACTTCGCTGCAAGTCTCGGAGGAGGCACAACGCAGCAGCGGGCGGGTACGGGCCGACCAAAATG
>JAAELL010000561.1 GCA_024226735.1 bacterium | reverse complement strand
TTTTGGTCGGCCCGTACCCGCCCGCTGCTGCGTTGCGCCTCCTCCGAGACTTGCAGCGAAGTCGCGTCGTCGCTGCGCCTTGCAGCGAACGCGTACGCACCGACCAAAATGCCGCACAAGAGTGAATCACACCACTAGGACAGGGACAGCTTCACGCACGATCGTCGCCCGGACACCGAGCCGTGGGCCGGACCTCCGAGTGGCGATCGCGCCCTGGCAGCCCGTCGTAAAACTCACGATGCACGGGAAGCCGACAGGATCCGCCCTGGCGGCGTTGCGCTTCCTCCGAGGAACCACCGCTACGCGTCGTGAGCGCGCCTTGCCAGGACGAATCCTGCCGGCTCCCAGTGCACCGTGAGTTTCACCACGGGCTGCTGGCGTCTTGCCGGAACGGCGCCACGCGGGTAGACCAGGTAGGTCCAAGCTCTCCTTGTCCATGTGTTCCAAGACGGCGCAAACGCCGCAAAGGCCTCTCCATGTATCTCAGCAAAGTAGCGTTCGTCGCGACGGCCAGCATTCTGTGCGCGACCGCGCGGGCTCAGACGACCACTGACGATTGCGCGGCCGCCACCGTAGACATCACCGGCCCGGGGACGCTCCAGTGGGACAACTCCGGGGCGACGACCGGCACCGAGGGGCAGACCGAGCAGGCGTGCTACGCGTTCGGAACGACGGCCATCGACAATGACGTGTGGGCGATCTACGTCGCGGGGACGGGCGGGCTGACCGTCATCTCCGCCTGCAACAGCGCCGGCACGAACGCGGATACGAAGATCGCCGCGTACGCGGGCACGGCCTGTCCGGCGGCCGGCACGGCCATCGCCTGCAACGACGACGCCTGTGGTCTGCTCTCGCAGATCAGCTTCACGGCGACGGCGGGCCAGAGCTACCTGATCCAGCTCGGCAACTTCCCTGGCGCCCCGCCGGGCACGGCTTTGGTCGACGTCCAGGAGAACGCCGGGCCGCCGCCGCCCTCGGGCTCGGTCAACGCTTGGCTCAGCGCCGTCGCGAGCGGTACGCCCGCGAGCTACGTCAACTCGCTCCTGCCCGGTCCGATGGTCGACGACATCGGGCTGACCAACGGTGCGGGCGGGGTCACCTACGAGTTCATCGTCCACGGGGATAACGGCGGCATCAGCAGCGGGCTGATGGGCGCGCGCGGAACGGGCGTCGGCTCGGACGGCGGGCTGAAGTTCGAGCAGTGCTGCGACACGCAGGCCTACGGCGCCACCGAGTGGAACATCGCCGACCACTCCTTCAACGGGAACAACACCGAGGGCGTCGACATCCAGCTCGTCTACGTGGCCAACCCGACCGCGGGCACGACCGAGCTCTTCGTCGACGGCACCAGCTTCGGCACCATTCCCTACGCGCCGGTCCTCCAGGGCATGCAGGGCATCGGCCAGATCCACGACCCGAACGGGAACTTCGACGTCATGGCGTTGGGGCTCGTCTACGGAGTGGCCGTCTACGAGGCGCAGCTCAGCGCCGCGGAGATCATCGCCCACCGCGATGCGTACTTCATGGGCGGCCTCGGGCTCGGCTCGCCGGACACGATGTGCTTGCCGCTTCCGAACTCGACAGGGTTCGCGGCGGCCCTCTCGCTGTTCGGCACCGGCAACGCTGGCGAGGTCGTCAACGCTTCGGTCTCGAGCGGCCCCGCGGGCGAGTTTGGCTACCACATCAGCGGTCCGAACCCCGGCCTGTACTTCACGCCGCCCGGGGCCGCGGGCATCATCTGCATCGGCGGTCCGCAGTTCCGGTACAACAACGTCGGCCTCGGCCACGTCTTCCAGTTCGACGCTTCCGGCGTGTCGATGTCGGTCGTGGGCGGAGGCGATCAGGAGCTGCCGACGGACGGCTCGTTCGTCCCGGTCCCGGCGGTCATGAGCGGTGACTCGCGGGCCTTCCAGGCGTGGTACCGGGACGGGCCGACGAGCAACTTCTCGGACTCGCTGATCGTGACGTTCAACTGAACGCCCTTGCCGAGATTCTCCCTTTGAGCCCCGCGCCGAACGGCAAATCCCGGCATTGGGGCGCAACACTCCGCCGGACGGCGGGTGTGTGGGGGCGTGGACCTCGACGCGGCAACCCCTGACGAGCTTCTGGGCCATGCCGGATGGCTGCGGTCTCTCGCGCTGCGACTCGCACGCGACGAGGCCGCGGCGGACGATCTCGTACAGGAGACGTGGGCGGCGGCTCTCTCCCGCCGCCCCGCGCGCGCCGACCTGCGCTCTTGGCTCGCTCACCTCCTGGAGCGCTTCGCCCGCCGCGGTCGGCGCGCCGAGCACAGGCGGCGAGCCCGGGAACGCGTCGCCGCGGAGCTGAGGCTGGACCGCGGCGACGCGGAGGTCCATGGCGCGTTCTTGGCCCAGCGCGAGTTGGCGGCGCTGGTCACCGCGCTTCCGGAACCGCAGCGCACGCTCGTGATGCGCTGCTCCTGCGAGGGCGTGCCCCCGGACCGGCGCGGACCCCTCCGGGCGCGGCTACCGGAGCTGGAAGCCCGGACCCGCGGTCGACTTGGCGGCGGGCGGGGAAGTGACCGTCGACGTCGACGCCGAGTGACTACGGCACGTCGACCATGCGCAGCGTCTGCCACGCTTGCCCGAAGTCGGTCATCCCCGCCGAGGTCTGGAGACTGGAGCGCCCGGAGGGGATGCGCACGTCGCAGTGGCCGGCGGTCACGGGAGCGTGCGTGATCTCGCGATCGCCCTCGTAGTAGTGGCCGCGGACGAGCCGCACCTCCTCGTGGTCGCCCTCGACCGACTCCGACAACGCGCCGGTCGTGAGGGTACCGTCCCACTCCCGTCGCGTGCCTTCGAGTTGCACCTCGCGCAGGACCTCGACGCGGACCCCACCCGGCAGCGTGCCGAGCAGGCGCAGGTCGTAACGCCCGGCGCGGGCCGTCAACGTGAAGTTCCCGGTGCGGTCCAGCTCGGCCGCTGGTCTTGCCTCGCGCTGCATCGTCTCGCGCGGCGCGACCAACTCGGCCGTCCACCCTTGCGCGGGCTCGCCGTCGATCGTGAAGCGGCCGCTCAGCTCGATGTCGCCGAGGCCGCGCATGTCGACGTCGAACTGGACCTCTTCGCCGTCGACCACGCCGACGTTCCAGTTGAACTCCTTGTCCTCGGGGCGGTTGGCGACGGAGAGCACCTCCCGCGCAGGCTCGCGGTCGCGGCCTTCGACGCGCCACGCGCCCGGCGTCAGATGCTCCAGTCGGTAGCGCCCGTCCTCGTCCGCGCGCGTCCACACCGGGAAGCCGTCGCCGCGCGACGCCGCGACGACGTAGCCGCTGGCGCTCTGACCGGGCGGAGGGAGAACCGTACCGGTCACGACGCCTCCGTGCGTCACCTCGATCACGACTCCGCTCGCGCCCTCGCCCTTCGCCACGGTCAGCTCCGTCTCACCGGTCGCGTACGCGTCACCGGTCGCGAGCGTGGTGATCTCGGTCCACTCCTTGTCGACGGGGCACTGGAAGCGGCCATGGGGACCCGACTCGATCTCACCTCCGCGGTTGTTGAAGAAACGGATCGGAAAGCCCGCCTCGCGCGGGACGAAGTCCGGGATGCGCTGGGCGATCGAGATGCGCATCCCCGCGACGGGCTTGCCGTAGGCGAGCACGCGCCCATCGATCTGCGGCTCGGGCACGAGCTCGAGGGTGAGCTCGGCCGGCGCGCTCTTCGGCTCGAACGGGCCCAGGCGCCTGCCGTCGTAGCCGGTCTTGCTGCCGCTGATCAAGAAGGTCTCGGCCGGCACCGGCACCTGCAGGCGACCGTCCGCGTCGGTTCGGATCCTGTCCTGCCCGGGGATCACGTCCATGCCGTCCATCCGCCCCGACTCGCTCTGGATGAATGGCATGACCGAGGCGCGCTCGATCGGCTGTCCGGACGGGTCGGTGACCAGCAGCGCGATGACGCGCTTTTCGGTGAGCCGCAGCTCGACCTCGGTGCCGATGCGCACGGTCGTCACCGCGCTCGGTCCGAAGCGGTCGGTCGCGTCGCGTGCGATGGCGCGTACAGGAGCGTCGCCCCTGGGAACGAGGCGGAAACGGCCCTGGCCGTCGGCGGTCAGCGAGCCCTCCTGCATCAGCGCGTTGGACTCGAAGGCGATCCTGGCGTTTGCGGCCGGATTGCCGTCGGGCCTCAGCACGACACCCGTGATGCGTTGTTCCACGGGAACCTCCTCGAGGACGATCGTGCCGCGGTCGCGGGCGGCGCCGGCGTCGACCTCGATGGGGTCGGTGATCGTCCACAGGTGATCTTTCGCGTGCACCCACAGGCGCACCCTGCCCGGCACGATGCCGCTCAACACGAACCGGCCGTCCGCGCCCGAGTCGGCGCGCGGCCGCACGATGGTGGTGTCGGGGCCGGCGATGCGCAGCGCTCCGAGGTCCGTCGTGACCAAGGGCTCCGCCGCGTAGAGCACCGCGTCGGGAATGGGTTGGGACCAGGCGTCGACGACGATTCCGATCAGCGCCCCCCCGGGGCCGAGCGCGATGTCGCCGAGGTCGGTCGCGCCGTGCCAGCGCGGTGTCGAGACGACGAAGCTCGTCGCGTGCCCGCTCGACGAGGCGGCGAAGACCATCGGAAAGACCTCGGTTCGCCAATGCCGCACGCCGGAGTCGGCGAGCGCGAGGGTGACACGGCCCTCCGCGTCGGACTCGCTGAAGTTGCCCTTGCCGCGCGGGCGACCGTCGGAGTAGATCGACGCGAGGCGCGCGCCCGCGAGGGGCTGGCCGGTGTCGTCGACGACGCGCGCGGTGACGTTGGTGAGCAGCTGCTCGGGAGACGCGGTAGCGGCCTCGGTGTCGTCCCGCGTCGCGGTCTCCGGGTCGCGCGCACCGGCTTCGACCCGCTGGGGCTCGGTCTCGGCTTGCACCGTGTCCTCCAGCGGCTGCGCGTCTTCGTCAGTGGACTCGAGCGTCGTTGGAAGTGCTCCGTGCGCGGTGTCGGCATCCCCACCGATCAGTCCGGTGAACAAACCCGTGCCCAGCAGCGCGGCCGAGACGAGGGCGGTACCAGCGGCGACTTTCAGCGACGACTTCATAGCGAGGATCTCCGCACCGAGTGACGCCCACGGGCTGTGCTCCATGCCCGCGGCCAAGAGGAGGAACGGGAGGGTCGCGTGCAGCTCGCGGCCCCGGCCGCACTGCTCGCGTAGGCGCTCGAGCCCGCGCGCGATCTGCGACCGGACGGTAGCGGGGGTCGTGTTCGTCGCCCGCGCGATCGTGGCGGGGGATTGGCCCTCGTAGAAGCGGCGCAACAGGACGCCGCGATAGGGCTCGGGCAAGTGCCGCACCTCGGCCGCGATGCGCTGCTGCTGCTCGAGCCGCTCGAGCAGCTCATCGCTCGCCGGGCTCGTCGCGCCGCGCGCCTTGGCTGCCCGCTCCTCACGGGCCTGGCGCCGCGCATCGGCCCGTCGCTGGCGTTGGGCGAGACGCACCGCGACGCGCGCGAGCCAGGGCCGCAGCGAGCCGCGCGATCGAGGACGCCGCTCGAGCGCCAGCGCCATCGTTCCCTGGGCGACGTCGTCCGCGGCAGCCTGATCGTGCGCCAGGCGCCGCGCCAGCCTGCGCACCCAACCGGCTTCGCGCAGGAGCGCCTCGAGCTCGGCTGGGCCGTGGGCAGAGTCGGGATCGGCTGCGGTCACACCCCGATCCTCCCGCAGCACCGTTGGGCGTGGCAACCAACTGTAGATTTCTGCTGTTTGGGGCGCCGCCGGGTACGGACTACGTACGCCTATACTGGTGGTACTCCCAACTCTCGACATCGGCACCCCTCACCAGACGAGTGTGCCGACCTCGACGATGCCTCGCACACGAACCAGACGTCGGATGTGACCGAGCCGTCGATGAACACGAGGCAGGCGGGCTCCATCTGGCCCTCGACGCCGGTCGTGGCCGAGGTCGTGTCGACGTCGAAGATACCTGCACCGAGCACTTGCAGAGTGCCGGAGCAGTCGTCTTCGGTGATCGTGACGCCGTTGCCGTCGGCCCCAACGAGGGGTGCAGCGAGGGGCAGCACGGACAGCGTGGTCGTGATCGCGAGTTGCCGGAAGTGCATCCCCCGAGGATGAGGCGACAGCGGCGAGCCGTGCTGGCGAGGTCGACCTGCCTCGTGCGGAGCCACGGCCCGCGCCCGCGCCTGCGCCGAGGTTGTCTACTGGAACGTCACCGCGGTCGCGTTCGTGACGTTGCAGGCGCCGCCGGGGACCTGGTCCCGGAAGATCATCTGCAGCGTCCATGTCTCACCCGGCAAGATCACGCCGATCGCCGGGTGCACGGTCCCGAACTCCCTGTGGAGCCAGCCGTCCGGGCCCGAGTCCGCGAGCTCGTCGCGCAGCACGCGCACAGTGCGGTGGTCTGGGTGGCGTGGTGCATGTGGTTTTCCTGCGATCGGACTGGCCAGGTGAGCAGGGTGTTCCCGCGCGCCGCGGAAATGACTCACCGAAAACGTCGGAATCTCGAAAGTGCGCGGGAGGAGTTCTCTCCACGATCGGACATCGCGTGGAAACCACCGGCGTTCGGTGACGTAAGGTCCGCGAGCACGAGCGCGCGCACCATCCGACATGAGCTCCTTCGACCCAACCGACCCCGCGGAAGACGACACGACTTGGCTCGAGCACCTCGCGCGCGGGCTCGTCGCGAACCCACACGATGCCCAGGATCTCGTCCAGGCGACCTGGCTCGTGGCCTACAGCGCCGAGAAGCTCGTCGTGGGCCCCCGCCGAGCTTGGCTGCTCGCCACGATGCGGCGCCTCGCGGCGAGGGCGACCCGCTCGCGCCTGCGGCGCTCCGACCGCGAGGCGCGCGTTGCGCGCGCCGGCACGACACCTTCGGTCGCTGAGTTGACTGCGATCGCGGAGCAGCAGGAGCTCCTCTTGCACTGCGTGCGCGAGCTCCCCGAGCACTATCGTGGACCGATCCTGTTGCGCTACTACCGCGAGATGAAGCCCGCCGCGATCGCGGCGGAGCTCGACCTTCCCATCCGTACGGTCCACACGCGACTGCAGCGCGCGCTGCATCTCCTGCGCGAGCGGCTCGATGCACACCATCCCGAAGGCCGGCACGGCTGGATCGCCGGCCTCGCTTCGATGCTTCGCGTGCGCGAGACCCGTCGGGTCCGGCCCGGTGCACCGGCGGTCGCCGCGGCTGCGATCGCGATCTGCTCGATCGTCGCCCTCTCCGCAACTGCGCTCCTGCGGGGCGGCCGCTCAGCCGACGGCGCTCTCTCTCGCATCGCGCGCGCCGAGCCCCGGCGGCTCGAGGCGCCGGGCACGCACGCTCCCGCGCTGAGCGAGGCGACGGCCGAGAAGGCTCCGTTCGAGACCGTGCTCGCCGTGGAGCCGCGGACGGTGCCAGCATCGCCGTCAAGTCCGCTGGCTACCTCGTGCCCGCACCCAACCTCGCGGATCACGAGCATGTGGGGGCGCTGGGCGAGACCGGGAGGAGGGCGTTGCCGGCGGGGTCGATTCCGTTGGGGCGCAGACGGAACTTCTGGCCGGCACTTGAGTGCGCGGCACATCGGGAGCGAGGGGGCTGGAGGTGAGGTAACTTTGCGAGCGGCCGTGGCTACAGCTCGGTTCCACGCTCACCCGAACGCCGATGTCCATGAAGAGAACGATCTGGCTCACGCCCGTTTGTGCCGCGCTGTTCGCACCCGGCTGCATCACCGTCACACCGGCTCCGTGACGGGCATGCCTCTCAACGGCGGATACCGTTACCGGAGCCGTGTCCGGCCGAGCGAGGCGGGCGCCAGCGTGCTCGCGCACCACGCCGCGCGCTACACGCACTCCTCGACCGAGGTCTGGCGCACGCGGATCGAAGCCGGCCGCGTGCGCGTGAACGGCAGTGTCGCGGACTGCGATCAGCTGCTCGCCGCGGGCGACGAGCTCGAGTTCGAGCGAGTGCCGTGGGTCGAGCCCGACGTGCCGCGCGAGTTCGGCGTCGTGTACGAGGACGAGGACGTGCTCGTCCTCGAGAAGCCAGCCGGCCTGCAGGTGTTGCCGGCGGGTGTGTTCCTCGACAACACGCTGTTGAACCTCGTGCGCTCGAGCGCTCGGTCGCGCGCGCAGAGCTCACCGGTGCACCGGCTCGGCCGCGGCACGTCGGGCCTGGTGTTGTTCGGCAAGACCGAGTCCGCGCTGGCCTCGCTTGCGGCGCAGTTCCGGGACTTCCGCGTGACCAAGACCTACCTCGCGCGCGTGACCGGGACCGACTTGCCCTTGGCATGCACGGCGCGGCATCCGATCGGCTCGAGGCACCACGGACCGATGCGGGTCTTCTGTGTGCAGCCCGAAGGCAAGCGTTCGGTCACGCGGCTGCGCGTGCTCGCGCGTGACGAAGTGGCCGGCCAGTCACTCGTCGCGGCGCAGCCGATCACCGGCCGCCCTGACCAGATCCGCATTCACCTCGCGGCGTGCGGGGCGCCGCTCGTCGGCGATCCCCTGTTCGGGATCGGCGGCGTGCCGAACAGCGACGCGCGGCCGGGGGAGGGGGGGTACTTCTTGCACGCGGTCGCGCTGAGTTTGCTGCACCCGACGACGGCGAAGCGGCTGAAGTTGCGTTCGCGTCCGGACTGGGTGTAGAGCGGCGGTTTTGCGAACGGTAGGTACGGTACCGCGACAGGTCATAACGGATTCGCACGGAAGGCAGATGGGGACGTGTGGGCCATCGGCCCGCACGTCCCCATCTGCAGTGGCGACGATCAAAGCCGGATCGTCACGCCCCACCGGTTGAGCGTCCCGACATCGGCGTTCGCGAGATCGCGGACGCGCAGGATCCAGTCGCCACCGGTCGGCTGTCCGACCATCGACGCCAGGGCCGTGCTCGAGGTGCTGTCGTAGGTCCGCTTGAGGTCGTGCTGCGCTCCGCCGGAGTTGTCATGGAGTCGCGCGCTCGCACCGGACGGGGCGACGAGGTCGACCTCGAGGTCACCGATGAAAGTGTGGTCGATGTCGAGCATCACGGTCATGCCGCTCACTGTGCCGGTTTCGGCGATGGCGATGCTGCTCGACACACCGACGGGGTCGAGATCGGGGATCGCGAGGGCCGGCTCCGCGTTCGCCTCGAGCACTGCTGCGCTCGCGTCGAACTCGATGTCGAGTCCCCACTCCCGCAGCCGTCCGACGTCGGCGCTCGCCTGGTCGACGACGTGGAGCTTCCACGCGCCTTGGATCGAGTCGCCCTCGAAGTCGCGCAGGGGGGTGAAGGCGTCACTCGCGAACGTCGCGTCGATGTCGTCGCCGTCGGCTCCCTCGTTGCGGTGCAGGAAGATGCGCTTGCCGCCGGGGGACTCGAGCGAAACCTGCAGGTCGCTGACCCAGGAATGGAAGACGTGCAGGCGGACCTCGATGCCGACGAGTGCGCCCGCCTGGGCGATGTCGATCGTGCTCGTGACCCCAACGGGATCGTCGTCGGGAATGATGAGGTTCGGGAACGCATGGCCGACGGCATGCGTCGCGCCCGCCGGCTCGCCCGTGCGGAACTCGATCGTCTCTCCCGGCGCGGTGATGCTCGCGAGCTGGAGCCCGGAATCGCGGCCATCCCATTGGCGGGTGGACGGAACCGTCTGGTTCGAGACGGCGATCCCAGCGACGCTCGCAAACAGATCGTCCGCGTCGCCAGCGTTCAGGTTGCTCTCGAGGTCGAGCGACCCGTCGGCCTGTAGGAGGGCGCACTGGTAATGGCTCAGCTGCGTTCCGTTCTGCCACTCGTTGGAGCCGAGGGTGTCGCAGTGGTAGACCGCGAGCCCACTGGCGGGCAAGTGCGTATCGAGTCCGCGCTTCGTCCGGTTCTCGATCAAGAAGTACTCGTTGGCGGCGTCGGTCTCCCACTTGAACGTGGTGTTGTAGGCGCCGTGGCGGGCCGTGTGCATTCCCGGTCCGGCGAGCACCTCGACGTGATCGACCCACCTGACCAGGTCGCGCAGGTACGCGCAGACCGGCGACGGCGTGCGACCGTCGTCGAGGTGGTTGCCCGAGCCCATCAGGCAGTAGCGTCCGATGCCCTGGCTCTTCTCGTGATCTCCGTCGCGCTCCCCGTAGTCGTACATGTCGGGGAAGCGGCAGAGCATGTGCCCGTTCTCGTGGCAGATCGTGCCGATGCGCAGATCGACCGGCGCGGAACCGAGCCCAGTCAGCAAGTAGAAGTGGGTGCGGATTCCGTCGTAGGTGAGCGCCCGTACCGAGTTGTGGGGCCAGAGCTCGCCAGAGTACTGCGACGGGCCGGCGTAGAGGATGTTGATGGCGTCGACGACTCCGGTCCCCGTCGAATCGAAGTCGGAGAGGTCGAGGTGGAACTGCTCGACGGCGGCATCCAGGGCTTCCTTGACCAGTAGCGTGCCGATGTAGTGGCTGCGCCGCTTCGACAGTCGGATCGGGCCCACGACGAGGTTGGTGTACTGCAGCTTGCTGCTCGAGACGTTGGCGAAGTACTCCTTGACCGAGCAGAAGTTGCCGTGCTCGGTGTAGTCGTCGCCGTTGAGCAGCTCCTCGACGTCGGCCGCCGTCACCGTCGTCCGGATGTCCGTGAACTCGACGAGGATCGTCAGGCCGCGGATGTTGCCGCTCGTGAGCTGCGTCCCCGCGAGCAGGCCGTTGTCCGGGCCGAACGTACGCGTCGCGCTGCCGCCGCTCGTGCGTTCGGGGGGGCGCAGGGTCGCGTAGCGCTGACCGAACTTCTCGTTGCGGATTTCGGGGGCCTCCTTGATGTGGCGCCTGGTCCCGGCCGGCACGAGCTTGTCGGCGGGGACTCCGGTCGAGACGAGATGGCCCGCCGCGAGTGCCGCGTAGCAGTAGCCACCCACGTCCGTGTCGTAGACGACGGTGTAGCCCTCGAGCGTCTCGTAGCGCGCGTAGAACTCATCCCCGAAAATGCGAAGTTGGATCTCGGGCCCGGTGTGTTGGCCACAGCAAACGACATTGCCATCGAGTTGGGACATGCTTGATCTCCTTTGGTGGGAGGAACGGCAATCACCGCGAAGCGCGCCGTCTTTCCGTGTAAAACCTGCTCTGCCCAGGGCGTGCGGGAACGCTCGACGAGCTCGGATCCTCCGATTTCCCGCGACGATCCGCGCTTGGATGGGGCGGCAGCAAAAGGAGCTGGAATGCTTCAAGAAAAGGCATCCTAGTGGTGTGAGTCACTCTTGTGCGGCATTTTGGTCGGTGCGTACGCGTTCGCTGCAAGGCGCAGCGACGACGCGACTTCGCTGCAAGTCTCGCAGGAGGCGCAACGCAGCAGCGGGCGGGTACGGGCCGACCAAAATGCCGCACAAGAGTGA